>NZ_JBEOYD010000117.1:0-1049 GCF_040296885.1 Streptomyces sp. NPDC001980 | reverse complement strand
ACCCCTCAGACCCCTCAGCAGGTGGACTTCCCGGCGTAGACCGCGAGGGCGGTGTTCGCGGCCAGGGTGGCCGGGACGGCCTGCCGGGCACGTACTGCCCGGCACACCCGCCCGTCTGCTACCTGGTGAGATCGGTCGGATGGTCGAGTCGTGCCAGCTTCTGCGGGTTGGATGTCGCGTAGATCCGGGTGATGCGCCCGTTCTCGATCAGGAGGCTGACCGCGGCCCGTCCGCTGTCGGATTCGATCCGGATCGCGGGGGCACCGTTGAGCCACACCCGGCCCGCGCATGTGACAGCCACCGCCACCCCGGGCCTGCGCTCGCGGCCCGTCCGTGTGGACTGCTGCTGATTCCCGTGACCATCCGTGGGTCCCGAGATCGTCTCAAGCTGCTGCGGCCGCAACGGGTGCGTTTGATGTACCCCCAGGGCGCCAGTTTCGTAAGCTCACCGGCCTGCCGACGTCGGGGCGTGCGGGCGGGGCACAGCACGAAAACGCCTGTCGAGGCCGGTGCCGCTGGTGATCCAATGCGCGGATGGAGATCACCCCGGACGACGAAGCCCCACTCCCCGACCCGTGGCCGGTCCGCTTTGTGGACCGCGGGCACACGGATGTTCGCCGTATCGGCTCGGGTGTCGAGGGCGTCGTCTACAGCCTGGGCGAGGACAGGGTCGCCAAGGTGTGGAGCGGTCGGCCGCCGGCCGGTTTCCGGCTCACCCGCCAGGTGTACGCGGACATCGCACGGCACCCACTGCCGTTCTCCACCCCCGAGATCTTCGACGCCGAAGAGTACGAGGGCGTCCTGGTGACGTACGAGCGCAAGCTGCCCGGTGTCCCGCTACGAGCCGACTCCGCACAGGTGGACTACGAGCGCGAGCTGCCCACGCAGCACAACGACGCGCTGCTTGCCGTCCTGCGCGGCTTGGCCTCCGTGCCCGGCACCGACGCCATGCGTCAGATGACCGTCAAGGGCGACGACCGTCCGCTGTGGCGGGATCACGACCGCTTCCAGGACGCGCTCGCGGCCCTGGTCGCCCGGGCCGCCACCCG
>NZ_JBEOYD010000115.1:0-1265 GCF_040296885.1 Streptomyces sp. NPDC001980 | reverse complement strand
ATGATGTGCACGGGCGGCTCGTAGCGCAGGAGTTCCTCGACCAGCGGCACGATCAGGTCCGGTTCGTCGCGCAGGCGTTGCAGCACCTGCGGGTGGCGCAGCAGCGTCAGCATGCCGTTGGTGATGAGGTTGACGATGGTCTCGTGACCGGCGATGAGGAGCAGTTTGGCGGTGGCGACGATGTCGGCGTCGGTCATCCGCCCGTCCGGCCCGTCGTCGTTGGCCAACCGTGACAGCAGGTCGTCTCCTGGTCGGCCGTGGCACCGTTCCACCAGCTCGCCGAGGCACTGGCGCAAGTCGTTGCGGGCCTGTACGCCCTTGTCCAGTTTCTCCTTCGGGTCGGTCTCGGGGTCGTAGTCGACGGAGTTCATGATGTCGTTCACCCACACCCGGAACCGCGGCTCGTCCGCGCGTGGCACGCCGAGCAGGTGACAGATCACGGTTACGGGGAGCGGGAGGGCGAAATCGTCGACGACGTCGATCCGTTCCTTGCCCGCCAGCCCATCGACCAGGCCGCCGACGGTGGCGGTCAGGAAGCCTTCGAGCCCGGTCACCAGCCCAGGGGTGTGCGGGGGGCCGAAGCGGCGCATCGCCATCCGCCGCAGGCGATCGTGCTCGGGCGAGTCCATGTGGATGAACGACGCCGGGACCCCTCCCTCGCCCGAGGGCATCGGACACGACAGATTGCGGACGTCGGAACTCAGACGCGGGTCATTCAGTATGTCCGTGATCTCGCGATAGGCGCTGACGACATAGCAGCCGTCGTCCTGCCGGGCCACCGGCGTCCTGCGCAGCTCGGCGTAGAGCGGGTAGGGGTCGGCCCGGGCGGAGTAGTCGAAGATCCGTTGCAGCATGCCGGGCGTCCCGGTCGTGGTCGTCCGGCCTTCCTCCTGCTGATGCCGATGCCGATGCTGATGGCGATGGCGATGGCGGTGCACGGCCGTGATGCGGCGCTCACCCGGGTCGTGTCCGGTGACGACCACCGTGGCGCCGGCGCCCCGCGCGAGCAGGGCGGGGCCGGGGAAGCCGACGGACACCGGTTTCATGTCGGCCGGCTGGTCCGGCGTGGGGCAGCGGGGCGGGAAAGGCGCGGCCGACTCGATCCACCGTCGGTAGTGGTCCAGCCACTTGCCGTTGTCGAAGCTCACGGCAGCCGTGACGCGGCCCCGATAGCCGTACGCGGCGACGAAGCGGTGGTCGGACACCGATCCCTGGGTGACGACGACCTCGTCGGCGAAGGTGGGCACGCCGACGGACTTGATGTT
>NZ_JBEOYD010000114.1:0-1393 GCF_040296885.1 Streptomyces sp. NPDC001980 | reverse complement strand
CGACTTGCCCGATCCAGGTGCCCGACGCGGTCGGTGCCCACTACGGTGGGCTTTGACCGGACCTGCCGGTGTACGAGTCGACGGGGTCGGGAGGAGTGCGGTGGAGAGCCATGAGGCGGCCCGGGTGCGGCTGCCGCAGCTCAGGCTGGACGAGTTGCTGGAAGAGTTGCAGGCCCGGCTGGACGCCGCGCGTGGTACCCGGGACCGGGTGCACAGCCTGCTGGAGGCGGTGCTCTCGGTCGGCCGGGAACTGGACCTTGAGCAGGCCCTGCGTGGCATCGTGGAGGCGGCGGCCGTGCTGGTCGACGCCGAGTACGGGGCGCTGGGTGTGATCGGCCCGGACGGCAGGCGGCTGTCGGCCTTCCACACGGTCGGTGTCACCGAGGAGGAGATCGCCGGGATCGGCCCTTTCCCGGAGGGGCACGGGATCCTCGGTGAGCTGATCCGCCATCCCGAGCCGCTGCGTCTGACCAAGCTTTCCGAGCATCCGGCCTCGTACGGGTTCCCGCCGAACCACCCGCCGATGAACTCGTTCCTCGGTGTCCCGATCCGGGTCCGCGACCAGGTCTTCGGCAATCTCTACCTCACCGAGAAGCGGGGCGGAGGCCAGTTCGACGAGGAGGACGTGTCGGTGACGTCCACGCTGGCCGTGGCGGCCGGGGTGGCGATCGACAACGCCCGGCTGTACGAGGAGTCGCGGCTGCGTGAGCGGTGGCTGCGGGCGAGCGCGGAGATCACGAACAGGCTGATGTCCGGCACCGCGAGCGCCGGGGCTCTCGGGCTGATCGCCGAGCAGGCCAGGGAGATCACGGACTCGGCGCTGGCCGCGGTCGCGACGCCGATGGCGGACACGGGCTCGCTCACCGTGGAGATCGCCGTGGGGATGGACGCGGATGCGCACCGGGGGCTGGTGCTGCCGCTGGACAGGACGCTCATGGGCCTGGCGTTCACCCAGGGCACCGCGGTGACCAGCGCGGATGTGGTCCACGACGACCGGGTCTCGCCCGAGCCGCCGCGCTTTGGCGGGCTGGGGCCCGCTGTGGCCAGCCCCATCGGCACGAGCGAGGCCGGTGTGCGTGGTGTGGTGCTGCTGGCGCGTGAGGCGGGCCGGCCGCCGTTCACCGCGAAGGAGACCGAGCCCCTGCAGGTCTTCGCGGCGCAGGCGGCCCTCGCGATGGAGCTGGCGGAGCGGCGGCGGGACGCCGAGGAGATCGCGGTGCTGAAGGACCGCGACCGGATCGCCCGGGATCTGCACGACCTGGCGATCCAGCGGCTGTTCGCCACCGGGATGACCCTGCAGAGCGCCGGGCGCTTCATCGAGCATTCGGAGGCCTCCGAGCGGGTGCTGCGGGCCGTGGACGACCTGGACGAGACCATCAAGATCATCAGGTCG
>NZ_JBEOYD010000113.1:0-1434 GCF_040296885.1 Streptomyces sp. NPDC001980 | reverse complement strand
ACGAGTACCGGCTCATCTCGCTGGAGCACTGGGCCAACGCCGTGGAGCAGGCCGAGGTCGCCGCCCACAACATGGTCCACGGCCAGGCGGAGCGCTGGCCCCATCTGTCCATCCCGCGGTTCTGGTCGATCCAGTTCGGCGTCAACATCAAGTCCGTCGGCGTGCCCACCTTCGCCGACGAGGTCGTCGTCACCCAGGGATCGGTGTCCGACCACCGCTTCGTCGCCGCGTACGGCTACCAGGGCCGGGTCACCGCGGCCGTGACCTTCAACAACGCGAAGTGGCTGGACCACTACCGACGTCTCATCGAGACGGCCGCGCCCTTCCCGCCGCCCTGCCCCACACCGGACCAGCCCGTCGACACCAAACCGGTGCCCGTCGACTTCCCCGGCCCCACCCTGCTCGCCCAGGGCGCCACCGTGGTCGTCACCGGACACGACCCGGGCGAACGACGCGTCACGGCCGCGCACCAGCACTGCCGGTAGGCCCACCGGCATGACTCCACCGGCAGGAGTGCACCGCCAGGAGTGCACCGGCAGGAGGAAAGGACAGCGAGATGACCACGACCGAGGCGCCCGACACGCTGCGCCGGATCCTCGACTACTCCTCCCGGGCCGACCCGTACCCGCTCTACGCCGAGCTGCGCAGGACGCCGGTGGCCCGGCAGGACGACGGCAGCTACGTCATCAGCACGTACCGCGAGCTGGAGGACATCCTGCACAACCCGCACCTCAGCTCCGACATCCGCAACCTGGCGCATCCGATGCCTTCGGCCGAGGGCACGACCACGCCGGCGTTCATCAACATGGACCCGCCCGAGCACGACCGCCTGCGGCGGATGGCGATGCGCCACTTCGGCCCCCCGCACACCCCTGGGCTGGTGACCGGCCTGGAACCCGCCCTGGCCGACACCGTCGGCGGGCTGCTCGACGGCGTCGCGGGCAAGGAGCGGATCGACATCGTCGACGACCTCGCCTACCCGTTCCCCGTCACGGTGATCTGTCACCTGCTCGGCGTGCCACGCGAGGACGAGCCGCGGTTCCGGGTGTGGGTCAACGACGTCATCAACGCGATCGACTACGACGCCAGGACCGACCCCCAGGAGAAACTCGACAACGGCGTGCGGGCCCGCCAGGACCTGCGCGAGTACCTCGGCGGACTGGTGGAACAACGTCACGGCCGGCCGAGCGACGACCTGCTGTCACGGCTGGCCAACGACGACGGACCGGACGGGCGGATGACCGACGAGGAGATCATCAGCACCGCCAACCTGCTGCTGATCGCCGGCCACGAGACCACCGTCAACCTCATCACCAACGGCATGCTGACGCTGCTGCGTCACCCGCAGGTGCTGCAACGCCTGCGCGACGAACCGGACCTGATCGTGCCGCTGGTCGAGGAACTCCTGCGCTACGAGCCGCCCGTGCACATCAT
>NZ_JBEOYD010000112.1:0-1522 GCF_040296885.1 Streptomyces sp. NPDC001980 | reverse complement strand
GACTCCGAGAAGTACCAGCTCAAACCCCGCGACTGGGCCCTCGCCGACACCGACGGCATCGCCCCCCTCATCACCCGCCTCAACACCGTCCGGCGCCGCCACCCCGCGCTCCGGCAGCTGCGCAACCTGCGCTTCCACCGCACGGACAACGATTCCGTCCTCGCGTACAGCAAGCGCACCGGGCCGGACACGGTTCTGGTGATCGTCAACCTTGATCCGCACCACACCCAGGAGGCCACGGTCTCGTTGGACATGCCGCAACTCGGCCTGGACTGGAACGCCGTCCTGTCCGTGCAGGACGAACTGACGGGTGAGACCTACTCGTGGGGCAGGACCAACTATGTGTGCCTCACCCCCGGCCGGACGCCGGCGCACGTGCTCCAGGTAGGGCGGCCGACACCAGCGAACGGAGGGCCCAGCGCGTCATGACTGTCAACGAACCCGTCCCGGACACCTTCGAGGACACACCTGTCAAGGACCGGGACCCGGACTGGTTCAAACGCGCCGTCTTCTACGAGGTCCTGGTCCGCTCCTTCCAGGACAGCGACGGCGACGGCATCGGCGACCTCAAGGGCCTGACCGCGAAACTCGACTACCTGCAGTGGCTCGGCGTCGACTGCCTCTGGCTGCCCCCTTTCTTCAAGTCCCCGCTGCGGGACGGCGGTTACGACGTCTCCGACTACACCGCCGTGCTCCCCGAGTTCGGTGACCTCGCCGACTTCGTGGAGTTCGTCGACGCCGCCCACCAGCGCGGCATGCGCGTCATCATCGACTTCGTCGTCAACCACACCAGCGACCAGCACCCGTGGTTCCAGGAGTCCCGGAAGAACCCGGACGGGCCGTACGGCGACTTCTACATGTGGGCCGACGACGACAAGCAGTACCAGGACGCGCGGATCATCTTCGTCGACACCGAGGTCTCCAACTGGACCTTCGACCCCGTGCGCGGCCAGTACTACTTCCACCGCTTCTTCTCGCACCAGCCCGACCTCAACTACGAGAACCCGGCGGTGCAGGAGGAGGTACTGGCGGCGCTCCGGTTCTGGCTGGACCTGGGCATCGACGGCTTCCGGCTGGACGCGGTGCCCTACCTGTACGCGGAGGAGGGCACCAACTGCGAGAACCTGCCGCCCACCCACGAGTTCCTGAGGCGGGTCCGCCGCGAGATCGACGCCATGTTCCCGGACACCGTGCTGCTGGCCGAGGCCAACCAGTGGCCGGAGGACGTCGTCGACTACTTCGGCGACTACGACAAGGGCGGCGACGAATGCCACATGGCGTTCCATTTCCCGGTGATGCCGCGGATCTTCATGGCCGTGCGCCGGGAATCCCGCTACCCCGTCTCGGAAATCCTCGCCAAGACCCCCGCCATCCCCTCCGGCTGCCAGTGGGGCATCTTCCTGCGCAACCACGACGAACTCACCCTCGAAATGGTCACCGACGAGGAACGCGACTACATGTGGGCCGAATACGCGAAGGACCCGCGTATGCGCGCCAACATCGGCATCAGGCGGCGGCTCGC
>NZ_JBEOYD010000111.1:0-1605 GCF_040296885.1 Streptomyces sp. NPDC001980 | reverse complement strand
CAGACACACCCACCGCACCCCGCGTCACAAACACCAACCGACCACCCCCAAACCGCTCCTCCGCCAACCACCCCCGCACCAAACCCAACACATCGCTCAGGACACGGTGCGCGGCCGAGGGCACGTCAGTGCCCTCGGGGACGGACACTGGCACGATCACTGTGGGGGGCACCTCCTCCGGCAGTGCGTCGAGGCCGGCATAGGCGCGGACGGAGTCGCCGAGCCCGAGCGTGTCGTCGCCCAGTACGGCCCAGATGCCGTCGTGTCGCTGCTCGGCAGCGGGCTCGGGCAACGGCGACCAGTCGATCCGCAGGAGCCGGTTCGGCGAGGAGCTGTCCGCCGCGTGCAGCGCCTCCCTCGACAGCGGCCGCAGCGTCAGGGCGCCGGCGGAGGCGACCGGTGCGCCGGTGTCGTCGGCGACGGTCACGGACACGGCGTCCGGTCCGGTCTCCGTGATGCGGACGCGGTACACCGTGGCGCCGGTGGCATACAGGTCGACGTCCGACCAGGTGAAGGGCAGCCGGTCGGCGACGTCCGTCGCGACGCCGGGCAGCAGTGGGTGCAGCGCGGCGTCCAGCAGGGCGGGGTGCAGGGCGAAGCGGGCGGCGTCGGTGCGTTGCTCCTCGGGCAGGACGACCTCGGCGTACAGCTCGCCCCGACTCCCCCGCCACATGCGGCGCAGCCCTTGGAACGCGGGCCCGTAGTCGTAGCCGCGGTCCGCCAGCCGCGCATAGGTCTCCTCCAGGTCGACCTCGGTCGCCTCGGCGGGAGGCCAGGTCATGAGGTCTGCGGGGAGGTCCCGGGCGGTGGTCCCGGCGCTTGCCAGGGCTCCCGTCGCATGCAGGGTCCACGGCTGTTCGAGACCGGTGTCCGTCTCGGGGCGGCCGTATACGTCGATCCTGCGGTGCCCCTCGGAGTCCGGTGCGCCCACAACCGCCTGCACCAGCACTCCGCCACGCTCCGGCACGACCAGGGGCGTCGGCAGGGTCAGTTCGGCGACCCGCTCACAGCCGACCTGCTCCCCCGCCCGCAGCGCGAGCTCCAGCATGCCGGTGCCGGGGAACACGGTCACACCGTGCAGGGCGTGGTCCGCCAGCCACGGATGAGTGGCGAGCGACAGACGGCCGGTCAACAGGATGTCGTCTCCGTCGGCCTGTTCCACGGCCGCGCCCAGGAGCGGGTGTCCGGTCGGGACCAGGCCAAGGCCGGCCGCATCGGAGGTGTCGGCGGTGGCGTCGAGCCAGTAGCGGTCGCGGCGGAAGGCGTAGGCCGGCAGGTCGACGCGGCGCGCGCCGGTCCCGTCGTAGAACGCCTGCCAGTCGACCGGTACCCCGCGCGTGAACAGGCCGCCCAATGCCTTGCACAGGGTCTGTGCCTCGGGCCGTCCGGCCCGCAGCGCGGGGACGGCGACGACGGCGTCGGAGTTGTGGACCGCGGCGCCGACCATCGCGGTCAGGACGGCGTCGGGGCCGATCTCGACGAAGGTGGTGACGCCTTCGGCTTCCAGGGTGCCTACCGCGTCCGCGAACCGCACCGGCTCCCGCACATGCCGCACCCAGTACTCACCACCGGCCAACAGACCAGCACCCGCCAGCCCACCCGTCA
>NZ_JBEOYD010000110.1:0-1636 GCF_040296885.1 Streptomyces sp. NPDC001980 | reverse complement strand
GGTGGGGGGACGGTGTTGGTGACGGGTGCGACGGGTGTGTTGGGTGGGGTGTTGGTTCGGCATTTGGTGGTGGAGCACGGGGTGCGGCGTTTGTTGTTGGTGGGGCGTCGGGGTGGTGGGGCTGTGGGTGCGGGTGTGTTGCGTGATGAGTTGTTGGGGTTGGGTGCGGAGCGGGTGGAGTTCGCGGCGTGTGATGTGGGGGATCGGGAGGCGTTGGCTGGGGTGTTGGCGGGGGTTGGGGGGTCGTTGAGTGCGGTGGTGCATGTGGCGGGTGTGCTGGATGACGGTGTGGTGGCGGGGATGTCGGTGGGGCGGTTGGAGCGGGTGTTGCGGCCGAAGGTGGATGCGGCGTGGCATTTGCATGAGTTGACGCGGGGGTGTGATCTGTCGGCGTTTGTGGTGTATTCGTCGTTGGCGGGGTTGTTGGGTACGGCGGGGCAGGCGAATTATGCGGCGGGGAATGCGTTTTTGGATGCGTTGGTGGTGTATCGGCGGGCGTTGGGTCTGCCGGGGGTGTCGTTGGCGTGGGGGTTGTGGGAGCAGTCGGGTGAGTTGACGGGTCATCTTGGGGAGGGGGATCTGCGGAGGTTGTCGCGGTTGGGTCTGCTTCCGTTGGCCTCGGATGATGCGATGGGCTTGTTTGATGCGGGTCTGGCGAGTGGTGAGGCGGTGCTTGCGCTGACCCGGCTGGACATGGCGGTTTTGCGGGGGCAGGAGGAGCCGGCGCCGATGCTCCGGGGTCTTGTGCCGGCGCGGCCGCGACGCCGCACCACACTGGCCACACAGACCGCGCCCACCGACGAGACGTCATTGGCACACCAGCTGGCCGGCCTGCCCCCTGCACAGCGCGAACGGGCACTGGCGGACCTGGTCCGAGGCCGGGTGGCCGCCGTCCTGGGGTACGGGGATCCCGGCGACCTCGACGCCGACCGGTCCTTCCAGGACATGGGCTTCGACTCCCTGACCGCCGTCGAACTGCGCAACCAGCTGGGTGCGGCCACCGGCCTCCGGTTGCCCACCACACTGGCCTTCGACCACCCCACCCCCGCCGCCCTCGCCGCCCATCTCGGCGCGGCACTGGCATCGGAGGGCGCGTCGCCCGACGCGGACGTCTCGGCCCTCCTCAAGGAAATGGACCGGATGGAGGCCTCCTTGCGAGCCGCAGTCACGGTCACGGACGAACGGCAGCGCCACGAGCGCATCATCGCGCGCCTGCAGGAACTGCTGGACATCGCTCACATGAACGACCACGACAGCGAGCGCATCGCCGACTCCCACGAGGACCTGGAGTCCGCGACCGACGAGGAACTGTTCGCCCTCGTCGACGAACTCGACTGAACCCGAATGCCATCAACCCCCATCCCGGAGAGCTGAGAGCACGTGGCTGACGACGACAAGCTTCGCGACTATCTCAAGCGGGCCATCGCGGACGCGCGTGACGCGCGCCGACGCCTGCACGAGGCCGAGGAGAAAGCACACGAGCCGATTGCGATCGTGGGGATGGGGTGCCGTTATCCGGGTGGGGTGGCGTCGCCGGAGGGTCTGTGGCGGCTGGTGGCCGAGG
Source organism: Streptomyces sp. NPDC001980 (assembly GCF_040296885.1). Lineage (NCBI taxonomy): Bacteria > Bacillati > Actinomycetota > Actinomycetes > Kitasatosporales > Streptomycetaceae > Streptomyces > Streptomyces sp. NPDC001980. Next base: position 72 of record NZ_JBEOYD010000110.1, on the reverse strand, counting down.
GTGTGGATGCGGTGGGGGAGTTTCCGGTCGGCCGGGGCTGGGATGTGGATGGTCTGTATGACCCGGATCCGG
>NZ_JBEOYD010000109.1:0-1648 GCF_040296885.1 Streptomyces sp. NPDC001980 | reverse complement strand
GACTCCGAGAAGTACCAGCTCAAACCCCGCGACTGGGCCCTCGCCGACACCGACGGCATCGCCCCCCTCATCACCCGCCTCAACACCGTCCGGCGGGCGAACCCGGCCCTGCGGCAGCTGCGCGACCTCCACTTCCACCACGCCGACCAGGACGCGGTGATCGTCTACAGCAAGCGGAGCGGCTCGAACACGGTTCTGGTGGTCGTGAACCTCGACCCCCACCACACCCAGGAGGCCACGGTCTCGTTGGACATGCCGCAACTCGGCCTGAACTGGCACGAGTCGGTGCCGGTGCGCGACGAGCTCACCGGCGAAACCTACAACTGGGGCAGGGCCAACTATGTGCGCCTGGAACCGGGGCACCGGGCCGCGCACATCCTCACCGTCCTGCGACCGTCCCCGCGGATCGGAGGGTCACCCACACAATGATCGTCAACGAACCCGTCCCGGACACCTTCGAGGACACTCCCGCGAAGGACCGGGACCCGGACTGGTTCAAACGCGCCGTCTTCTACGAGGTCCTGGTCCGCTCCTTCCAGGACAGCAACGGCGACGGCATCGGCGACCTCAAGGGCCTGACCGCGAAACTCGACTACCTGCAGTGGCTCGGCGTCGACTGCCTCTGGCTGCCGCCCTTCTTCAAGTCCCCGCTGCGGGACGGCGGTTACGACGTATCCGACTACACCGCCGTGCTCCCCGAATTCGGTGACCTCGCCGACTTCGTGGAGTTCGTCGACGCCGCCCACCAGCGCGGCATGCGCGTCATCATCGACTTCGTCATGAACCACACCAGCGACCAGCACCCGTGGTTCCAGGAGTCGCGCAAGGACCCCGACGGGCCGTACGGGGACTACTACGTCTGGGCGGACGACGACAAGCAGTACCAGGACGCGCGGATCATCTTCGTCGACACCGAGGTCTCCAACTGGACGTACGACCCGGTCCGCAAGCAGTACTACTGGCACCGCTTCTTCTCGCACCAGCCCGACCTCAACTACGAGAACCCGGCCGTCCAGGAGGAGATCCTCTCCGCGCTCCGCTTCTGGCTGGACCTGGGCATCGACGGCTTCCGGCTGGACGCGGTGCCGTACCTCTACCAGCGCGAGGGCACCAACTGCGAGAACCTGCCCGCGACCCACGACTTCCTGAAGCGGGTGCGCAAGGAGATCGACACGCAGTACCCGGACACGGTGCTGCTGGCCGAGGCGAACCAGTGGCCGGAGGACGTCGTCGACTACTTCGGCGACTACCGCAGCGGCGGGGACGAGTGTCACATGGCGTTCCATTTCCCGGTGATGCCGCGGATCTTCATGGCCGTGCGCCGGGAATCGCGCTACCCCGTCTCGGAAATCCTCGCCAAGACCCCCGCCATCCCCTCCGGCTGCCAGTGGGGCATCTTCCTGCGCAACCACGACGAGCTGACCCTGGAAATGGTCACCGACGAGGAACGCGACTACATGTGGGCCGAATACGCGAAGGACCCGCGTATGCGCGCCAACATCGGCATCAGGCGGCGGCTCGCCCCCCTCCTCGACAACGACCGCAACCAGATTGAGCTCTTCACCGCGCTCCTGCTCTCCCTGCCCGGCTCGCCGATCCTCTACTACGGCGACGAGATCGGCATGGGCGACAACATCTGGCTCGGCGA
>NZ_JBEOYD010000108.1:0-1683 GCF_040296885.1 Streptomyces sp. NPDC001980 | reverse complement strand
CTTAGACGCTGTTGTCTTTCCGAGCTTGAGGACTGCGTTTCCGCTGGTCAGGCATAGGCTGGTGACTCTGTGGGAGTGGTGACCTGTCGTGTCGCCGTTCCTTTGGAGGTCGTGGATGCCGTCGGTCGTGGGGCTGCTTGAAGAACGCGAGCTCGTTGCTCGGCGTCGGGTGGACGAGCTGCGGGAGGAGGCCGACCGGATCCAGGCCGAGCTGGCCGTGGCCGAGCGGGACTGGAAGGAATGGGCCATCGCCCGCTCGCGGGTCGGCGAGGTACTGGACCCGGTCGAGGAGACCGGGCAGGGCCACGACCAGGTCGGCCGGACAGCGCCGGCCTCCGGCGGACGGGCCGAGCAGACGTCGCCAGCGGGCGCCGCGAAGCCCAGGTCGCAGGTGCCGGTATGGCGTGAGGGGCTGGACCGGTCGGTGTTGTCGGTGGACTATCAGCGCATCCTTGAGGCCCTCGGGGACCGACACCGGCTCCATCAAGGACCGCTGACCTGCCAGGAGTTGGCCGTGGTGTTCGGCCTGGACGCGGTGCCGGCGAAGGTGGAGGCGCTGCGGTCGAAGGCGAAACGCCTGGTCGCGCGGGGCTGGCTGGCCGAGCGGCAGCCGGGCCGGTTCACCCTCGCCCAGGGTGCGGCCGGGCAAGGCGGCGCGTCATGAGCAGGGTCATCGACCAGTAGACCATCGCTTCGGCGCTGGTGGTGCGGCGTTCGAAGTCGCGCACCAGGCGGCGGGTGCGCATCAGGTGGGCGAAGAACCGCTCGACGATCCACCGCTTGGGCAGCACCACGAATCCGCGCATGTCGTCGCTGCGTTTGACGATCGCCAGGACCAGCGCGAACGCGGCCAGGCAGTGCTCGACGAGGCTGCCGGTGTATCCGCCGTCGGCCCAGACCAGTTCCAGTCGGTGGTGCGCGTCGGTGACCTGCCCGAGCAGCACGTGGGCGGTGGTGCGGTCGCCGGTGTCTGCGGCGGTGACCATCACGCCCAGCAGCAGGCCGAGCGTGTCGACCACGACGTGCCGCTTGCGGCCGTTGACGAGTTTGCCGCCGTCGAAGCCCCGGCTGTCCGCCCCGACGACGGCGTCCGCCTTGACCGACTGTGAGTCGATCACACCGGCCGTCGCTGCCGCGTCGCGGCCCAGCGATTCGCGGACCTGTCCGCGCAGCCGGTCGTGGAACTCCCTGACCAGGCCGTGATCGCGCCATCGGCGGAAGAACGCATACACCCGGTCCCAGGGCGGGAAGTCCGCGGGCATGGCCCGCCACTTGATGCCGTTGTCCACGAGATACCGGACCGCATCGAGTATCGCCCGGTGGCAGTACCCCTCCGGCCGGCCGCCTCGGCCCCGCAGCCAGGCCGGCACCGGCAGCAACGGCCGGACCCGGGCCCACTCCGCGTCCGTCATGTCCGAGGGATACCGCCGAACACGTTCCGGATGATCGGCCGCGTTCCCGAACCGGTGAGCGACACAATCACACTCCGGTGCGGCCGAGTTGAACTCCACCGGCGCGAACACGTACAACTGCGGCAACAGGGTCTCCTGGATCTCGGTTGGCTTCGCAACCCCGAGCTACCAAGAGGCCCTGTACTCATGCCCGCAGCCAGCTTCGATCACCCGATCGAGACTCCCGTTCGACGCACACACCTCAAGATCGGAACGACAACAGCTACTTAGA
>NZ_JBEOYD010000107.1:0-2541 GCF_040296885.1 Streptomyces sp. NPDC001980 | reverse complement strand
TCTGTCCGCCGATGCGGGCATCACCAAGGCGCCGTGCGACGGTGAGGCAGCCGCTCCCTCGCCTGTCGACCGTCGCAAGCAGGGCCTGAAGCGTTCGGTCGCCACCGACGGCGAGGGGGTGCCGGTCGGCCTGGCGGCTGCCGGCGCGAACCGGCATGAGCCCAAACTGCTCGAGCCCACCTGGGAATCGGTGAACGACCAGGTCGGGTCTGTTCTGCCGGAGAATCCCACCTTCCACCTGGACTCCGCGTACAACGGCAAGCCGTGCGCGCAGGTGCTGGAGAAGCACGGACTTGTCGGCGAGATCGCTGTCAAGGGCGTGAAGGCTCCCATCCAGGTCGGGCGTCGCTGGGTGGTCGAACGCACGCATTCCTGGATGAACGGGTACGGCGAGCTCCGGCGTTGCTTCCAGCGGACGACCCAGACCGTCGAGTTCTACCTCTACCTCGCCGCCGTGTTCGTCACCGTGCGTTGTCTGATCCAGCAGGCCCGCAACCGCTATTCCCGAACCCGCCGGTGGGTCGGGGCTCGGTGAATCATCTAGTATGCCTGGCTCGACCTATGTTGCCAGTGAGGGGTAGGCCCTGAGGACATCCGCGGGCCGTCATTCGTTCTGGCCGTACTGGCGTCACCAGAGCAGCAATAGGGCGGCAGCGAGTGCGACGGTCAGTACGGCGCCTGCGGCCAGTGGTCCTCCGGTTCGGCCGGCGGCGCGAAGTCGTTCGTGCCTGATATCGGCTGCGGCGTTCCGATAGCGCACTGCGGAGTAAGCCAGCCCAGTTGCTCCGACAGCCATCAGCAGAGCACCTGCGGCCAGTGAACGGATACGGCTGCCCTCGACGAACTTGGCCACGGCCAGCCCCAGCGCCATCACGTTCGCGGATGTGCGCAACCATGCGAGGTAGGTACGCTCGTTCGCCAGATGATCTCGGGTGTGGGATGGGTCTGTGTCATCCCCGGGTCGTTCCTTGCCCATGACTCGCTCTCCTACTGCAGGCCGCAGCGATGCCCGTTCTGTCGCTGTCGCCGAAACCGGGCGGGATCGAAGTGCCGCTTGGGAGGACTTCGAGCATAGTAGCGTTATGGGCATATGGGATAAACGAGACGATATGATCGTGCACCAGACCGAGCCCTACAACGCTGAACCACCTCCTGGTGCGCTCGTGGACCCGGTCACCCCTCTGGACACCTTCTATAGCCGCAACCATGCCCCGATTCCCCGCGTGGGCGGGGCGAGCTGGCGGCTGCGGGTGGACGGCATGGTCGACCGCCCCCTGGAGTTGTCGCTGGACGAACTGCGGTACCGCTTCCCCGAACGGAAGGTGCTCGCCACTTTGCAGTGCGCGGGCAACCGCCGCGCCGACCTCATGGAGTTCCGCGACATACCCGGCCAGGTCCCCTGGGGCCCCGGAGCTATCTCCACGGCATGGTGGATCGGGGTGAGCCTGGCGGATGTGCTGGCCGAGGCAGGGCTGCAGGCCGAAGCGGCCCACATCGCCTTCACCGGCGCCGACGTGTCACAGGACGCCGACCCGCCACAGCCCTTCGGCGCCTCCATACCGGCGGCGAAGGCCACCTCCGGCGAGGTGCTCCTGGCCTGGGCGATGAACGATCAGGCTCTTCCCGTCGCGCACGGCGCCCCGCTGCGCGTCGTCGTCCCGGGCTTCATCGGTGCCCGCAGCGTCAAATGGCTCCAGCGCATCTCCGCACAGACCGAACCGTCCGACAACTACTTCCAGTGGGAATACAGCCTCCTGCCTCCCGAGGCCGACCCCCACAAGGCAGGACCAGGCGACGGCATCACTCTCGGGCCGGTCGTCATTCACAGTGCCATCGTGCGGCCCGGCAAGGGCGCCCAGCTACCGTCCGGGCCTACCGAGGTCACCGGCTTCGCCTTCGCCGGCGACGATCGAACGGTGACGCGCGTGGACGTGTCCGCCGACGGTGGCACCACGTGGGTTCACGCCGATCTGGACGCACCGGACAACCTGTGGACGTGGCAGCACTGGCGCGCCACGCTCACCCTCCCCGCGGGCGAGACGGAAGTCCTCGCCCGTGCCTGGGACTCCGCCGCGGGCGTGCAGCCCGAATCGCCGGCCACAGTCTGGAACCCCAAGGGGTACGCCAACAACGCCTGGGCCCGCCTCCACGTCACCTGCGACCGCTGAAAGCCCAGCGGCCCTACCGCGGCGGGTGCGGATCCTGGGCGCCACCGCACACCCGACGGCGGAGTGGATCGCGCAGCTCGGGCGCAATCTCCTCATGGGGCCGTCCGCATCGGCGACTGCGACCTCTCCCCGCAAGCCCTGCCCTGCACCGCCCTGCGCATCGTGACCCGCTTCTGCCACTCTGCCGACCCCGCCATCGGCCACGCCGGGCGCCGAGTAGCTCTGGCCGGAGGAGGGGCAAGCCTGCGCGCCGTGGCCCTTGCGGCCCGCGACCTGAAGGACGGCCACCACACCGCCCACCCCGAACTGGTCCTGTTCACCTACTGGGGCGAACTGCAGGACTACGCCGCCCACGACACCGCCGGCACTGACC
>NZ_JBEOYD010000106.1:0-2890 GCF_040296885.1 Streptomyces sp. NPDC001980 | reverse complement strand
CACCCTCACCCTCACCCTCACCCACATCCACCAACCCGAACCGCCCCGGATTCTCCGACTGCGCCGACCGCACCAAACCCCACACACCCGCCAAACCCAGATCCAGCACACCCCCACCCACCCCAGACACACCCACCCCAGACACACCCACCGCACCCCGCGTCACAAACACCAACCGACCACCCCCAAACCGCTCCTCCGCCAACCACCCCCGCACCAAACCCAACACATCGGCTGCCATCGAACGCGCCTGCCCGGCCAGGTCGTGGTCGGCCTCCCGCGTTGCGGGCAGGTGGACCACGACCGTGTCGGGGACGTCCTGCGTGGGCAGTTCCGCCAGGTCCGGGACCGTCCTGCCGTCGCCCAGCACGACCCACGACCCTGTCTGCGGCTCGCCCGGCGCCTCGATCGGCGTCCACTCCACCCTGAGCAGACCGTCCTTGGCGTTGCGGGCCGCGTTGGCCGCGTCGTGCAACGCGTCCTGCGACAACGGGCGCAGGACGAGGGACTCCACGGACGCGACCGGCGTGCCCGTACCGTCCGCCACGGTCACCGACACCGACTCGCTACCGTCACCGTCACCCGACGCTGCGAACCGCAGCCGTACCCGCAGTGCCGTGGCCCCCACAGCACGCACCCGCGCTCCCTCCCAGGCGAACGGCACGACCGCGGCCCTGTCCTCGCCCGCCACCCCCGGCAACAGCGCGTGCAGCGCGGCGTCCAGCAGAGCAGGGTGCACCGCACAGTCGGCCGCGTCGGAGCGCTGCTCCTCGGGCAGGACGACCTCGGCGTACAGCTCGCCCTCGCTGCCCTTCCAGAGCCGGCGCAGTCCTCGGAACGCGGGCCCGTAGCCGTAACCGAGCTGGTCGAGCCGCTCGTACGCACCGCTCAGGTCGGCCTCCACCGCACCCGCGGGCGGCCAGGCCACGAGCCTCTCGGGTTCGGACGTGTCGCCGGTGTCAGCTGTGAGGAGGCCGGTCGCGCAGACCGTCCAGTCGGCGTCGGCCGGGTCGTCCGGGCGTGCGTAGATCTCCACAGGACGGCGGCCGCCGGCGTCTGGTGCCGCCACCACCGCCTGCAGCCGCACACCGCCGCGCTCCGGCACCACCAGCGGGGCCACCAGGGTCAGCTCCGCCACCTCCGGACAGCCGGCCTCCTCGCCCGCACGGAGCGCCAGTTCCAGTAGGCCGGTGCCGGGGAACACGGTCAGACCGTGCAGGGCGTGGTCCGCCAGCCACGGATGAGTGGCGAGCGACAGACGGCCGGTGAGAAGGTGCGTGTCGCGGTCCGCCACGGACACCGCGGCGCCCAGCAGCGGATGTCCGGAGGCGCTGAGGCCCAGGTCTGCGGCGTTAGAGGCATCGGCCGCGGGGCTCAGCCAGTAGCGGTCCCTGCGGAAGGCGTAGGTCGGCAGGTCGACGCGGCGCCCGCCGGGGAACACCGTCCTCGCGTCGAGCTGCCCGCCGTTGAGGTGAGTGGCGGCCAGAGCGTCGGTGACGGTCACCGCCTCCGGCCGTGCCGGGCGCAGGACGGGGGTCAGGGTCGCGCCGTCCTGCGTGAGGCAGTCCTGCGCCATGGCCGTGAGTACCCCGTCGGGGCCGAGTTCCAGGTACGCCGTGACGCCTGCCGCCTCCAGGAACCGTACGCCGTCGAGGAAGCGGACCGCCTCGCGGACGTGGCGGGCCCAGTAGTCGGGTGAGCGCAGGTCGTCGGGTGTGGCGAGGTCGCCGGTGACGTCCGAGACCACGGAGATGCGCGGTTCGCGGAAGGTGATTCCGTCCAGAGCGGCCCGGAAGTCGTCCAGGACGTCGTCCATGTGCGGCGAGTGGAAGGCGTGGCTGACCGGAAGGCGCTTGGTCTTCCTGCCGCGGTCGCGCCAGAGTGCCGCTACTCGGTCCACTGCTTCGGCATCGCCCGAAACGACCGTGGAACGGGGCCCGTTGAGCGCGGCCACGGCAACACTGCCGTCGTAGGGGGCCAGCGTCTCGCGTGCCTCGTCCTCGGTCGCCTCCAGCGCGGCCATCGCACCGCCCTCCCGGGCCGCCTGCATGAATCGTCCGCGGGCGGCGACGACCGTGCACGCGTCGGCGAGGTCCCACACACCGGCCAGATGCGCCGCGGTGACCTCGCCGATGGAGTGGCCGAGGAGGTAGTCGGGGACCACGCCGTGGTGTTCGAGGAGCCGGTACAGGGCGGTCTCAACGGCGAAAAGCGCGGCCTGGGTGAACGCCGTCTGGTCCAGCAGTGCCGAGTCCGCGGAGCCGTCCGGGGCGAACAGGACGTCCTTCAGGGGGCGGGACAGGGCGGGGTCGAGGTGGGCGCACACCGCGTCGAGCGCAGCGGCGAACACCGGTGACGTGTCGTACAGTTCCCGTCCCATGCCGAGGCGCTGGCTCCCCTGCCCGGTCAGCAGGAAGGCGGTACGGGCGCTGCCCTGACCGGCGTCCGCGCCCCGCGGGCCGCCGGAGCGCAGCACTTGGGGAGCGTCGGTGCCGTCGGACAGCATCTTCAGGCCGCCCAGCAACTCCTCACGGGTCGTACCGACGACCGCTGCCCGCCGCTCCAGCGCGGCACGCGTCGTCGCCAACGAGAACCCCACATCCACCGACCCGACCTCCGGCCGCCCCACCAAAAACTCGTGCAACCGCCCCGCCTGAACCCGCAGGGCCGCTTCATCACGCCCCGAGACGAACCACGCAACGGGGTTCGCCGGGCCTTCGCCGGCCGGCTCAGGTACGCGCTCGGGGTCGGGATCCCCCTGCTCGACGATGACGTGCGCGTTCGTACCACTGATACCGAAGGAGGAGACTCCGGCGCGGCGCGGGCGGCCGGTCTCCGGCCACTCCCGGGCCTCCGTCAGCAGACGCACCGCACCCGCATCCCAGTCGAC
>NZ_JBEOYD010000105.1:0-2928 GCF_040296885.1 Streptomyces sp. NPDC001980 | reverse complement strand
GCTTCCACCTCGAACCTATCAACCTGATCATCTTTCAGGGATCTTACTAGCTTACGCTATGGGAAATCTCATCTTGAGGGGGGCTTCATGCTTAGATGCTTTCAGCACTTATCCCTTCCGCACATAGCTACCCAGCTATGCCCTTGGCAGAACAACTGGTACACCAGCGGTGCGTCCATCCCGGTCCTCTCGTACTAAGGACAGCTCCTCTCAAATTTCCTACGCCCACGACGGATAGGGACCGAACTGTCTCACGACGTTCTGAACCCAGCTCGCGTACCGCTTTAATGGGCGAACAGCCCAACCCTTGGGACCGACTACAGCCCCAGGATGCGATGAGCCGACATCGAGGTGCCAAACCTCCCCGTCGATGTGGACTCTTGGGGGAGATAAGCCTGTTATCCCCGGGGTAGCTTTTATCCGTTGAGCGATGGCCCTTCCATGCGGAACCACCGGATCACTAAGCCCGACTTTCGTCCCTGCTCGACTTGTAGGTCTCGCAGTCAAGCTCCCTTATGCCTTTGCACTCTACGAATGATTTCCAACCATTCTGAGGGAACCTTTGGGCGCCTCCGTTACACTTTAGGAGGCGACCGCCCCAGTCAAACTGCCCACCTGACACTGTCTCCCGGGTCGATAAGACCCGTAGGTTAGAATTTCAATACAGTCAGGGCGGTATCCCACCAGCGCCTCCACCGAAGCTAGCGCTCCGGTTTCAATGGCTCCCGCCTATCCTGTACAAACTGTACCAAAATTCAATATCAGGCTACAGTAAAGCTCCACGGGGTCTTTCCGTCCTGTCGCGGGTAACCTGCATCTTCACAGGTACTATAATTTCACCGAGTCTCTGGTTGAGACAGTGCCCAAATCGTTACACCTTTCGTGCGGGTCGGAACTTACCCGACAAGGAATTTCGCTACCTTAGGACCGTTATAGTTACGGCCGCCGTTTACTGGGGCTTCAGTTCAGAGCTTCGCTTACGCTAACCCCTCTCCTTAACCTTCCAGCACCGGGCAGGTGTCACCCCCTATACTTCGCCTTACGGCTTCGCAGAGAGCTGTGTTTTTGCTAAACAGTCGCTTGGGCCTATTCACTGCGGCTTTCCGTTAAGAAAGCACCCCTTCTCCCGAAGTTACGGGGTCATTTTGCCGAGTTCCTTAACCAGAGTTCTCTCGCACACCTTAGGATTCTCTCCTCGCCTACCTGTGTCGGTTTGCGGTACAGGCACCTTTTATCTCGCTAGAAGCTTTTCTTGGCAGCGGGGAATCAAAGACTTCGCTCCATAAGGAGCTTCCCCATCACAGCTCAGCCTTCACGATAAGCGGATTTGCCTACTTATCAGCCTAACTGCTTGGACGTGCACAACCAATCGCACGCTTCTTCTATCCTTCTGCGTCCCTCCATTGCTCAAACGATAAAGAGGTGGTACAGGAATATCAACCTGTTGTCCATCGCCTACGCCTGTCGGCCTCGGCTTAGGTCCTGACTAACCCTGAGCGGACGAGCCTTCCTCAGGAAACCTTAGGCATTCGGTGGACGGGATTCTCACCCGTCTTTCGCTACTCATACCGGCATTCTCACTTCTAAGCGCTCCACCAGTCCTTCCGGTCTGACTTCACTGCACTTAGAACGCTCCCCTACCACTGATACCATTGGTATCAATTCGCAGCTTCGGTGGTGTATTTAGCCCCGGTACATTTTCGGCGCAGAGTCACTCGACTAGTGAGCTATTACGCACTCTTTAAATGGTGGCTGCTTCTAAGCCAACATCCTAGTTGTCTAAGCAACTCCACATCCTTTTCCACTTAATACACACTTTGGGACCTTAGCTGGCGATCTGGGCTGTTTCCCTCTTGACTACGGATCTTATCACTCGCAGTCTGACTCCTAAGGATAAGTCATTGGCATTCGGAGTTTGACTGAATTCGGTAATCCGATGAGGACCCCTAGTTCAATCAGTGCTCTACCTCCAAGACTCTTACACTTAAGGCTAGCCCTAAAGCTATTTCGGGGAGAACCAGCTATCTCCAGGTTCGATTGGAATTTCTCCGCTACCCACACCTCATCCCCGCACTTTTCAACGTGCGTGGGTTCGGGCCTCCATTCAGTGTTACCTGAACTTCACCCTGGACATGGGTAGATCACCTGGTTTCGGGTCTACGACCACGTACTAAACGCCCTATTCAGACTCGCTTTCGCTGCGGCTCCGCCTCTTCAGCTTAACCTCGCACGGGATCGTAACTCGCCGGTTCATTCTACAAAAGGCACGCCATCACCCATTAACGGGCTCTGACTATTTGTAGGCACACGGTTTCAGGATCTCTTTCACTCCCCTTCCGGGGTGCTTTTCACCTTTCCCTCACGGTACTGGTTCACTATCGATCACTAGGGAGTATTTAGCCTTGGGAGATGGTCCTCCCAGATTCCGACGGAATTTCACGTGTTCCGCCGTACTCAGGATACATTCAAGAGAGAACGAAGTTTCGACTACGGGGTTGTTACCCTCTACGACGGACCTTTCCAGGTCGCTTCGTCTACCTCGTTCCTTTGTAACTCCGTATAGAATGTCCTACAACCCCAAGAGGCAAGCCTCTTGGTTTGGGCTATGTTCCGTTTCGCTCGCCGCTACTCAGGAAATCGCATTTGCTTTCTCTTCCTCCAGGTACTTAGATGTTTCAGTTCCCTGGGTCTGTCTTCCTTACCCTATGTATTCAGGTAAGGATACCATACCATTACGTATGGTGGGTTTCCCCATTCGGAAATCTTCGGATCAAAGCTTACTTACAGCTCCCCGAAGCATATCGGCGTTAGTCCCGTCCTTCATCGACTCCTAGTGTCAAGGCATCCACCGTGCGCCCTTTCTAACTTAACCAAACTAAAAATTAAAAAATATGAGCTACACTGTTATCTAGTTTTCAAAGAACATAC
>NZ_JBEOYD010000104.1:0-2958 GCF_040296885.1 Streptomyces sp. NPDC001980 | reverse complement strand
GCGACACGACAGGTCACCACTCCCACAGAGTCACCAGCCTATGCCTGACCAGCGGAAACGCAGTCCTCAAGCTCGGAAAGACAACAGCGTCTAAGGCGGGTGGCATTTGCTCTTGGTCCGGCACCCCACCCGATCCGGCGACCGATCAGTCTCGGTTACACACGGCACCGCCGGTCCGAGTCATGCCCAGATTTTGTGTTCGTCGGTGAAGTAAGGCCACGGCTGCCAACCTGCAACGCCCATCTGAAGGAGACGTTCTACTCCTCGTGCCCACGTGCCAAGATCGGTGAGTTCCAGCAGTAGCCGCTCGACTTCCGCATGGGCCATCACGACGCGGCGGCCGTGTCCGTAGATTGCCACGATGGGCCGGAGGGGCGCCATGTCGGCGCCTTCGGCCAGGACCCACTCGGCATTCAGGCCGGCTTTATGCAGTTCCTCGACGAAGTTGTGGGAAGACATCGTCACGGTGAACACCAGTACGTCGGCGATCAGGCCGGCGCACTCCGCGGGCTGCAAGGGATAGATGCCCCATGGCGGGGCCAACGTGTTGCGGGCGGTGTTGTCACCGCTGCCGAAGCAGATTTGCTGTCCGGTCAGCCGGGTGCGGCGCAGCAATGCCGTGTACGCGGCGTGGAACTGCCGCGTGGCTTCCTGTAGGCCCCAGCGGTTGCCAGCCGCCGGGATGTCGAGCGCGAGTAGTGCGCGTTGCCCAGGCACGCGCATCGTCTTCAGTCCCTCTCGGTGGGCGTAGGCGAAGGCGTCGCGGAGGGCCGATAGATGGCTGGCGTACGGCACGCCGGTTTCGATGAGACGGGCTTTGTCGGGTCCGGGCAGCGGCCCGTTCACGTCCAGTGCCTCCGCCGCCATGCGGGTCCGCGTGAGCTGGGCGCCTTCACGCCGTTTCGGGTTTGTCTTGAGCTCATGCAGGTAGATGGTTTGCAGGTTGTTCTCGTCGGGGGTGTCGAAGACAGTCGCGTCGCCGATGCGCAGTCAGTTCGTCAGGTCATGCAACATCGCGAGGCGCCGGTGCTCGCTCCACTGGTCCTGGATGAACTGGACCTCGTGGACGGTGCCTTCCTTGGCGAGGGTCATCGGACCGGGCGCTTCGTTCCGTCGCAGGGTGAGGATGTAGCGGCGGTCGTAGCCAAATGCCCGCCACGCCATGGCATCCCCCACGGAACGCAGTTGTCGGCCTATGCGCTCAAGGACATCCGACTCCAGCCGCCAGTCGTCCACGTCATGGCGGTCGCCCGCTACCAGCTCGGGCGCGTCCGGGGGAGTTTCTCTCCCCGCTTGAGCCGCTTGATCACCCGATTTCGCGCGGCACGGGCATGGCTCGCTTCGAGCATGGCCTTCAGGAGCTCGTGCTGAAAGGCCACGAAGTCCTCGGGACAGTGGCACTCCCGCAGATCGCGGATGAACCCGATCAGCCGCTCGGCGTTCTCCCGGTGGAAGGGATGCTTGATCAGCGCATCCAGCCGGTCAGGCGGCATATCGGTCAACTTCGCAGGCACCAGACTATTGTCCCGGTTACATCCCTAATCCAACCAGCGGTTTTGGCCGACTGTGCCCACCCGAACCAAGGCGCTTGCCCCTGAGTCGTGTTCGAGCCGGTCACCGGGTGAGCCCGGACCGCTACGACGCCGGCCAATCGGACAGGTCCAGGCACCGGCCCGGGTGGACGGCTCCGAACGACATGTCAGACGACCTTCGCCGTGGACACCGGCCGACGACCAGCGCGAGTAGCTCACCCCACGCTCACACCAGACCCGTGATCAGCAATTTCGCGATGCTCACCACTCACTGGGTTCGTAACTGCAGTCGTCGTGCGTGCGACGGACGAAGACGTACGCCCTGGCTACGCACTGTCGCCGAGGCGTGCCTACGGCTGCTGGTCGGTACCTTTTGAGGTGGCCGGCGTAGGAGTGTTCGTCGGTCGAGGTGCGGTCATGTCGAGCAGGAGCAGGGCGTCGTTGTCGGCGGCCAGAGCCGGGTGCAGGGCGGCGGTGAGGACGAAGCAGCCGAGGTGGCTGGTGGCGACCTGCGTCTATCGGCGCTGGTTGGCGTCCTGCTTGGGCCGGTCAGGGGCACGATGTCGAAGGCGGTCAGACCCCGCGCTGAACGCCGCGCGACGGGCGATCTCCATCTGATGGCTCCAGCTCTCGGCTCGGGAACCGTCTCTGCTTACTGCCCGGGGTTGGCCGCTGTTCCGTTTTTGGGTGCCGCATCGAACAGTGCTGCAGCTGCTGTGCGTGCGGTCGTCGCCGCTGAGGGGTCCCGGTCCATGCGGGCCGATACTCCGGCGCCGTCGTACAGGAGGTGCAGTTGGCGAGCCAGTTCTTCGGGGTCGGTGGCGCCGGCCTCCCGGGCCAGGTCTGTGAAGAGCGCCCTTACCCAGAGCCGGTACCGGTCCGTGGCGTCTTCGACGGGGCTGCCCGGTAGTGCTTCTGCGCTGGCCGTCATGTGTGCGCAGCCGTTGAAGTCGGGTTCGGTGAACAGCTGGCCCTGTGCGTCGAAGACGCCCAGCAGTCGCTCGCGGGGTGTGCGGAACCGGGTCAGGGCGCGTTCGACTTGCTCGCGGGTGTCGGCGTGGCGCGCGTCGAGATATGCCTCGACCAGTTGTTCTTTGCTGCCGAAGAGGTTGTAGAGCGATGCCTTGGCAACGCCTGCCTTCTGCACGATGCGCTCGATGCCGACGCTCTGTACGCCTTCCTGGTAGAACAGCTCGTCGGCGGCGGCCAGCAGACGCTCACGTACGGACGGTTTCGAGGCGTTGACCTTGCTGGGCATAACGCTTTCCTTCTTTCAGACTAGTGGTTCAGTTTACAGCTCCGCTCGGGGCTTCTTTGGCTGCTGTGCATGACGAACAAGGGTAGACAGACCTGTCTTCCCGACCCGATGCCCGGAGGCGGGGACCCCGCAGAGGGTAACGCCGCGGGGGGGGGGGGGGGGGCGGCG
>NZ_JBEOYD010000103.1:0-3479 GCF_040296885.1 Streptomyces sp. NPDC001980 | reverse complement strand
ATCTGGCGTTGACTTTTGGCACGCTGTTGAGTTCTCAAGGAACGGTCGCTTCCTTTGTACTCACCCTCTCGGGCTTTCCTCCGGGCTTCCCTTCGATGTTTCCAACCTTACCAGATCCGTTTTCCGTTCCGTTCCCGGTCGGAATTCATTTCCGGTGGCCGTTGGAGGGCCTTTGCCTTTTCGATTGCCTTCCGGCTCTCTTTCGGCGAGTCCGACTTTATCAGAAGTTCTTGGCCGGTCTGACCGGCCACTCATTTCTGAGTAAATCGAAGGTGGCTTCAGTGTCTCGGAGATAACTCTCCGTTGTGAAGCAGATCGATTCTAACGATCGGCCCTGAACCTGTCCAGTTCTAGGCAACTGTTTGAATCTACCTCCCCATCCAACCCGTGTCAACGGGTCTTCCGGGGCGAAGAGGAGACTAGCAGCTCACAGGGGGTCTCCGCACATCAGGCGGCCGTAGGGACGAGCGCGCTGCGGTCGGTCTCGTCGAGGTCACCCGTCTCACCGGCGCGAGCGGCCCGGCCGCCGATGACGAAGACGTAGGCCAGGAAGGCCAGCTCAGCCACCACTCCGATGCCTATTCGCGCCCAGGTCGGCAGGCCGGACGGGGTGACGAAGCCTTCGATGGCGCCGGAGACGAACAGGACGAGAGCCAGGCCGATCGCCATGCCCACTGCGGCGCGTCCCTCTTCGGCCAGGGCAGTACGGCGACTGCGCGGGCCCGGGTCTATGAGGGTCCAGCCGAGGCGCAGTCCGGTTCCCGCGGCCACGAAGACCGCGGTGAGCTCCAGCAGCCCGTGCGGGAGGACCAGGCCCAGGAAGGTGTCGAGGCGGCCGGCCGAGGACATCAGGCCGAAGCCGACGGCCAGGTTCAGCATGTTCTCGAAGAGGATCCAGAGGACCGGGAGACCGAGGAAGACGCCCAGGACCAGGCACATCGCGGCTGCCCTGGCGTTGTTGGTCCACACCTGGGCCGCGAAGGAAGCCGCGGGATGGCTGGAGTAATAGGTCTCGTACTCGCCGCCGGGGCGGGTCAGCTCGCGGAGCTGGCTGGGGGCCGCGATGGTCGACTGCACGTCCGGGTGGGTGCCGATCCACCAGCCCAGGACGATCGCGATGGCGGTGGATATGAGCGCGGTGGGCACCCACCAATGGCGGGAGCGGTAGACGGCGGCCGGGAATCCCTGTCCGAGGAAGCGGGCGACGTCGCGCCAGGAGGCTCGGCGGGTGCCTGTCACGGCACTACGCGCGCGTGCCACGAGCTGGCTGAGGCGTCCGGTGAGCTGTGGATCGGGAGCGCTGGACTGGATCAGGGAGAGGTGAGTGGCGGTGCGCTGGTAGAGCGCGACGAGTTCGTCGGCCTCCGCTCCATTGAGGCGCCGCTGGCGGCGGAGGAGCACGTCGAGACGGTCCCACTCGGCTCGGTGTGCGGAGACGAAGACGTCGAGGTCCATCGGGTCTGCCTGCTCCTCGGCTGGTCGTCGACTGCCTGTCGTAGCAATGTCGCAGCTGTCAGCTTGTCGTACTGCGGCGCGATGCGCCCTCAGCTTGGCAGACTTGCGCTGTACAGGGCAGACCAGGGAAAGGCGGCGGGCGTGAGTGAGCTGGTGACGGGCGAGGCGGTGGCGCTGGAACTGCGTCCCGCGAGGCTGCCCAGCAGGGCACTCGCCGTGCTGCTCGACCTGATCGTGGCCTTCACCGTGTACATCGGTGTTTCGATCGGCCTGGCGGCGGCCACGGCCTCGCTCGACGACGCCGCGCAGATCGCCCTGGCGATCGCAGCCTTCCTGCTGGTGCTGGTCGGTGCGCCGATCGCGATCGAGACGCTGAGCCATGGGCGCTCGCTCGGGAAGCTGGCGTGCGGACTGCGGGTCGTGCGGGATGACGGCGGGCCCATCCGGTTCCGTCATGCGCTGGTGCGGGGAGCTCTCGGTGTGGTCGAGATCCTTATGACGTTCGGGGTCGTCGCCTGTATCGCGTCGTTGGTCTCGGCACGTGGGCGGCGGCTCGGGGACGTGTTCGCGGGGACCCTGGTCGTGCGGGAGCGGGTGCCCGTCGGGCAGGCCCGTTTCGTTCCGCCGCCTCCGCCCTGGCTGGCGGGACGTTTCGCCGAGCTGGACCTGTCGGCCGTTCCGGACCCGCTGTGGCTGGCTGTCCGGCAGTACCTGACGCGGATGCAGCAGCTCGATCCGCAGGTCTCGTGGGCGATGGCCGCGCAGCTCGCGGGCGATCTCGCGACGCGGACGGGTACTCCGGCGCCCCCGGACATTCCGCCGGCCGCGTATCTGGCTGCGGTGGTGCAGGAGCGGCAGGCCCGTGAAGCCCGGCGGGCCTTCGCCGACCAAGCTTCTCCGTCCGCCGGTATCCCCACCACGTACGCGCCTCCGGTACCCGGTGCGCCCCCTGCCCCCGCATCTGCACCCATGCATGCACCCACGCCTGCGCCTGTCCCTCCGCCGCCGGCTGCGCCCGTGGCTCCTCCCGCAGCGGCGGCCGAGCGGCCGACCACCGGGTTCGTGCCTCCGGCCTAGGCACGGTCCGGCCTGCGGAGCCTGCTGCTCAGGCCTCGGAGTCGGGGTCGGTGAAGAACGACGGCGGTGACCGCAGGTCCTCCAACTCGATTCCGGGGGCTGCCAGGACCACGTCGCCGGCGAGGTGCACAGGGCTCTGTTCGCCTGTGTCCAGAGCTGTGACCTGGTACTCGTCCACGGTCAGAGGGCCGTTGTCAGTGGCGTGTGTTTCTCTCTTCAGCAAGGCCCAGGACTGGTCCAGGGTGCGCGGGGCGAGGACGGGGTCCGTGAAGGCCACGAGGCGTACGCGGGTCGCGGCGGCGGAAGGGGTGAGGCGCAGGAGACGGGCGGTGGCGACGAGGAATGCGGGGGACGTGCCGGTGAAGGCGTGGGCGTGCACATTGCCTTCGGTGGCATGGGTGCCGGTGGGGTCCGTGCGGACCCAGGTGACGCCGTCGAGGGCGGCGCCACGGACCTGCCAGCCCCCGGCGTGGAGTTCCAGGCGGATGGGGCGGCCGAGGTCGTCGAGGGCGAGATCGACGGAGCCGCTGTGGTCACCGGAGGGGGTGGTCACTTGGGAGACATAACGCCAGCCGGAGGGGCCGGGGGCGCACTGGAAGTGTTCTTCGCCGAGGGGGGTGTGATCGTGCGGATCATGGAGCGAATAGCGGCCGCGGGGCATGGGGGTCCTGGGGCTTGACGGGGCGTGGGTCCGGCGCTCGGACCCGCGGTACGGCCGTGCGGGCGGTCGACGGGCCAAAGGGGCAGGCCCCCGGCACGGGGGTGCGGGGGCCTGCCTCGGCGGACCGGAGAACCTGCCGCCGGGAGAGCGCGTCGGTGCACGGGTGCGCTTCCCGGTGGGCGGGTCTCGGACTCAGTAGCGGTAGTGGTCCGGCTTGTACGGACCCTCGGCCTTCACGCCGATGTAGGCGGCCTGCTCGGGGCGCAGCGTCGTGAGCTTCACGCCG
>NZ_JBEOYD010000102.1:0-3618 GCF_040296885.1 Streptomyces sp. NPDC001980 | reverse complement strand
CGCCTCCACCACGTCCACCTCGGACGCCAACAGACCCGCATTCGCCAACGCCTGCCGGATCACCCGCTGCTGCGAGGGACCGTTCGGAGCCGACAGACCGTTCGACGCACCGTCCTGGTTCACCGCACTGCCACGGATCACCGCCAGCACCGGATGACCATGACGCCGCGCATCCGACAACCGCTCCAGCAACACCACACCGACGCCCTCACCGAAACCGGCACCGTCGGCGCCTTCCGCGAAGGACTTGCAACGGCCGTCGGCGGCGACGCCGCCCTGCTGGCTGAGCCCCACGAACAGGCCGGGACCCGCCATCACGGTCGCGCCGCCGGCCAGGGCCAGAGTGCTGTCGCCCGCGCGCAGGGACTGCGCGGCGAGGTGAATCGCCACCAAAGAGGAGGAGCAGGCGGTGTCGACGGTGACGGCCGGGCCCTCCAGGCCGAAGGCGTACGCGATCCTGCCGGAGCCCACGCTGGACTGGGTGCCCATGCCCAGGAACGCCTCGACGCCGTCCGGGACGTGGTGCAGGGGGCCGCCGTAGTCGGTGCCCATCAGGCCGACGAAGACGCCCGTCCTGCTGCCGCGCAGAGTGCCCGGGGCGATGCCCGCGCGTTCGAACACTTCCCAGCTGGTCTCCAGGAGCAGCCGCTGCTGCGGGTCCATGGCCAGCGCCTCACGCGGGCTGATGCCGAAGAAGCCGGGGTCGAAGTCGGCCGCCCCGGCGAGGAAGCCACCCTCGCGGGCGTGGGACGTCAGTGTGTCGGGCGCGCCCTCGCCGAACAGCCCCCGGGTGTCCCAGCCACGGTCCTCCGGGAACGGGGAGATGGCGTCCCTCGCCTCGCTGACCAGGGTCCACAGGTCGTCGGGCGAGGCGACCCCGCCGGGGTAGCGGCAGCCCATGGCGACGATCGCGACCGGCTCGTCGGTGCGCTTCGACAGACGCTGGTTGGCCTCCCTGAGGCGTTCGTTGTCCACCAGTGCGCTGCGCAGGGCAGTGATCACCTGGTCCTGAGGGGCAGTCATCATGAGCTCCACACACGTCGATCCGGATCAGGATTCGTCATTACCGAGGGCACTGGCCCAGCGGACGAGATCGTCCACGTCCATGTTCTGGATGTGGTCGATCCGGTCGGCCGTCGTCTGCTGCCGCCCCGCCTCCGCCAGCCGCAGGATCACGTCGAGCACGCCGGCCGCACGCAGCTGCGCCACGGAGACGGACGCGACGGCCTCGCGGATCTCGTCGTCGTCCGCGTCCCCGCCCGGCTCCGCGGGGGATACGGCAGCCACGGCCGGGGCCAGTCCCAGCTTGTCGTAGAGGTGGTCGGCCAGCCCCGAGGCGGTCGGGTAGTCGAACACCAGGGTCGGCGTCAGCCGGGTGCCGACGGCGGCGGAGAGGCGGTTGCGCAGTTCGACGGCCATCAGCGAGTCGAAACCGAGGCTCGTGAACGTCACGTCCGGGTCCACGGCGGCGGGCCCGTCGTAGGCGACGACCGCGGCCACGGTCGAGCGCACCAGATCCCGCAGGCTGTCCCGCTGCGCCTCCTCCGGCAGCCCCTCCAGCCGTTGCCGGAACGTCGTCGCGTCCGCCGATCCCTCGGCCACGGCCGGGGTCCGCCGCACGGCGGGCCGCACCAGGTGGCGCAGCAGCGGCGGGATCTCCCCGCCGCGGGGCGACAGGTCCAGGTGGATCGGCACCAGCACGGCGTCGTCCATGGCGGACGCGGCGTCGAACAGCGCCAGTCCGTCGGCCGAGCCGATGGGCCGCACACCGCCGCTGGTCAGCCTGGCCACCTCGCGGTCGCCGAGCCCGCCGGTCATGGCGCTGCGCTGCTCCCAGAAGCCCCAGCCCAGCGACTGGGCCGGCAGGCCCGCGGCGTGGCGGCGCTCGGCCAGCGCGTCGAGGAAGGCGTTGGCCGCGGCGTAGTTGGCCTGGCCGGCCGCGCCGAAGGTCGCCGACGCCGAGGAGAACAGCACGAACGCGGTGAGCCGCAGGTCACGGGTCAACTCGTCGAGCAGCAGCGCCGCGTCGGCCTTGGGTCGCAGTACGCGGTCGACCTGCTCCGGCGTCAGCGACGTGACCGGGGCGTCGTCGAGCACCCCGGCCGCGTGCACGACCCCGGTCAGTGGCCGGTCGGCCGGGATGCCGGCGATGACGTCGGCCATCGCGGTCCGGTCGGCGGCGTCACAGCTGACGGCCACCACCCGGGCACCCGCAGCCGTGAGTTCGTCGACCAGCTCCGGGTCCGGCCCGGAGCGTCCGACCAGGACGAGGTCGCGTACGCCGTGCCGGTCCACCAGGTGCCGGGCGGTCAGCCCGCCGAGGACGCCGCCGGCTCCGGTGATGAGCACCGTGCCGTTCGGGTCCCACTTCGGCTCCTCGCCGCTCGGCGCGGCCCGCACCAGCCGGGCGGCGAGTGCGGCACCGTCCCGGACCGCGAGCTGCGGTTCCCCACAGGCCACGGCGGCGGGCACCCACCGGGTGACGTCGTCGGCCGGGCCGAGGTCCAGCAGGACGAACTGGCCGGGGTGCTCGCTCTGCGCCGTCCTGACCAGGCCCCACACCGCGGCGTGGACCGCGTCCCGGGTGTCGGGCCCGGCGGCACCGCGGGTGACGAACACCAGACGCCGGTCGTCCTCGTGCTCCGCGGCCAGCCACTCCTGGACCCGGGCGAGCGCCCGATGCACGACGGCGTGCGCGTCGTCGCCGGATCCGGTGAAGTCCGCCACCTCGTACGGCGTCACGGGAGTGCCGTCGGCTGCTGTCACCGGATGCCAGTCGACCCGGTACAGCGACCGCACCCGGGCGGCCTCCAGCTGCCCCGCCACGAGCGGGCGCATCACCAGCGACTCGATGGCGGCGACCGGGGATCCGGCAGCATCGGCGGCGGTGATCGCGACCTCGTTGGTGCCGGTCGTCGTCAGCCGCACCCGCAGGGTGGTCGCGCCCGACGCGTACAGGCTCGTCCCGCCCCAGCTGAACGGCAGCCGGACTCCACCGGCCTCGCCCGCGGACGGTCCGGCCTCGACGGCCGCCAGCCACAGCGCGTGCAGCGCCGCGTCCAGCAGCGCCGGGTGCAGACCGAACGACTGCGCGCGATCACGGTGTGCCTCGGGCAGAGCGACCTCGGCGTACACGTCGTCACCGCGGTGCCAGGCCGCCCTGAGCCCCTGGAAGCCGGGCCCGTACTGGTATCCCTGCTCGGCGAAGCGGGCGTACAGGTCGGTGGTGTCCAGGGGTTCGGCGCCGGCCGGGGGCCACTGTCCGCCCAAGGCGTCCGCCGTTGCGGCACCGGTGGCCAGCGCGCCGGTCGCGTGCCGGGTCCACTCCTGGTCGGCGGGTGCGTCCTCCTCCCGCGCGTACAGGTTGAGCGAGCGCCGCCCCGACGCGTCCGGCGCGCCCACCGACAACTGGATCGCGAGTCCGCCGCGGTCGGGCAGGACGAGCGGTGTTTCCAGGGTCAGTTCCTCGACCGTCCCGCAGCCGAGCTGCTCACCCGCATGCTGCGCCAGCTCCAGGAACGCGGTACCCGGCAGCAGAACCGTGCCGTTCACCGCGTGATCCGCCAGCCACGGATGCGACCGCAGCGACAACCGCCCCGTGAACAGATACCCCTCCGC
>NZ_JBEOYD010000101.1:0-3846 GCF_040296885.1 Streptomyces sp. NPDC001980 | reverse complement strand
ACCGGGAGCTCACCCAACGGCTGCTGCGGACGTAGGAGGCTGCAGGCTCCCGCCGGAAAACGGCGGGGGCTCACGCCGTTCCCTCCCCGGCCCGGCACCGCTGCTTCCGACGGCCGCCGCCGGTCGTCCGGAACTCGACGGCGGCCGCCCGGGCTCCCCACACGCCGCTCCCCCCTTTTTATTTGGGCGCGCGCGAACGGGAGCCGGGTGCCCCACGTCGGACCGTGCAGCGGCATGCGGGAAGGTCACCGCGCCGGTCTCGCGACGAGGGGAAGTGGACGAGCTGAAACACAGGGGCAGCCGACCGCGGTGGGCCATGAGAGTCGGCTGTTCTGCGAAGGCTGAGAATTCGATCCTTGCCCGGGTTCGGGGGCACGGGCGGCCAACGGGCTGCCGAACGGTGTGCCTTCCGCGGAAACCTGTGGCACGGCGGAATGCCGCAAGCCTAGGTGTATTTCCTCCGGATGAGAACCTTTCGGAGACGTTCCCGTCGTGGCGCCCACCGCGCGCCACGGCAGTAGGCTCGGCGTGCGGTCGCCCTTGGCCCTGGCCCTCTCCGTGCAGTCCGTTCGGCGCAACAGAGGCTCTGCGCGCGGTGAAGCTCCAACCCGGACAGAGGAGATGACGCGCATGTGCGCTCATCCCGAACCGCCTGAGCCTTTCCCTACGCCCGAACTGTTCGACGAATGCCGGATGGTGAGCGCCCGCGGCGAGCTGGACCTGACCACCGTGGCACCCCTGGTGCACGCTCTGGAGGGCGCCCGCAGGGGACGCGGGCGTGTCTTCCTCATCGTCGATCTCCGTGAGGTGACCTTCGCGGACGGAAGCATCCTGGGACCGCTGTGCGAGGCGTGGGACGACTGCCGGCGCCGGCAGGGCTGGGTCCGCGTCGTCCACTGCAACCGGGGTATCGACCTCGTCCTGCTGGGCGGCGGCGTGCTGGGCCGCTTCCCCGCCTACGCCAGCGCCCAGGACGCCTGGCGCGGAACGCCCGCGGCGGCGGGATGAGTGTCTCCACCGCGCTGATGCCGGGTACGGGACGAACCGGACCGGCTCCGCTCGGTCACCGGGGGTGGGCAACCCGTGAAGGGTCGGACCGCCTGCACGGCCGTGGCACGCACGGGCGGTCTTCCCCGGCATACCCTTCAGAAAGGGGGGGCGATCGGGAAACTCAGATGGGCCCGCACGGAAACGCGCCGCAGCCGCCCCCGCACCGTCCACCGAGTGTCGGGCAGCGACCGCGTCCGCGGTTCTGCCCGCCGCCCGCCAGGGAGGTCCGTATGGAGTACGAGCCCCTGCCCTCCGAGAGCCACGCCGAGGTTCGCATCGTCGCCTCGACCCCGGAGGCCGCCCGGCGTGTGGCCGAGGTCCTCCGTCACTGCTTCGCCTCGACCGAGCAGCGCAGCTACCCCGCCGGACATGGAGGAGGGACCCGGCTTCATCTCACCCTCGACACCGCCCGCACCGCGGAACCCGCACGGTCGTGGCTCGCGACGAGTGAGTCGACGGGGCAGGCGCCGGCGCACGTCGATGAGGTGTGACCCGGGTCCGTGAGTCCAGGAGGGTCCGTCGTCCCGGCCGTCGCCACACGGCCGTCAACACCTCGGAGAACGACAGACATGACGAAACTCCACGAACGCAAGAACAACCGGAAGGCGGTCCTGCGATCCCTGTACGGGGCCGTGGAGCACAACCGCCCCGAGGTCAGCGGATCCGCGCTCCGCGCCGAGCTGGGCCTGCCCGACGAGGACCTCTCCGCCGCCTGCGTCTACCTGGCCGACGAGGGCCTGATCAACGTGGACTGGACCTCGCACCGGACCCCGGCCGCCGTCTCGCTGACACACGAGGGCATTCGCCTGATGGAGGAACGGGAGGAGGCCAGGGAGGAGTCAGAGATACAGGAGTAGCTGCGAGATATATACAGGAATAGTGAGAGATGTGCAGGAGTAGGAGGACCGGTCCCGTCCGCTGCTCCGCGACCAGGAGTAGTCTGACCACACCGAGAGCTTTTCGCGCAGCGCGGTCGGCGGTGCCGTTCCCGGCGAGTGACGCGACGGGTGGCCGTTCACGCGGCGCCCGGGACGGGACCGCACGATGGGAGCCGGCACAAGGCCGGGCGCCGGCGCGTCCGCGGCCGACGCGCACACGTATCGCATGCCCATACCCCGCCTGACCCTCACCCGGGATGTCAGCCACGGCCCGCTGGACGGGGCATGGTGGCCGCGCTGCGACGCCCTGGAACTCGAACTGCCCTCGCTCGTCAGCGCGTTGGAACCGGACCTGGACGCCGAGGTACGGGTCACCGTCGACCCTGCCGAATGGCCCGGCGCCCCGCACGCGGTCATGGCCCCCGACCGGGTGATCACCGTGGAGCCGGCTGGACCCGGGGGCGAGGCGCACGTCATCACCCTGGACTGCGACACCGTGGGACGCTGGGTGCTTCTGGTGGTCCCGCCCGAGGAGTCCGCCGGAACGGCCGCCCGGCTGATGGCCGCGGTCGACGACCCCGAGAACCCGCTGACCGCCGCGCGGCTGCTGGACCTCGCCCGCACCGGTCGCCTCGGGGGCACGGCAGGGCAGCCGGAATGAGGGCCGCGGCCCGGGTGGAAGCCGGGGCGGGGCAGGCCGTCCTGCCCCGATCCTCTCGGCGCGCGACCCAGGAGCGCCGGGACTTCACGTCCGTCGAGATTCATGTGCCTTTTGGTGGTTGGAGAACCGAGGACCTGGCACTCGGTCTGTGAGCGGGCCGGATCCGCAAACCGGATCCCGTGGGGTCTGCCGGTTCGGCAAGGAGCCGCGAGCCGCACGAGACCGGCATGGCCCGCTCCGCCCGGTTGCCGCCGTGAGGACGCCCGGCGGCAATCGGCGCGGCCCGGTGGTGCCCCCGCACTCCGCGTAAGCGAGCGCAACCGGCTCATGAGTGGGCTCCGGCCTCCGCTGGGCGCGGTGTTGCCGGGTCTGACCGTGCCGCTGTCCTGAAGTCGCAGCGATCTTTCTGATGGCCGGGCTCGTTGGGATTGTGCGGGCTTCACGGCCGACCTGTGTCAGGGGTGGTACGAGGTGCGGTGTCGGCGCTGGCTGGGGGTGATGGTGGGCCAGGCCGCGTTGATCGGGCCCGCGTGGCTGGCCGGATATCAGGTGCTGGGTCCTCTGTACGGGCAGCGGGTGCTCGGTGGCGCCGGGCCGTGGGGTGTGGTCGTGTCCGCGTTCACCGTCGGTCTGATCGCCGGCGCCGTGCTCGCGCTGGTGTGGCGGCCGTCCGCGGCCGGTGTGACCGTGTGTGCCGGAACGGGCGCGCTGGCGCTGCCCCTCGCGGCGATAGCCGTGCGCATACCCCTGCCGGTGCTGGTGGCCGCCATGCTGGTGGCGGGAGCGGGGCTGGAGATCGCCATGGTCGCGTGGGCCTCGCTGTTGCAGGAGCGCATCCCCGGCGACCGGCTCGGCCGGACCCTGTCGTACTCGGCGCTCGGCCAGACCCTGCCCGTACCCGTCGCCTACCTGCTCACCGGCCCGGCCGCCGAACTCCTCGGCCTGCGCACCACGCTCGCGGCCGCCGCCGCGCTGATCACGACCGCCGCCGTACTGCCGCTGGCACTCCCGCAGGTACGCGCCCTGACCCTCGCGCCAGTCGAGAAGACCGGGCCGACGACGACGCCACTGCGCGCTGCCGCGTAACTGCCGACTTGTCGGATTCCGCCGATCGGCGGCCTTCGGCCGGATGTACTCGGTCGGCGTCGCGTTGACACGTACCGTCGCCGGACGTTGACTGGCGGGACGGCTGAGGGCCATGAAGGGCAGGGTCGACCGGGTCTCCGGGAGCCGGAAGCAGGCCGTCGGGTAGGCGGA
>NZ_JBEOYD010000100.1:1341-4521 GCF_040296885.1 Streptomyces sp. NPDC001980 | reverse complement strand
GGTTCCTTTGAAGAAAACACAGCGAGGACGCTGTGTGCGAGAGGATCATTCCTCCTCTCGCACCGCTCTCGTGTGTGTCGTCCCGATTACGGGAAAACATTCACGGAGAGTTTGATCCTGGCTCAGGACGAACGCTGGCGGCGTGCTTAACACATGCAAGTCGAACGATGAACCACTTCGGTGGGGATTAGTGGCGAACGGGTGAGTAACACGTGGGCAATCTGCCCTTCACTCTGGGACAAGCCCTGGAAACGGGGTCTAATACCGGATATGAGCCTGGGAGGCATCTCCCGGGTTGTAAAGCTCCGGCGGTGAAGGATGAGCCCGCGGCCTATCAGCTTGTTGGTGAGGTAATGGCTCACCAAGGCGACGACGGGTAGCCGGCCTGAGAGGGCGACCGGCCACACTGGGACTGAGACACGGCCCAGACTCCTACGGGAGGCAGCAGTGGGGAATATTGCACAATGGGCGAAAGCCTGATGCAGCGACGCCGCGTGAGGGATGACGGCCTTCGGGTTGTAAACCTCTTTCAGCAGGGAAGAAGCGAAAGTGACGGTACCTGCAGAAGAAGCGCCGGCTAACTACGTGCCAGCAGCCGCGGTAATACGTAGGGCGCAAGCGTTGTCCGGAATTATTGGGCGTAAAGAGCTCGTAGGCGGCTTGTCACGTCGATTGTGAAAGCCCGAGGCTTAACCTCGGGTCTGCAGTCGATACGGGCTAGCTAGAGTGTGGTAGGGGAGATCGGAATTCCTGGTGTAGCGGTGAAATGCGCAGATATCAGGAGGAACACCGGTGGCGAAGGCGGATCTCTGGGCCATTACTGACGCTGAGGAGCGAAAGCGTGGGGAGCGAACAGGATTAGATACCCTGGTAGTCCACGCCGTAAACGGTGGGAACTAGGTGTTGGCGACATTCCACGTCGTCGGTGCCGCAGCTAACGCATTAAGTTCCCCGCCTGGGGAGTACGGCCGCAAGGCTAAAACTCAAAGGAATTGACGGGGGCCCGCACAAGCGGCGGAGCATGTGGCTTAATTCGACGCAACGCGAAGAACCTTACCAAGGCTTGACATACACCGGAAACGTCTGGAGACAGGCGCCCCCTTGTGGTCGGTGTACAGGTGGTGCATGGCTGTCGTCAGCTCGTGTCGTGAGATGTTGGGTTAAGTCCCGCAACGAGCGCAACCCTTGTCCCGTGTTGCCAGCAGGCCCTTGTGGTGCTGGGGACTCACGGGAGACCGCCGGGGTCAACTCGGAGGAAGGTGGGGACGACGTCAAGTCATCATGCCCCTTATGTCTTGGGCTGCACACGTGCTACAATGGCCGGTACAATGAGCTGCGATACCGTGAGGTGGAGCGAATCTCAAAAAGCCGGTCTCAGTTCGGATTGGGGTCTGCAACTCGACCCCATGAAGTCGGAGTCGCTAGTAATCGCAGATCAGCATTGCTGCGGTGAATACGTTCCCGGGCCTTGTACACACCGCCCGTCACGTCACGAAAGTCGGTAACACCCGAAGCCGGTGGCCCAACCCTTGTGGAGGGAGCTGTCGAAGGTGGGACTGGCGATTGGGACGAAGTCGTAACAAGGTAGCCGTACCGGAAGGTGCGGCTGGATCACCTCCTTTCTAAGGAGCACTTCTAGGCTGCTTCGGCGGTCCAGAGGCCAGTACATCGGCGAATGTCCGGTGCTGGTTGCTCATGGGTGGAACGTTGACTACTCGGCACACTCGGATTGCTTCTCCTCCCAGTACTGCTCGTCAGAGCGTGGAACGGATGAGGGAAGAGGCGAGGGTGTCGGGCACGCTGTTGGGTGTCTGAGGGAATGAGATTCCCTCGATGCCGGCCCCAGTGAACTCGCCCGTCAGGGTGGGGTGATGGGTGGCTGGTCGTTGTTTGAGAACTGCACAGTGGACGCGAGCATCTGTGGCCAAGTTTTTAAGGGCGCACGGTGGATGCCTTGGCACCAGGAACCGATGAAGGACGTGGGAGGCCGCGATAGTCCCCGGGGAGTCGTCAACCAGGCTTTGATCCGGGGGTTTCCGAATGGGGAAACCCGGCAGTCGTCATGGGCTGTCACCCGCTGCTGAACTCATAGGCAGTGTGGAGGGAACGAGGGGAAGTGAAACATCTCAGTACCCTCAGGAAGAGAAAACAACCGTGATTCCGGGAGTAGTGGCGAGCGAAACCGGATGAGGCCAAACCGTATGCGTGTGAGACCCGGCAGGGGTTGCGTATACGGGGTTGTGGGATCTCTCTTCTGTCGTCTGCCGGCGACAGGACGAGTCAGAAACCGTTGATGTAGGCGAAGGACATGCGAAAGGTCCGGCGTAGAGGGTAAGACCCCCGTAGCTGAAACATTGACGGCTCGTTTGAGAGACACCCAAGTAGCACGGGGCCCGAGAAATCCCGTGTGAATCTGGCGGGACCACCCGCTAAGCCTAAATATTCCCTGGTGACCGATAGCGGATAGTACCGTGAGGGAATGGTGAAAAGTACCCCGGGAGGGGAGTGAAATAGTACCTGAAACCGTGTGCCTACAAGCCGTGGGAGCATCCTTGTGGTGTGACTGCGTGCCTTTTGAAGAATGAGCCTGCGAGTTTGCGGTGTGTTGCGAGGTTAACCCGTGTGGGGTAGCCGTAGCGAAAGCGAGTCCGAAGAGGGCGTATGAGTAGCACGCTCAAGACCCGAAGCGGAGTGATCTAGCCATGGGCAGGTTGAAGCGGAGGTAAGACTTCGTGGAGGACCGAACCCACCAGGGTTGAAAACCTGGGGGATGACCTGTGGTTAGGGGTGAAAGGCCAATCAAACTCCGTGATAGCTGGTTCTCCCCGAAATGCATTTAGGTGCAGCGTCGTGTGTTTCTTGCCGGAGGTAGAGCACTGGATAGGCGATGGGCCCTACCGGGTTACTGACCTTAGCCAAACTCCGAATGCCGGTAAGTGAGAGCGCGGCAGTGAGACTGTGGGGGATAAGCTCCATGGTCGAGAGGGAAACAGCCCAGAGCATCGACTAAGGCCCCTAAGCGTACGCTAAGTGGGAAAGGATGTGGAGTCGCACAGACAACCAGGAGGTTGGCTTAGAAGCAGCCACCCTTGAAAGAGTGCGTAATAGCTCACTGGTCTAGTGATTCCGCGCCGACAATGTAGCGGGGCTCAAGCGTACCGCCGAAGTCGTGTCATTGCG
>NZ_JBEOYD010000100.1:0-1243 GCF_040296885.1 Streptomyces sp. NPDC001980 | reverse complement strand
ACCTGGTGAGAGCACTTGCTGTTCGAGCTGGGGGTGGCCGCAGAGACCAGCGAGAAGCGACTGTTTACTAAAAACACAGGTCCGTGCGAAGCCGTAAGGCGATGTATACGGACTGACGCCTGCCCGGTGCTGGAACGTTAAGGGGACCGGTTAGCTCCATTTCGGTGGGGCGAAGCTGAGAACTTAAGCGCCAGTAAACGGCGGTGGTAACTATAACCATCCTAAGGTAGCGAAATTCCTTGTCGGGTAAGTTCCGACCTGCACGAATGGCGTAACGACTTCTCGACTGTCTCAACCATAGGCCCGGTGAAATTGCACTACGAGTAAAGATGCTCGTTTCGCGCAGCAGGACGGAAAGACCCCGGGACCTTTACTACAGTTTGATATTGGTGTTCGGTTCGGCTTGTGTAGGATAGCTGGGAGACTTTGAACTCCGGACGCCAGTTCGGGGGGAGTCGTCGTTGAAATACCAGTCTGGTCGTGCTGGATGTCTAACCTGGGTCCGTGATCCGGATCAGGGACAGTGTCTGATGGGTAGTTTAACTGGGGCGGTTGCCTCCTAAAGAGTAACGGAGGCGCCCAAAGGTTCCCTCAGCCTGGTTGGCAATCAGGTGTTGAGTGTAAGTGCACAAGGGAGCTTGACTGTGAGACCGACGGGTCGAGCAGGGACGAAAGTCGGGACTAGTGATCCGGCGGTGGCTTGTGGAAGCGCCGTCGCTCAACGGATAAAAGGTACCCCGGGGATAACAGGCTGATCTTCCCCAAGAGTCCATATCGACGGGATGGTTTGGCACCTCGATGTCGGCTCGTCGCATCCTGGGGCTGGAGTCGGTCCCAAGGGTTGGGCTGTTCGCCCATTAAAGCGGTACGCGAGCTGGGTTTAGAACGTCGTGAGACAGTTCGGTCCCTATCCGCTGCGCGCGCAGGAATATTGAGAAGGGCTGTCCCTAGTACGAGAGGACCGGGACGGACGAACCTCTGGTGTGCCAGTTGTTCTGCCAAGGGCATGGCTGGTTGGCTACGTTCGGGAGGGATAACCGCTGAAAGCATCTAAGCGGGAAGCCTGCTTCGAGATGAGTATTCCCACCCACTTGATGGGGTAAGGCTCCCAGTAGACGACTGGGTTGATAGGCCGGATCTGGAAGCCCAGTAATGGGTGGAGGTGACCGGTACTAATAGGCCGAGGGCTTGTCCTCAGTTGCTCGCGTCCACTGTGTTGGTTCTGAAACCACGAACAGCCCCA
>NZ_JBEOYD010000099.1:0-5303 GCF_040296885.1 Streptomyces sp. NPDC001980 | reverse complement strand
CGGAGGGAGTTGCCGAGGGTGTAGCCGAAGCCCGGCTCCAGCGGCTCGATCACGAAACGGGAGCGGAATTCGTCGACGACCTCTTCGGTCAACGAGGGACGCTGAGCAATCAGCACGAGGTATTGCCTCCAGTATCTGGCGCCCGCCATCTGACGCCGTAGTCCCCGAAGGGTACGGGCGACGGGGCCTCCCACGAAGCCGAACCGCCCAGCCCCACCCGTCTGCGTCCGGACGGGTCGGCAGGCTCCCGCTCCTGCCGGAGTGGAGTCCACCGATCAGCGGGGGTAGCCACAAGCAGGGTTCATAGGCGCATACTGGGGGCGATGACAAAGCCTGCCGCTCCGAAGCGCCACTTGCCCACCAGCCCCTTCAAGGCCCCGGTCACGCCAGCCCCCAAGCACTTCGCCGTGGGCGACCAGGTCACACACGACATGTACGGTCTCGGCCGAGTCATCGGCGTCGAGGACGGAACCGCGGCACTCGTGGATTTCGGCTCGCAGCAGATGCGGATCCTGAGCCCGTACACCAAGATGACCAAGCTGTAGGAACGCGGTGCCGCCGTGTACAACACGGTGGGCATCCGTCACCGAGCTTGCGGTCATGCCGGCATGACCGGGCCTCAGCCCATACGGCAGCCGCTCCGGCCCGATCCGCTGCTCTACCCCGACGTTGCGGCCGCCGGCGGCCTTGCCGCCGCGGCCTGGCATCACGGCGTCACCCTCGCGGAACTCCACGCGGCAGCACCGCTGCTGCCCGCATGCCCGACGCCTGGGGGCCGGCGGCCGCCGGAACGGTCCACGACCTGCCCGGGGCCGAACCCCGGTAGCAACCTTGTACGTGTGATGAAAGACACAGCAGCGATCCACGGCCGTTCACCCTTCAGCGGGACGGGCTCGGGCGGCGGCGTGACGCGGAGTCGGGTGCGGACCAGCAGCCAGGTGACCACGGGCGCGGCGATCAGGGTGGGCCAGGTGCGGCGCAGCAGGGTGCCGGTGAGCGCACCGGCCGCGACGCCCAGCAGGACCTGGGCGACGGTGACCGGGCCGACGGTGAAGTACGCCGCCTGGCGCGTGCCGTACCGGTCCCGTGCGGCTCGCGGCTCCTTGCCGAACCGGCAGTCCCGACGAGAGCGGGTTCGCATGTCCGGCCCGCTCACCGACCGAGTGCCGGATCCTCGGCTTTCCAACCCGCAGACGGCACATGAATCGCCGTAGCGCCGGAAATCGTCACCAGCCGAGCACGTCCTCGTCGGCTCGCGCGCCCCGGGGCGGCGCGGCCGGGGGCGCGTCGTGGCAGGTGAATCCGAGCCGGGTCAGCGCGTGGCGCATCTCGACGGACGTGAAGTCCCGGCGGTTCTGCCTGGTGATCACCTCTCCGACCTGCATCACGGGGTAGATCCGCCTGTCGATGGTCACGGACACGCCGGTGACGGGTTCGGGGGTGATGCCGTCCATCGACTGCTCGACCTCGTTCTTGGTCAGCTCGAAGGGGAAACGGGCGATGACACAGCGCATGGATGCCTCCGCGGGGATGAGTGAGAACGCCGGGGAACGACTCTGGAGAGGCCGGACGCGCCATGGCGGCCGGAGGGCGAATCAGGAGGTGAGCGCGAGGACGCCCAAGGCATAGCCGTGCTCGTCGACCACGGGGGAAACGTCGAGTATCCGTACCCGCATGGCGGCTTCCGCCTCACCGAGCGAGGCCGTCGACGCGGTGAACGGCCCGCGGTCGAGCGGGATGTCCCGCAGCCGGGTCCGGTCGCTGAACCACGTGCCGCCACGGTGCGCGGCGAGCTGGGCCCGGGTGACCAGGCCCGCGCACCGCCCGTCCGCGTCCTGGAGGAGGAGGTGCGGGACGCGGGCCCCGATGAGCACGGACAGGGCCACGTCGACCGCCATGTGGTCGTCGACCTGCGGCCCGGGAGCGTGCAGCATGGCGTCGCGGGCGGTCAGGCCGGTGCCGTCGGCCTGGCGGAACCGGTGCGGTCGGGGCGGAGTCGGCGTCAAGGGCTTCTCCTCTTCGTCGGGGCGGCAGGAGGGCGGTGTCTCGGCGTGACCGCTGGGAGCGGGGGTGCGTTCCCCGTGCCTGGGCTAATCGGTGGGCCTTGGGGCGGAGCGCCGCGCTCGGGCCGCGGACCGGTTGTTCCCGCCCCGTCCGGCGGCCGGGCCCCGGTGGTCACGGCCCGCGGATCCCTTGCCCTCGCGTTGTTCGGCGACCGGTGCGGCGACGGTGACCGGCACGCCGGACGGGGTCCGGGCACCGGTGATGCGCTGGAGTTCGGCCGCGCCGGGACGGATCCGGGCGGTACGCGGAGTGATGCCGGCGTCGGCCATGAGACGGTCCACCGCTCGGCGCTGGCGGGGCAGGACGAGGGTGACGACGGTGCCGGACTCGCCGGCGCGGGCGGTACGGCCGCCGCGGTGCAGGTAGTTCTTGTGGTCGCCGGGAGGGTCGACGTTCACGACCAGGTCGAGGCGGTCGACGTGGATGCCGCGGGCCGCGACGTCGGTGGCCACCAGGACCGTGACGTGGCCGTTCTTGAACCGGGCGAGCGTCCGGTTGCGCTGCGGCTGGGACTTGCCGCCGTGCAGGGCCGAGGCGCGCACACCGACGGACAGCAGGTGCTCGGTCAGCCGGTCCACCGCGTGCTTGGTGTCCAGGAACATGATCACGCGTCCGTCGCGGGCGGCGATCTCGGTCACGGTGGTGTCCTTGTCGGCGTCGCGCACGTGCAGCAGGTGATGCTCCATGGTGGTGACGCTGCCCGCCGGCGGGTCGACCGAGTGCACCACGGGGTCGTGGAGGTAGCGGCGCACCAGGAGGTCGATGTCACCGTCCAGGGTGGCCGAGAACAGCAATCGCTGTCCGCCGGAGGGGACTTGGTCGAGCAGAGTGGTCACCTGCGGCAGGAAGCCCATGTCGGCCATCTGGTCCGCCTCGTCGAGGACGGTGACGGCGACCCGGTCCAGCCGGCAGTCTCCCCGCTCGATGAGGTCCTTGAGGCGGCCGGGCGTCGCGACGACGACCTCGGCCGCGCCCCGCAGGGCACTCGCCTGACGGCCGATCGACATGCCGCCCACCACGGTGGCGAGCCGCAGTCCGAGGGCGCGGGCGTAGGGCGCGAGCGCGTCGGAGACCTGCTGGGCCAGTTCTCGGGTGGGGACGAGGACGAGGGCGAGCGGCTGCCGCGGCTGGGCGCGCTGTCCGTCCAGGCGGGCCAGCACCGGCAGGCCGAAGGCGAGCGTCTTGCCCGAGCCCGTACGGCCCCGGCCCAGAACGTCCCGGCCCGCGAGTGCGTTCGGAAGGGTGGCCGCCTGGATCGGGAAGGGCACGGTGACGCCCTCGGCACCGAGCGCGGCCAGCAGCCGTACGGGCATGTCCAGTTCGGCGAACGCCCCGACCGCGGGCAGCGGCTCGGTCAGGGGGACCGGTGCGGCGAACTCCGGTCGGCGTGGGGCGGAGTGCGCCCCCTGACCGCTCTTGCGTCCGGTGACCGGACGAGGACCCTGGTGGCCCGTCTCCTGCTTACGGAAGCGGGTGTCGTGCGTGGATCCTGTCGAGTGCGGGGCACTCCTGTTCACGCGGGAGCGGCCGGAGGTGCCGCTGGTGCGACGGGCGCGGTTCAAGGGGAACCTTCCTCGATACGGCGTATCGAGGAATTCCGTCCAACGGCGGGCAGCCGTACGTGGAATCACAAGAATGAGCCGAAGAAAAAAGAAAAGCCGGGTCTCTCGATGCCCAAACCAGGGCTGTCAACAATTCGGGAGATCCGGAGAATCTGGTAACGCAATGGCCGGGGCCCGCACCCCAAGAGCGCGGGCCCCGGCCATCTGATGTGCGAGCCCGTGGCTCGCGACGTTCGCGTCAGCGATCAGCGTCAGGCAGGAACGATGTTCTCGGCCTGCAGGCCCCTCTGGCCCTGCGTGACGTCGAAGCTGACCTTCTGGCCTTCCTGAAGCTCGCGGAAGCCACCGTTGCTGATGATGTTCGAGTAGTGGGCGAACACGTCAGCGCCGCCGTCTTCCTGCTCGATGAAGCCGAAGCCCTTTTCCGCGTTGAACCACTTCACGGTGCCAGATGCCATATTGAATCTCCCTAGGGGGCAGTGCCGGACTCCGCACTTCACGGAGCCGAGTCGCCGCGATGATCACCCCTCCGGAAGAATCCGGAAAGCTCTGCAAAGAAAGAATTCTCTGGCAACCAAAACTGCAACAGCTATCACGCTAACACAGCCCGGGAGGAACCGCCCATGCACTTTTCGCGCCCGCCAGGTAATTCTCATCCCGCCGGAGTCCGTATTTCTGCACCGGCAGAACTAGATATTCGCATCGCCCTCGTCCAGCTTCCGGCGCATCTCCCGGTTCAGGCGGAGGGCGTCGTCCAGCTGATCCTCAAGGGAGATGATGCGGCACGCGGCCTCGATCGGGGTGCCCTGGCCGACCAGTTCGCGGGCGCGGGCGGCGACGAGCAACTGGCGGCGGGAGTACCGGCGGTGACCGCCTTCCGAGCGCAGGGGAGTGATCAGCCCGGCCTCACCGACGGCCCTCAGGAAGGCGGGGGTGGTGCCGAGCACGTCGGCGGCCCGCCCCATGGTGTAGGCGGGGTAGTCGTCATCGTCGAGGTTGCCGACGACAGGGTCGTTCTCGGCGGGCATGACACCTTCGTTCCGGGAGCGCTACGGGGACCCAGGTGTGCATGGGACCCGTGCTCGGAAGGAATCAGCACCATCTGCGTCGTGCCACAACCCTATCTCCGGATCTCCGGCGGGCACGGACATCTGTCCTCGCCGTGACAGATTTCCTTCCCGGCGCACCCGAGGATCCTTCACCTGCACCGGGGTGAGCTGTGGCACGTCGTCACCGCACGTCGACGAAGGCCCCGGCCAGGTCACGGCCGCGCCGTCGCGCGTCGGCCGTTCGTCCCTCCCGGGCGTCCTGTGCGTTCGCATGGGCGGGAAAGCACACCGGCAGGCCGGTGGTGCAGCGGAAGACGAGGGGCCGATCGTGTGGTTGTCGTGGACGATGCGAAGTTGACCCCGCTCAGGTCCACGATGCCCGGAAGCCGACCGGGCCGGGGAGGGAACGGCGTGAGCCCCCGCCGTTTTCCGGCGGGAGCCTGCAGCCTCCTACGTCCGCAGCAGCCGTTGGGTGAGCTCCCGGTACTGCCGCAGCGAGGCCCGGAGTTCGGCGGAATCCGTTTCGGGATCCTGGTCCTGCCAGCCGGCTCGGAGCACCCGCCGCATCTCCGCAAGGGCGTCCGCCAGCCGGGCAGCGGCTTCCTCGAAAGCGCCCTCGGCCTCCTCC
>NZ_JBEOYD010000098.1:0-5611 GCF_040296885.1 Streptomyces sp. NPDC001980 | reverse complement strand
TTTCATTAATTAACGTATACAGTCCATGTGTTACTTACAATAAAGTAAATACTTACGATTGGTTTAAAGAGAATTTAACAAAACTAAGTACAGTACAGGGCCGGTCGGCGAGGCCGAGCAGGGAGAGCACGCCGGCGGGTTCGTGCCCGTCGGCCGCGGCGCGCAGGCGTTCCGCGTCGGCCGTGCGGTCGCCGGTGTCCTCCCACGGCACCACGAGCGTGCTGAGGCCGTGCCGGCGCAGGGCGTCGAGCTCTGCGGTGACATCCGTGCCGGCGGGGGTGACGACGAGCCACTCCCCGGTGGCCGGGCCGGCCGGCAGGTCGTGCAGGACGCGCCAGTCGACCCGGTACCGCCAGGCGTCGGTGTCCTCGGCCGCGGGCAGGGCCGGCGGTGCGAGGGGGCGCGGTACGAGCCAGTAGTGCTGCCGCTGGAACGCGTAGGTGGGCAGGTCGACCCGCCGGCCGCCGCGGTGCACGGCGGCCCAGTCGACCGCGGCGCCGCGCGCGTACAGGTCGCCCAGCGAGGTCAGGAAGCGGTCCAGGCCGCCCGCCTCGCGGTGCAGGGTGCCGACGACGACTCCGCCGCCGGCGGCCTCCAGGGCCTGCTGCACCCAGATCGCCAGCACCGGGTTCGGGCTGACCTCCACGAAGGCGTCGTATCCGGCGTCTATCAACTGGTGGACGGCCTGGTCGAACTCGACGGTCTGGCGCAGGTTGCGGTACCAGTACTCGGCGTCCAGGGCGGAGCCGTCCAGCCAGTCGCTGTCGGCGGTGGACCAGAACCCGACAGTCGTCGACCGCGGGCGCACGCCGTCCAGCACCCGCAGGAGTTCGTCGTGGATGCGCTCCACCTGGGCCGAATGGGCGGCGAAGTCGGCACCGGGGATCGGCCAGCGCAGGACGCCCTCGTCCGACAGCGCGGCGCTCAGCTCCTCCAGTGCCTCGGGGTCGCCGGAGACCGTGACCGCGGCGGGCCCGTTGACGGCGGCCACACCGATCCGGCCGTCCCAGGCGGCGACCCGCTCGCGCAGCGGCGCCGCGGCCATGGCCACGAACATCATGGCGCCCTGCCCGGCGAGCGCGACAAGAGCCTTGCTGCGCAGTGCAACGATCTTCGCCGCGTCCTCCAGCGACAGTGCACCGGCCACCACGGCGGCGGCGATCTCACCCTGGCTGTGACCGACCACCGCGTCGGGCTCGACGCCGCAGGACCGCCACAGCGCGGCGAGCGAGACCATCACGGAGAACAGCACCGGCTGGATGCGGTCCACCTGCTCGTACTCGCCGCTGCGCAGCACCTCGGTCAGCGACCGGTCGAGGTACGGCGCCAGGGCGCGCTCGCACTCGGCGAAGCGCTCCGCGAACGCCGGGGCGCTCTCCAGCAGTTCCAGGGCCATGCCGGTCCACTGGGTGCCCTGGCCGGGGAAGACGAACACGGTACGGCGGCCGGCGTCGGCGGTGTGCACGGGCGCCTCGCCGTCGCGCACCGCCCGCAGTCCGGCGGCCAGGTGCTCCCGGTCCGTGCCCGCGACGACGGCCCGGCGCTCGAAGGCGGTCCTGGTGGCCGCCAGCGACCAGCCGACGTCCAGCGGGTCGGCGTCGAGCCGGTCCAGCAGGGCGCGCGCCTGCTCGCGCACGGCCTCCTCGGTCCGTCCGGACAGGGTCCAGGCCACGGCCGGCGCGGGCGGGGTGTGGTCGTCCGCGGCCGGTGACTCGACGGGGTCGACCTGCTCGATGATGACGTGTGCGTTGGTGCCGCTCATGCCGAACGACGACACGCCGGCCCGCCGCGGTCCCTCCCAGGGCCGGGCCTCGGTCAGCAACTCGATGTTGCCCGCGGACCAGTCGATGAACGGCGAGGGCACGTCCGCGTGCAGGGTCCGGGGCAGCACGCCGTGCTCCATGGCCTGGAGCATCTTGATGATCCCGGCGACACCGGAGGCGGCCTGGGTGTGGCCGATGTTCGACTTCAGCGAGCCCAGCCACAGCGGCGCGGCGCGGTCCTGTCCGTAGGTGGCGAGCAGCGCCTGCGCCTCGATCGGGTCGCCCAGCCGGGTACCGGTGCCGTGTGCCTCGACCACCCGCACGTCGGCGGGTTCGAGCCCGGCGTTGGCCAGGGCCTGCTGGATGACCCGCTGCTGCGAGAGGCCGTTCGGCGCGGTCAGCCCGTTGGAGGCGCCGTCCTGGTTGACGGCGCTGCCCCGCACGGTCGCCAGCACCGGGTGTCCGTGACGGCGGGCGTCGGACAGTCGCTCCAGTACGAGCATGCCGACGCCCTCGGCGATGCCGAACCCGTCGGCCTCGGCGCCGAACGGCTTGCACCGGCCGTCGGCCGCGAGGCCGCGCTGCCGGCTGAAGCCGGTGAACGAGAGGGTGGAGCCGAGGATGGTGGCGCCCGCGGCCAGGGCCAGCGAGCACTCGCCGGACCGCAGCGCCTGCGCCGCGAGGTGCACGGCGACGAGTGAGGACGAGCAGGCGGTGTCGATGGTCAGCGCCGGCCCCTCCAGGCCGAGCGCGTACGAGATGCGGCCGGACAGCACGCTGCTGGAGATGCCGGCGATGAGATGGCCCTCGGCCTCCTCGGGCACCCGCTCGCCGTCACCGCCGTACCCCTGGTACCCGGCGCCGACGAACACGCCGGTGTGGGTGCCGCGCAGCGAGGCCGGGTCGATGCCGGCCCGCTCCAGCGCCTCCCAGGACGTCTCCAGGAGCAGCCGCTGCTGCGGGTCCATCGCGAGCGCCTCGCGCGGCGAGATACCGAAGAACGCGGGGTCGAACAGGCCGGCGTCGTAGACGAAGCCGCCGGCCCGGGAGTACGTGGTGCCGGGCCGGTCGGGG
Source organism: Streptomyces sp. NPDC001980 (assembly GCF_040296885.1). Lineage (NCBI taxonomy): Bacteria > Bacillati > Actinomycetota > Actinomycetes > Kitasatosporales > Streptomycetaceae > Streptomyces > Streptomyces sp. NPDC001980. Next base: position 2,774 of record NZ_JBEOYD010000098.1, on the reverse strand, counting down.
TCGGTGTCGTAGACGTCGCCTAGGTCCCAGCCGCGGTCGCCGGGCAGCTCGGATATCGCGTCGCGGCCGTCGGCGAGGAGCTGCCAGAGGTCCTCGGGGGTGCGGACTCCGCCCGGGTAGCGGCAGCTCGCGGCGACGATGACGATCGGGTCGTCCCCGGCGGGCACGGCGACCGCGACCGGGGCGGCCGGTGCCGCCGCCGTGCCGAGCAGTTCGTCGCGCAGGTGGTCGGCGAGCGCGGTGGCCGAGGAGTAGTCGAAGACGACGGTGACCGGCAGCCGCAGACCCGTCGCGGCGTTCAGCCGGCCGCGCAGGTCGACGGCGGTCAGCGAGTCGAAGCCCAGCTCGCGGAAGGCGCGGCCCGGTTCGATCGCGGCACCCGAGTCATGGCCCAGGACGGCCGCCGCCTGGGTGCGCACCAGCTCGGCCAGGAACTCGCGCTGCTCGGCGGCGGGCAGGGCGCGCAGCCGGGCCGACAGCGGCGAGCCTGCCTCGTCCTGTGCGGTGGTGTCCGCGTCCTGACCGGCCAGTGCGGCGCGGACGTCGGGCAGGTCGGAGATGAGCGCGCTGGGTCGGGCGGAGGTGAACACGGGAGCGAAGCGGTCCCAGTCGACGGCGGCCACCACGACGACCGTCTCGTCCCGGTCCAGCACCTGCTGGAAGCCCTCGATGGCGAGCGCGGGACGCATGAAGGGGATGCCCCGTCCGCGCAGTTGCTGCTCCGCGAGGTTGGCGGCCATGCCCTTGCCGTCCTGCGGGGCCCAGATGCCCCACACCACCGAGGTCGCGCCGAGCCCGCGGGCGCGCCGGTTCTCCGCGAGACCGTCGAGGTAGGCGTTGGCCGCGGCATAGGCACCGTGGTCGGCACTGCCCCAGACCGCGGAGATGGAGGAGAACAGGACGAACGCGTCCACCTCGCCGATCAGTTCGTCCAGATGCGCGGCTCCGAGCACCTTCGCGTGCAGGGTGTCGCCGAACTCGGCGAGGTCGGTGTCCGGCAGCGGTACGAGGCTGCCGGCGCCCGCGGTGTGCATGACGGACCGGACGGGGTCGCCCTGGGCCGCCAGGCCGGCGACGAGTGCGGCCAGCTGCTCGCGGTCGGTCACGTCGCAGGCGGCGACGGTCACGCGGGCACCCAGGGACTGGAGTTCCGCGGTCAGTTCGGCGGCGCCGGGGGCGGCGCCGCCCTGCCGGCTGAGGAGCACGAGGTGCTCGGCTCCGTTGCGGGCCAGCCAGGCGGCGATCTGTCCGCCGACGGCGCCCGTGCCGCCGGTGACGAGGACCGTGCCGCGGGGGCGCCAGGGTTCGGCGGCGGGTCCGTCGGACAGCGGGGCGCGGGCGATCCGGCGCCCGTACGCGCCGCCGGGGCGCAGCGCGAGCTGGTCCTCGTCGCCGTCGCCGGCCAGCGCGGTCGCCAGGGCGGCGGGGGCGAAGCCCGCGACCAGGTCCAGCAGTCCGCCCCAGCGGCGCGGGTACTCCAGTGCGGCGACGCGTCCCAGACCCCACACCAGGTTCTGGGCGACGCCGGTCACCGGGTCGTCGTCGCCGGTGGAGACCGCTCCGCTGGTCAGGCACCAGAGGGGCGCGTCGATGCCCGTGTCGTCCAGCGCCTGGACGAGGGCGAGGGTGAGGGCCGTGCCGACCGGCACGACGGAGTGGTCCGGGTGCGGCCGCTCGTCCAGGCCCAGCAGCGAGACCACCCGGTCGAGAGGGCGCGCCACGTCGGCCAGCCGCCGCGCGAGCGTCTGCCGGTCGCTGTCGGCGGCGGTCGGCTGCACCCGCGTCACGGTGGCGCCGGCGTCCTCCAGGGCCCGGCAGACCTCGTCCACGAGCGGGTGGCCGGTCTCCGGTACGAGCACCAGGCAGTGGCGGCCGGACAGTTCGGCGGTCTCGCCGCCGGGCAGGGTCTTCCAGGTGACGCGGTAACGCCAGGAGTCGACCGTGGCGCGACTGTCGTGCCGGTTGCGCCACTCCGACAGGGCGGGCAGCACCTCGCTGAGCGGGGTCTGCGGGTCCAGTCCGAGCAGCTCCCCCAGTCCGCCGTCCTCGACCGTCTGCCAGAAGCGGTTCTGCTCCGACTCGGCGATGCCGACGCTGTCCTCCAGCCAGTACCACTTGCGCTGGAAGGGATACGGGGGCAGGTCCCGGTACGCGGGCGTGCCGCCGAAGAACGGCGTGAAGTCCACCGCCACGCCCCGGACGAACAACTCCGCCGCGGACGACAGGAATCGCCGCAGCCCGCCCTCGTCCCGCCGCAACGTGCCCGACACGACCGACTCGTCACCGACGGTCTCGGTGATCCCTGTCGTCAGGACGGGATGGGCACTGACCTCGACGAAGGCGCCGAAGCCCGCAGCGGCCAGGTCGCGGACGGCCGCCTCGAACTCCACGGTCTGCCGCAGGTTGCGGTACCAGTACTCGGCGTCCAGCCCCGTGCCGTCCGCCCACCCCACATCCACCGTGGAGAAGAAGGGGACCGACGCCTCGCGTGGGGACAGGCCCTCCAGCACGTGCAGGATCTCCTCGCGGATCTCCTCCACGTGGGCCGAGTGCGATGCGTAGTCCACGGGCACCCGCTTCGCCCGCTCCACCGACGCCAACACCGCATCCAGACCCGCCGGATCACCCGAAACCACCACCGACGACGGCCCGTTCACCGCAGCCACCGACACACCCTCCGGCAACAACCCGCGAACCTGCTCCACCGGCAACGGCACCGACACCATGCCACCCCGACCCGCCAACGCCGTGATCGCCCTCGACCGCAGGGCGAC
>NZ_JBEOYD010000097.1:0-7652 GCF_040296885.1 Streptomyces sp. NPDC001980 | reverse complement strand
GCGTCGAGGAGGTCCGTCAGGCCGCGCCGGACGACCTCGTGGTCGTCCAGCAGGAACACGCGGATCGGGTCCTGCTCCGAGAAGGTGCGTGGCTCCGACATCATGACGTCCCCTTGTCCCCGGTGACCTGGCTCCCCGGTGCCCCGGCTGTCCCGGCTCCCCGGCTGTCCCGGACTGAGGGCAGACCGCGGGCCGCCCATGAGGATCATCGTCCGCCGGGGCCGGTCGCACTAGGGCCGACCGGCCCCACTTGCCGCACCGGCGCGGTGTGCGTCGATGGGGGAGGGCGTCAGACGCTCGTGCCGGCGCCGTACGGGGCGTACAGGTCCAGCAGCCGTTTGCGGGCCGCGCGCAGGCGGTGCGCGAGCACCTGGCCCACCCACTGGCTGACCGCGTTGCCCAGCGCAGGATCGTCCTGGCACAGGGCCAGCACGGTCGCGGCGTCGAACTCGTAGGCGCGTACCGGCGTGGTGGCCGCGGCGCCCAGGTGCCAGACGGGGGGTGCGAACAGCCAGGACCAGCCGATGAGCTCGTTGTGGCCGAGGCTCTCTATGACGGCCGCACGGCGGCCCGGGACGTGCATGTCGAGTTCGACGCGGCCGGTGCGGATGATCCAGAACCGGTCGGCGTGACCGCCCTCCTCGAAGAGCCGCGTGCCCTGCGGGAAGGTGACCTCCCGGGCGTGGCTCATCAGCTGCCGCTGCCGGTCGGCGGGCAGGACGCGCAGCATGCTGAGGGTCGACGGGGTGTTCATGGCATGCCTCCCGGGACGGGACGTGGGTACGGGCTACCACCGCCAGCGTGCGGTGCCGGGGCCGGGCCCGCCATGGGCCGAGCGGTCCCCTCGGCCCGGGACCTTCGGTACGGCCATGGACCGGACGGCCGCTCCCCGCAGAGCCGTGCCCGGCCCCCGCGCTACCGGCCCGGCTGTGCCGCCAGCCACGCGCGGTAGGCCGTCACCGCCGTCGGCAGGGTCGGGAAGATGCGGTCGTGGCCGACCGTGTCCGCGAGGCCGTACGCCTCCAGGCTGTCCAGCAGGTCCTGCTTCACCCGGGCGAGGGCGAAGACGACGCCGCGCGCGGTCAGTTCGCGGCGCAGGGCGTCCACCGCGTCGAGGGCCGTGATGTCGACCTCCACGTTGGCCTCGGTGTTGAGGACGAACCAGCGGACGGGCGCGGTCTGCTCGTCGACGGCGGCCAGGGCCCGGCGGTGGAAGTTCTCGGCGTTGGCGAAGAACAGGGGCGAGTCGTAGCGGTAGACCAGCAGACCGGGGATCGTCCGGGCGGTGGGGTAGTCGTCGATGTCGTGCATGCCGGCCACACCGGGCACCAGGCCCTCGACCGCGTCGTGCGGGCGGGCCACCCGGGTCAGCAGTTCGGCCACCGACAGGCCGACGGCGACCAGCACGCCGTACAGGATGTCCAGGGCGAGGACCCCGGCCAGGCAGCCGAGCGCGAGCAGCAGTTCGCGGCGGCGGAAGGCGGCCAGGCGGCGGAAGCCGGCCAGGTCCGTCATGCGGGTCGCCGCGTAGACGACCAGGGCGCCGAGCACCGCGGCGGGCGTCCGGGTGAGAAGGGGGCTGAGGAAGAGCAGGACCGCGAGGACCAGGGCGCCTGCGACCAGGGAGTACGCCTGGCTGCGGGCCCCCGCCGAGGTGGCCAGGGCGGTGCGGCTGGCGCTGCTGCTCACCGGAAAGCCGTGCAGGGCGCTCGCGCCGAGGTTGGCCATGCCGAGGGCCAGGAACTCCTGGTCGGCGTCGAGCTCGGGACCCGGGTCGGGGCCGCGGCCGGCGAACGCGCGGGCGGTGAGGATGAAGTCCGTGTACGCCACCAGGAGGACCCCGAGCGCGGGGAGCACCAGGCGCGGCAGCTCGGCCGGGTCCGGCACGGCGAGGGCGGGCAGGCCCGCCGGAACCGTGCCGATGACCCGGATGCCGTAACGCTCGTCGAGGTCGAACGCCACCACGGCCGCCGTGCCCAGGACCACGGCCAGCAGCGGGCCGGGGAGCACCCGGAAGTACCGCGTGACGACGAGGAGGAAGAGCAGCGTCGCCGCCGAGAAGACCACGGTCGCCGCATGGGCTTCGCCCAGGTGGGTGAAGAACGACCAGAGCTGGGGGAAGAACTCGGTTCCCGTCCCCGGTACTCCGGTGAGTTTGGGCAGCTGGTCCACGACCATGATCAGAGCGACGCCGGCCAGGTAGCCGATCAGGACGGGGCGGGAGAGCAGATCCGCCAGGAAGCCCAGGCGGACGGCCCGCGCGACCAGGCACAGCAGGCCGACCGTGGCGGCGAGGCCGGCCGCCAGTACGGCGTACCGGCCGGGGTCACCGGTGGCGAGCGGGGCGACCACGGTGGCCGTCATCAGGGCGGTCGTCGACTCCGGACCGACCGACAGCAGCCGCGAGGAGCCGAACACCGTGTACAGGGCCAGAGCGGGCAGGATCGCCCACAGGCCGGCGACCGGGGGCAGCCCGGCCACCCCGGCGTACGCCATGACCTGCGGCACCAGGTACGCGGCGACGGTCACCCCGGCCAGCAGGTCGCCCCTCAGCCAGGCGCGCCGGTAGCCGAGCAGCGAGGCGAGTCCAGGCACGAGCCGGTGCCACCCCGGGGGTCCGCCGCTGCCGTGGGTCATGCCTCGCCTTCCGTCCGGTGCGCCCGGAATCCGTCGGTCCTGGTCATCCGTCGGTCCTCGTCATCCGTCGGTTCTCGTCATCCGTCGGTCCTCGTCGCGCCGCGACGCACACGCCGTGTACATGCTCAACAGGGCGCGCGGACAGGGCCGTTCGGCCCAACGGGTACCGACCTTCGGCATCCGGCGCGCCCGTGCCCGTCCCGCCAGGGTGGGAGGCGTCAGGAAACGCACTCGCCGTCCCCGACTCCCAGAAGGGACCGCCGCCATGGCAGTGCACGAGCACCCGCACCGGGACCGTCGAGGGACCCGTACGGTCCCGGTCGCACCGGGCGTCGTACCCGAGCGGACGTGACCGCGGTGACCGGCTGCCGCTCAGAGGCTCGCCGCGTGGTCGGGGACGTAGGTCTGCAGATCCCTCGGCGGGCGCTCGTAGCCGGTCGACGGCGGCCGCTTCGGGAGCTCCAGCACCGGCGGCGGCACGTCGTGGTACGGCACGGTCGACAGCAGGTGGGCCATCATGTTCAGCCGGGCCCGGCGCTTGTCGTCGCTCTCCACGACGTACCAGGGCGCGTCGGAGACGTCCGTGTGGACCAGCATCTCGTCCTTCGCCCGGGAGTACGCCTCCCAGTGGGTGATCGACTCCAGGTCCATCGGCGAGAGCTTCCAGCGCCGCAGCGGATCGTCGAGGCGCTTGCGGAACCGGTCCTGCTGCTCGGTGTCGCTCACCGAGAACCAGTACTTGCGCAGCAGGATCCCGGACTCCACCAGCATCCGCTCGAAGATCGGGCAGTGCCGCAGGAAGAGCTGGTACTCCTCCTTCGTACAGAAACCCATCACGCGTTCGACGCCGGCCCGGTTGTACCAGGACCGGTCGAACAGCACGATCTCCCCGGCCGCCGGGAGATGCTCCGCGTACCGCTGGAAGTACCACTGGGTGCGCTCGCGCTCGGTGGGCTTCGGCAGCGCCGCGATCCGGGCGATCCGTGGATTGAGGTGCTCGGTCACCCGTTTGATCGTCCCGCCTTTGCCGGCCGCGTCCCGTCCCTCGAAGATCACTACAAGACGTGCACCCGTGGCCCGTACCCACTCCTGCAGCTTCACCAACTCGGTCTGCAACCGCAGCAGTTCCGCCTCGTACACCTTGCGCGGCAGCTCCGCCGCCTGCTTGCCGGCCATGCCGCCTCCACCGCCCGATGACCTACCCATGGAGCCATCCGATGTCCAAGGTCGAACACCAGGACGCCACCGTACTGTCCGACGAGGAACTGCGCACCCTGGACGCGCACTGGCGTGCCGCCAACTACCTCGCGGCGGGCCAGATCTACCTGATGTCCAACCCGCTGCTCACCGAACCGCTGCGGCCCGAGCACATCAAGCCCCGGCTGCTCGGCCACTGGGGCACCTCACCGGGCCTGAACCTCGTGTACACCCACCTCAACCGGGTGATCAGGGCGCGCGGTCTCGACGCGCTGTGCGTGTGGGGGCCGGGCCACGGCGGCCCGTCCGTGCTGGCCAACTCCTGGCTGGAGGGCAGCTACAGCGAGACCTACCCGGACGTCTCCCGGGACGCGGCGGGGATGGGCCGGCTGTTCCGGCAGTTCTCCTTCCCGGGCGGGGTGCCCAGCCACGTGGCCCCCGAGACACCCGGCTCGATCCACGAGGGCGGCGAGCTGGGCTACTCCCTCTCCCACGCCTACGGCGCGGCGCTCGACAACCCGGACCTGCTGGTCGCCTGTGTGATCGGCGACGGCGAGGCGGAGACCGGTCCGCTGGCCGCCTCCTGGCACTCGAACAAGTTCCTCGACCCGGTCCACGACGGCGCCGTCCTGCCGATCCTGCACCTCAACGGCTACAAGATCGCCAACCCGACCGTCCTGGCCCGCCTGCCGGAGTCCGAACTGGACGAACTGCTGCGCGGCTACGGCCATCTGCCGATCCATGTCACGGGTGATGACCCGCGCGAGGTCCACCGGGCCATGGCGGCGGCGATGGACGACGCGCTGGACCGGATCGCCGTGATGCACCGTTCGGCGCGCGAGGAGGGGGTCACCGAGCGGGTGCACTGGCCGGTGATCGTGCTGCGGACGCCGAAGGGGTGGACCGGTCCGGCCGAGGTGGACGGCGTGCCCGTCGAGGGCACCTGGCGGGCCCACCAGGTCCCGCTGGCCGGCGTCCGCGAGAACCCCGAGCACCTGCGGCAGCTGGAGGCGTGGCTGCGGTCGTACCGGCCCGAGGAGCTCTTCGCCTCCGACGGGCGGCCGGTCGCCGACGTGCTCGCCTGCGTCCCCGACGGGGCCCGCCGCCTGGGCTCGTCGCCGTACGCCAACGGCGGGCTGCTCGTCCGCGACCTGCCCCTGGCCGACCTCGACGAGTTCGCCGTCCCCGTCGACAAGCCGGGTATGGCCCTGCACGAACCCACCCGCGTCCTCGGCGACTTCCTGGCCCGCATCATGGAGGACACCGGGGCGCGCCGGGACTTCCGGCTGGTCGGCCCGGACGAGACCGCCTCCAACCGGCTCCAGGCCGTCTACGGCGTCAGCGGCAAGGCCTGGCAGGCCGGGCGGCTGCCGGTCGACGAACACCTGGACCGGCACGGCCGGGTGATGGAGATCCTCTCCGAACACACCTGTCAGGGCTGGCTGGAGGGCTATCTGCTGACCGGCCGGCACGGGCTGTTCTCCTGCTACGAGGCGTTTGTGCACATCGTCGACTCGATGGTCAACCAGCACATCAAGTGGCTCAAGACGGCACGGCAGTTGCCCTGGCGGGCGCCCGTCGCCTCCCTCAACTACCTGCTCACGTCCCACGTGTGGCGCCAGGACCACAACGGCTTCTCGCACCAGGACCCCGGCTTCGTCGACCACGTCCTCAACAAGAGCCCCGAGGTCGTCCGCGTCTACCTCCCGCCGGACGCCAACACCCTGCTCTCGGTGGCGGACCACGCGCTGCGCAGCCGCGACTACGTCAACGTCGTCGTGGCCGGCAAACAGCCCTGCTTCGACTGGCTCTCCATGGACCAGGCCCGCGTGCACTGCGCGCGCGGCGCCGGGATCTGGGAGTGGGCCGGCACCGAGAACGGCACTCGCGAGCCCGACGTCGTGCTCGCCTGCGCGGGTGACGTGCCCACCCAGGAGGTGCTGGCCGCCGCCCAGCTGCTGCGCCGCCAGCTGCCGGAACTGGCCGTGCGGGTGGTGAACGTCGTCGACATGACCCGGCTGCTCCCGAAGGACGAGCACCCGCACGGCATGACCGACTTCGAGTACGACGGCCTGTTCACCACCGACAAACCGGTGATCTTCGCCTACCACGGCTACCCCTGGCTGATCCACCGCCTCGCCTACCGCCGCACCGGCCACCAGCACCTGCACGTGCGCGGCTACAAGGAGTCCGGCACCACGACCACCCCGTTCGACATGGTCGTCCGCAACGATCTGGACCGCTACCGCCTGGTCATGGACGTCATCGACCGGGTCCCCGGCCTCGCCGTCCGGGCCGCCGCCGTACGCCAGCAGATGGCCGACGTGCGCACCCGCCACCAGGCCTGGATCCGCGCCCACGGCACCGACCTGCCCGAGGTCGCCGACTGGACCTGGAACGGCTGAACGTCCCGGATGCGGGCGTGGGCCCGGTCAGGCGACCGCTCCGGGGGCGTCTCCGCCGGCGAGCGCCTCGGGGAGGCCCGGATACAGCTCGAACACCTCGTCCAGCCCGGTGCGGCGCAGCAGCCGGCGGAAGTCGTCGTCCGGTGCGACCAGGCGCAGTCTGCCGGTGCGGTACCGGATCCGGTTGCGGGCCCGGCACAGGAGACCGAGGCCGGAGCAGTCGATGAACGAGACGGGGCTCAGGTCGAACACCACGTCGGGCTCCGCACCGGACGTCAGGTGGTCGAGGGCCGCGGAGAGGACCGGAACAGACAGGAGGTCGAGGTCGCCGCACAGGGTGACGACGGTGGTGCCCCCGTCGGTACGGGTCGTGCGGCACGTCGCGGACCTCGTGTGGTTGTCGGCCATGAAGAGAGCGAAGTCCAGTCGGCGGGTCGGGCGGAAGGGCCGTTCGGCCCCCACGACGCCCCGGCGGCGGGCCCGAACGGCCCGTCTTGCGGCGCTCCGGCACGGGAGGGCCCGTCCGGCGGCCGACAAGGGCCGAACGGCCCCACGCGGACCCCGCCGAGCCGGGACACGCTGGATCTGCGGTGGCAGAGCTGTCGTGAGAGACGTGAGAGAGCTGTCGTGAGAGACCTGGGAGACGAGACGGCCGATGTATGCCAACGACGGATTCCGTGAACTCGACCGGCAGGAGTGCCTGCGGCTGCTCACCGGGGTGCCGGTCGGCCGTATCGTCCACACGCGCGGGGCACTGCCTGCCGTGCTGCCCGTCAACTTCGGCCTGGACCGCGACGGGGCGGTGGTCCTGCGCACGTCCGCGGCCTCGGAGCTGGTGCGGGCCGTCGACGGTTCGGTCGTCGCGTTCGAGGCCGACGAGGTCGACGCCGTCGCACAGGCCGGCTGGAGCGTCGTCGTGACCGGCCGTGCGGCCGTGGTCAGGGACCCCGGCGAACACGCGAGGCTCGTCCGGGACGGCCCCAGGTCCTGGGTTCCGTCCCCGCGGGAGGTCTTCGTCCGCATCGAGCCGGAACTGGTCACCGGACGGGAACTGACCGGCGGCCGCACCCGGTACGGCCTGGACCCCATCTCCTGAACCCCGCCACGCTGCCGCAGTGCTCCCGTCGGCCCGGACGGCGCGGAGCGACACCGCGGGGGATCGGTGCCGCTCCTGAGCCCAGTCTCCTCCCGGCCCGTGCCCCGCGACAGGCGCCGACGGTCACCGTTTCGGGGCCGGTCGGCCCTTACGGCTCGGCCGGCGCACCCGTTACGGATGTCCCGTTCCGGTCGGGTCCGCCGCGCTGCGGGGACGCCCGCCCGACTTGCCCGATCCAGGTGCCCGACGCGGTCGGTGCCCACTACGGTGGGCTTTGACCGGACCTGCCGGTGTACGAGTCGACGGGGTCGGGAGGA
>NZ_JBEOYD010000096.1:0-9929 GCF_040296885.1 Streptomyces sp. NPDC001980 | reverse complement strand
TCGACGAACGTGGTGTGACCGGCCTCCGCCAGGTCGCGGACGGCCGCCTCGAACTCCACCGTCTGCCGCAGGTTGCGGTACCAGTACTCGGCGTCCAGTTCGGTGCCGGTCACCCACCCGGTGTCCACCGTGGAGAAGAACGGGACCGACGCCTCGCGTGGGGACACACCCTCCAGCACATGCAGGATCTCCTCACGGATCTCCTCCACCTGCGCCGAATGCGACGCATAGTCCACCGGAACCCGCTTCGCCCGCTCCACCTCGCCCAGGACCTGCTCCAGACCCGCCGGATCACCCGAAACCACCACCGACGACGGCCCGTTCACCGCAGCCACCGACACACCCTCAGGCAACAACCCGCGAACCTGCTCCACCGGCAACGGCACCGACACCATGCCACCCCGACCCGCCAACGCCGTGATCGCCCTCGACCGCAGGGCGACGACGAGGGCGCCGTCCTCCAGCGACAGTGCACCCGCCACCACCGCAGCAGCGATCTCACCCTGCGAATGACCCACCACCGCAGCCGGCTCCACACCGAACGACCCCCACAACGCAGCCAGCGACACCATCACCGCCCACAACACCGGCTGCACCACATCCACCCGCCCGAACTCACCGGAACGGACGACCTCCGTCAACCGCCAGTCGGTATGAGCGGCCAGCGCCCGCTCACACTCCCCGAACCGCTCCGCGAACACCGGCGACGACTCCAGCAGCTCCACCGCCATCCCCGCCCACTGCGACCCCTGCCCCGGAAAGACGAACACCGTCTTCCCCACAGACGAAGCCACCCCGGACACCACACCCGCCAACGGCCCACCATCCACCACCGCCCGCAGACCCGCCCCGAACTCGTCCGCCGAACCACCCACCACCACCGCACGATGCTCGAACACCGACCGGCCCACCAAAGCCGCACCCACCGCAGCCCGATCCTCACCCACCAACCCCACCAGCCGACCCGCCTGCGCGCGCACCGCACCCGCCGAACGACCCGACACCACCCACGGCACCACACCCGACGCCACCACACCCGAAGACACCACCGGCGAAGCCACCGGAGCCTGCTCCAGGATCAGGTGAGCGTTCGTACCACTCAGACCGAACGACGACACACCCGCCCGCCGCGGGCCGTCCCAGGGCTGTTCCTCGGTCAGCAGACGTACCTGGCCCGTGGTCCAGTCGACGTGCGGCGACGGCGCGTCCACATGCAGGGTCCTGGGCAGGACACCGTGCCGCATCGCCAGCACCATCTTGATCACACCGGCCACACCGGAGGCGAGTTGCGTGTGGCCGATGTTGGACTTCACGGAGCCCAGCCAGAGCGGTTCCTCGCGGTTCTGGCCGTAGGTGGCCAGCAGGGCCTGCGCCTCGATCGGGTCGCCGAGTGTCGTGCCCGTCCCGTGTGCCTCGACGGCGTACACGTCGGACGGCTCCAGCCGGGCATTGGCCAGCGCCTGCCGGATCACCCGTTGCTGGGCGAGGCCGTTCGGCGCGGACAGGCCGTTGGAGGCACCGTCCTGGTTGGTGGCGCTGCCGCGGATCACGGCGAGCACCGGGTGCCCGTTGCGCCGGGCGTCCGACAGTCGCTCCAGCACCACCACGCCGACCCCCTCGGACATGCCCATGCCGTCGGCGGCGGCGGCGAACGCCTTGCAGCGGCCGTCGGCAGCCAGGCCGCGCTGCCGGCTGAAGCCGATGAAGCCCTCCGGGTTGGCCATCACGGTGACACCGCCGGCAAGGGCGAGCGAGCACTCGCCCGAGCGCAGCGCCTGGCCCGCCAGATGCATCGCCACCAGCGACGACGAGCACGCCGTATCGACGCTGACCGCAGGCCCTTCGAGACCGAGGGTGTACGCGATCCGGCCGGACGTCACACTGGCGGAGCCACCCGTGACCATCTGGCCCTGAAGGCCCTCGGGTACCTCGGCGTTGGCGCCGTAGCCCTGGTAACCGGTGCCGACGAAGACGCCGGCCCGCTCGCCCCGCTGGCTCTCCGGGTCGATGCCGGCCCGCTCCAGCGCTTCCCACGCGGTCTCGAGGAGCAGTCGTTGCTGCGGGTCCATGGTGAGTGCCTCACGCGGGCTGATGCCGAAGAACACGGGGTCGAAGTCGCCCGCCGCGTCCAGGAAGCCGCCGTGCCGGGTGTACGACGTGCCGGGCCGGTCGGGGTCCGGGTCGTAGAGGCCGTCCAGGTCCCAGCCGCGGTCGGCCGGGAAGTCCGAGATGACGTCGCCGCCCGCGCGGAGCAGTTCCCACAGTTCCTCCGGGCTGTTGACGCCGCCCGGGAACCGGCAGGCCATCCCCACCAGTGCGATCGGCTCGTCCTCGGCCGCGACCACGACCGGGGCCGCCGGGGCCGCGGTGCCCTGAGTCAGCTCCGTACGCAGGTGGCGGGCGACGGCGTGGACGGTGGGGTGGTCGAAGACGACCGTGGTGGGCAGCCGAAGGCCGGTCGCCGCGTTGAGCCGGTTGCGCAGTTCCACCGCGGTGAGCGAGTCGAACCCGATGTCGCGGAAGGCGCGCCTGGGGTCGACGGCGTCGGCGCCGGAGTGGCCGAGGACCGAGGCGACCTGTTCGCGGACGAGCGTGACGAGTTCGGCCTCGGACAGCCGGGCCGCGACCGGCGTGGCGGCGGGAGTCTCCTCCCGGGCCAGGGCCGCCACCTCCGGTATCTCGTCCAGCAGGGGACGGGGACGGGCGGAGGTGAAGACCGGCGCGAAGCGCGACCAGTCCACTTCCGCGACGGCGAGGCACGTCTCGTCGTCGTCCATGGCCCGTTGGAGGGCCGCGACGGCCTGCTGCGGGTCGATGAACGGCAGGCCCTGGCGGCGCACCCGGTCCATGTCCAGGCCGCCGGGCATGGCGGCGGACTCCGCCAGGTTCGGGGTGTTCCAGATGCCCCAGGCGATGGACGTGGCCGGGACGCCGCGGCCGCGCAGGTGCTCGGCGTAGGCGTCGAGGAAGGCGTTGGCCGCGGCGTAGGCACCGTGGTCGCCGCTGCCCCAGACGCCGGCGATCGAGGAGAAGAGGACGAACGCGTCCAGGTCGGGCAGCGACTCGGCCAGATGGACCGCGCCCGCGACCTTGGCGTGCACGACGTCCTCGAACTCGGTCAGCGAGGTGTCCGCCAGTGACGCGATCTGGATGAGGGCCGCGGCGTGGACGACCGCGCGGACCGGGGTGCCGTCCGCGTCCAGCCGTGCCACCAGCTCCGCCACCGCCGTACGGTCGGTGACGTCGCAGCCGGTGTACTCCAGCCGCGTCCCGGACTCGGCGAGTTCCGCGCTGAGCGCGGCGGCGCCGGGCACGTCCGCGCCACGGCGGCCGGCCAGGACCAGGTGCTCGGCTCCCGCGGCGGCCAGCCAGCGGGCGATGTACGGGCCGACCGCACCTGTGGCGCCGGTGACCAGGACGGTTCCCCGCGGGCGCCAGGCCCGTCGGGGCGGCCGTCCGTCGGGCAGCGCCCGGGTGAGGCGGCGCACTCGGGCGGTGCCGCCGCGGACCGCCCACTGGTCCTCGTCGCCGCCGCCGGCGAGCACGTCGCAGAGCACGGCGGCGGACGCCTGGTCGTGGTCGGCGGGCAGGTCGACCAGGCCGCCCCAGAACTCCGGGTGTTCCAGGCCGATGACCCGGCCGAGGCCCCACGCCGCCGCCTGCGCGGGGTGCCGCAGTTCCTCGTCGCCGGCCGCGGAGGTGGCGCCCTGGGTCAGGCACCACAACGGCGCGGTCCAGTCCGCGTCGTGGAGCGCCTGGGTGAGCACGGTGGTGAGCGCCAGGCCGGCGGTCAGGCCCGGGTGTGCCGGGTCCGGTCGTTCGGCCAGGGCCAGGAGCGACAGCACGCCCTCCGGCTGCCGCCGGCCGGCCAGGGCCGCGGCCAGTTCCTCCCGGCCGGTACCGGCGGGGACGACGTACTCCTCGACCCGGGCACCGCGCTCGGTGAGCGCGCGGCATGCACCGGCCGCCCAGGCGTCCTCGCGGTGTCCCTCCGGGACGAGCGCCAGCCAGGTGCCTGGCAGCGGCCGGGCCGGGGGCGTGGCCGGGCGCCAGGTGACGCGGTAGCGCCAGGAGTCCGTGGAGCCCTCCGGGGACGGCGGTGCCAGCCAGTACCGCTCGCGCTGGAACGGGTAGGTGGGCAGGGCCGTCTGCCGGCCGCCGGGGTACAGCGCAGCCACGTCCACGTCCACGCCGTGCGCCCATGCGGTACCGAGCGAGGTCATGAAGCGGCGCAGGCCGCCGTCGTCGCGGCGCAGGGTGCCCACCGCCAGGACCGCGGCGTCGCCGTCGGCGTCCTCGGCGGTCTCCTCGATGGGCATGGTGAGGACGGGGTGCGCGCTGACCTCGACGAAGGCGCGGAAGCCGGTGGCGGTCAACCTGCGTACGGCGGCTTCGAGTTCCACGGTCTGCCGCAGGTTGCGGTACCAGTAGTCGGCGTCCAGTTCGGTGCCGGTCACCCACCCGGTGTCCACCGTGGAGAAGAAGGGGACCGACGCCTCGCGTGGGGACACACCCTCCAGCACGTGCAGGATCTCCTCGCGGATCTCCTCCACCTGCGCCGAATGCGACGCGTAGTCCACGGGCACCCGCTTCGCCCGCTCCACCTCGCCCAGGACCTGCTCCAGACCCGCCGGATCACCCGAAACCACCACCGACGACGGCCCGTTCACCGCAGCCACCGACACACCCTCAGGCAGCAACCCGCGAACCTGCTCCACCGGCAACGGCACCGACACCATGCCACCCCGACCCGCCAACGCCGTGATCGCCCTCGACCGCAACGCCACCACCCGAGCGCCGTCCTCCAACGACAGAGCACCCGCCACCACCGCAGCAGCGATCTCACCCTGCGAATGACCCACCACCGCAGCCGGCTCCACACCGAACGACCCCCACAGCGCCGCCAGCGACACCATCACCGCCCACAACACCGGCTGCACACGGTCCACTCGGTCGAAGTCACCGGACCGCACGACGTCCGTCAACCGCCAGTCGACGAACGGGATCAGCGCCCGCTCACACTCCCCGAACCGCGCCGCGAACACCGGCGACGACTCCAGCAGTTCCACCGCCATCCCCGCCCACTGCGACCCCTGCCCCGGAAAGACGAACACCGTCCCGCCCAGTGGATCGGTGGCGACCGGGCGGTCGAGGGCGGCCAGGCCGGCCGTCCAGTCGTCGGCGTCGCGGCCGACGACGACCGAGCGGTACTCGAAGGCGGTGCGGGTGGCCAGGGTGTGGCCGACGTCCACGGGGTTCTCGCCGGTCAGCGGCCGCAGTCGCTCGGCCAGGTCCGCAACGGCTTCCGGTGTCCGGCCCGAGAGCAGCCACGGCACGACCGTGGCGGGCGGGGCGGCGGGCGGGGCGGCCGGGGGCACCGACTCGATGATCGCGTGCGCGTTGGTGCCGCTGATGCCGAACGACGACACACCGGCCCGGCGCGGGCCGTTCCCGTCGGGCCACTCACGGGCCTCGGTCAGCAGCTCCACCCGGCCGGTGGACCAGTCGATGTGCGGCGACGGCTCGTCGGCGTGCAGCGTCCTCGGCAGCGTGCCGTGCTCCATGGCCAGCACCATCTTCATGATGCCGGCGACACCCGCGGCGGCCTGGGTGTGGCCGATGTTCGACTTGACGGAGCCCAGCCACAACGGCCGGTCCGCGTCCCGGTCCTGCCCGTAGGTGGCGAGCAGT
Organism: Streptomyces sp. NPDC001980; assembly: GCF_040296885.1. NCBI lineage: Bacteria > Bacillati > Actinomycetota > Actinomycetes > Kitasatosporales > Streptomycetaceae > Streptomyces > Streptomyces sp. NPDC001980. The sequence goes on along the minus strand of NZ_JBEOYD010000096.1, from coordinate 4,238 downwards.
GCCTGCGCCTCGATCGGGTCGCCGAGCGAGGTACCCGTGCCGTGCGCCTCCACCACGTCCACGTCGGACGGCTGGAGACCGGCGTTGGCCAGCGCCTGCCGGATCACCCGTTGCTGCGAGGGGCCGTTGGGGGCGGTGAGCCCGTTGGAGGCGCCGTCCTGGTTGACCGCGCTGCCCCGCACGGTCGCCAGTACCGGGTGCCCGTTGCGCCGCGCGTCCGACAGCCGCTCCAGCAGCAGGACGCCGACGCCCTCTGCCATGCCGAAGCCGTCGGCGTCCGCCCCGAAGGACTTGCACCGGCCGTCCGCGGCCAGGCCGCGCTGCCGGCTGAACTCGACGAACCCGCCCGGCGTGGCCATCACCATCACGCCGCCGGCGAGTGCGAGCGTGCACTCGCCGGAGCGCAGCGCCTGGCTCGCCAGATGCACGGCGACCAGGGAGGAGGAGCAGGCCGTGTCGACCGTGACCGCGGGCCCCTCCAGGCCGAAGGTGTACGCGAGCCGGCCGGAGACGACGCTCGCCGAGTTGCCGGTGGCGATGTAGCCCTCGCCGACGTCGGGTGCCCCGGCCAGCAGGGTGATGTAGTCCTGGCTGTTGGTGCCCATGAAGACACCGCCGGGCGTGCCCTTGAGCGAGGCGGGGTCGATGCCGGCCCGCTCGAACGTCTCCCAGCCGGTCTCCAGGAGCAGCCGCTGCTGCGGGTCCATGGCCAGCGCCTCGCGCGGGCTGATGCCGAAGAAGCCCGCGTCGAACTCGCCCACGGCGTCGAGGAAGCCGCCCTCGCGCACGTACGTGGTGCCCGGGCGGTCGGGGTCGGCGTCGTAGAGGCGGCTGACGTTCCAGCCGCGGTCGGTGGGCAGCCCGGTGATCGCGTCGCCGCCCGCGGCCAGCAGCTCCCACAGCGCTTCGGGGGTGCGGACGCCGCCGGGGAAGCGGCAGCCCATGGCGACGATGGCGATCGGCTCGTCGGAGGCCGCGGCCACCGGGGCGGCCACGGCGCTGCGGGTGCCCGCCAGCTCGGCGAGGAGGTGGGCAGCCAGGACCGAGGGGGTCGGGTAGTCGAAGACCAGGGTGGCCGACAGCTTCAGGCCGGTGGCCTTCGTGAGCCGGTTGCGCAGCTCCACCGCGGTGAGCGAGTCGAAGCCGAGCTCGCGGAAGGCCTTGTTGGATTCGACGAGGTCCGGGGAGGCATGACCGAGCACGACGGCCGCGGCACCGCGCACCAGGTCGAGGACGTACCGCTGCCGTTCCGGCTCCGGCATGGCCGCGAGCCGGTCGCCGAGGGACGCTCCGGCGCCCGCTCCGCCGGCCGCCCGCCGCGCGGGCGCGCGCACCAGACCGCGCAGCACGGCGGGCAGGGTCTCCTGCCTGCGCAGCGCGTCGTGGTCGACGCGGACCATGACCGGCGCCGCGAGGTCCGTCGCCAGGGCGGCGTCGAACAGGGCGAGGCCCTGCTCCGAGGAGAGCGGTGTCATGCCGGAGCGGGCCATCCGGGCGAGGTCGCCGTCGTCCAGCCGCGCGGTCAGGCCGCTGCGCTCGGTCCACATGCCCCAGGCCATGGACTGCGCGGGGAGTCCCGCCGCCCGCCGGTGCTGGGCGAGCCCGTCCAGGAAGGCGTTGGCGGCCGCGTAGTTGCCCTGGCCGGGGGCGCCGAAGCTGCCTGCGGCCGACGAGAACAGCACGAAGGCCGCCAGGTCCTGGTCCTGCGTCAGTTCGTGCAGGTGGAGGGCGGCGTCGGCCTTGGCCCGGAAGACCCGGTCGAGGCGTTCGGGCGTGAGGTCGGCGAGGACGCCGTCGTCGAGGACTCCCGCGGTGTGCACGACCGCGGTCAGCGGCCGGTCCAGCGTGTGCAGTACCTGGGCCAGCGCGTCCCGGTCGGAGACGTCACAGGCGACGGAGCGGACGTCGGCGCCGGTGATGTCCGGGGCGGCGCCGCTGCGGCTGAGCATGACGAGATGGCGGATGCCGTGCTCCGCCACGAGGTGTTCGGCGACGAGCCCGGCCAGCACACCGCTGCCGCCGGTGATCAGGACGGCGCGGTCGGGGTCGAGCCGGCGCGGCGGAGTGAGGACGAGCTTGCCGACGTGCTTGGCCTGGCTGAGGAAGCGCATCGCCTCGGGGGCGCGGCGCAGGTCCCAGGTACGGGTCGGCAGTGGCGTGAGCACGCCCTGCTCGAAGAGGCCGAGTACGTCGGTCAGCATCTCGTGGATCCGGTCGGGGCCGGCGTCCATCAGCTCGAAGTCCCGGTAGCACACGCCCTCGTGCGCGGCCGCCACCTGCTCGGGGTCGCGGAGGTCGGTCTTGCCCATCTCGATGAAGCGTCCGCCGCGGGGCAGGAGGCGCAGCGAGGCGTCGATCAGCTCGCCGGTGAGGGAGTTGAGGACGACGTCCACGCCCCGGCCGCCGGTGGCGGCGCGGAAGGCGCTCTCGAAGTCGGCCGTCCGGGAGGAGGCCAGGTGGTCGGCGGCGAGTCCGGTCGCCTCCCACTTGCCGGTACTGGCCGTGCCGTAGACCTCGGCGCCGAGGTGGCGGGCGAGCTGGACGGCGGCCATGCCGACGCCGCCCGCGGCGGCGTGCACGAGAACGGTCTCGCCGGCGCTCAGGCCGGCCAGGTCGACCAGTCCGCGGTAGGCGGTGAGGAAGACCACGGGCACGGCCGCGGCCTGCTCGAAGGTCCAGCCGGCGGGCATCCTGGCCAGCAGCCGCCGGTCGGCGGTCGCGACCGGCCCGTAGCAGCCGGCGAACACACCGCAGACCCGGTCCCCGACCGCGAGGCCGGTGACGCCCGGCCCGGTCCCGGTGACGACACCGGCGCCCTCGATGCCCATCGGGCCCGGCTCGCCGGGGAGCAGGCCGAGGGCGTTGAGCGCGTCACGGAAGTTCATGCCGGCGGCGCGGACCTCGATGCGCACCTCGTTCTCGGCGAGCGGGGCCGTCAGCTCGGGCGCGGGCAGCAGCGCCAGGTTCTCCAAGGTGCCGCGTTCCGTGGTGCCGAGCAGCCACGCGGGGGTGCCGTCGGCGGGCGGCAGCAGGGTGTCCCCGGTGCCGTAGCGGGCCAGTCGCGGCCGGTGGGCGACGCCGTCGCGGAGCGCGAGCTGCGGTTCGCCGGTCGCCGCGGCGGCGGCCAGGAGGGGGGTGGACGCCTCGTCGGAGTCGATCAGTACGAACCGGTCGGGGTGCTCCGCCTGTGCGGAGCGGACCAGGCCCCACACCGCGGCGTGCGCGGGATCCACGTCCGCGCCCGGCTCGGTGGCCACGGCCGCCCTGGTCCGGACGACCAGGGTGCCGTCCTCGGCGAGGGCGTCCTGCAGCCGGGCGAGCACCTGCGCGCTCACCTCGCGCGCCGAACCCGCGCCGACGACGAACACCTCGGGTTCCGGGTGCGTGCCGTCGGTGTCGAGCGCCAGCACCGGCCACTGGAAGTGGTGCGGGAGCTCGCGGGAGGTCTGGAACAGGTCGGGGTTGAGCGGGCGGACCACCAGCGAGCCGACGGTCACGACGGGCTCGCCGGACTCGTCGGCCGCCGCGACGGCGATCGAGTCCGGCCCGTCCGGACGGACCCGGACCCGGAGCACGTGCGCGCCGGACGCCGACAGGGAGACCCGGCGCCAGGCGAACGGCAGCCGTGCCTCGTCGCCCGCGAAGAACGCGCCCAGACCCGCGGCCTGGAGCGCCGCGTCCAGCAGCGCGGGGTGCAGACCGTACGCGTCGGCGTCGTCGGCCTGCTCGTCGGGGAGGGCGACCTCGGCGAACAGGGTGTCGCCCTGCCGCCAGGCGGCCCGCAGCCCCTGGAAGGCCGGCCCGTAGACGAAGCCGTTGCCCGCCATGCGGTCGTAGTAGCCGTCGAGGTCCATCGCCTCGGCTCCGGCCGGGGGCCAGGTGTGGGCGGTGAAGCCGGTGACGGCGGCCGCCTCGGCGAGCGTGCCGCTCGCGTAGCGGGTCCACTCCTGGTCGGCGGGTACGTCCTCGGCCTTGCCGTGGACCGTCAGCCGCCGGCTGCCGTCCGCGTCGGGCGCGCCGACCACGACCTGGATCGCGAGTCCGCCGCGGTCGGGCAGGACCAGCGGTGTTTCCAGGGTCAGTTCCTCGACCGTCCCGCAACCGAGCTGCTCACCCGCATGCTGCGCCAGCTCCAGGAACGCCGTACCCGGCAGCAGAACCGTGCCGTTCACCGCGTGATCCGCCAGCCACGGATGCGACCGCAGCGACAACCGCCCCGTGAACAGATACCCCTCCGC
>NZ_JBEOYD010000095.1:0-10791 GCF_040296885.1 Streptomyces sp. NPDC001980 | reverse complement strand
GGGCCCGGGCCGCCCGGGGCCGGGGGGTGGGCGCGCCCGCGCCGACCGTCCTGGCCGGGGTACCCCTCACCTACCGGCAGTTGCTGGACGCCGGGCTGGGTGCCGTGCCCTCGCTGCGGCTGTGCGTCACGGCCGGTGCGCCCAGCGACCCCGAGCTGCGGGAGGAGGCCGAGGCACGGTTCGGTGCCCCGCTGCTGGACGGCTACGGCAGTACCGAGACCTGCGGCAAGATCGCCGTGGAGTCGCCCGCCGGGCCACGGGTGCGCGGCAGCAGCGGGCTGCCGCTGCCCGGCATGGAGGTACGGATCGCCCCGGTGGAGGGTGCCGGCGGGGACGGCGAGATCTGGGTCCGCGGCCCCGGCGTCATGCTCGGCTATCACAACCGGCCGGAGGAGACCGCCGCCGCCCTGCGCGACGGCTGGTACCGCACGGGTGACCTGGGCCGGCTCGACGAGCACGGGTTTCTGACCGTCACCGGCCGGGCGGGCGACCGTATCGTCCGCGGCGGTGAGAACGTCGACCCGGCCGAGGTGGAGCGGGTGCTGTGCGGGCTGCCCGGGGTGCGGGACGCGGCCGTGGCCGGGCGGGCCCATCCGCTGCTCGGTGAGGTTCCGGTGGCGTTCGTGGTCCCGGACCGCCCGGACCTCGATCCGGTGCCGCTGCTGCGCGCCTGCGCCGCGGTGCTCTCCGCGCACAAGGTGCCCGAGGAGGTGCTGCCGATCCCGGCGGTACCGCGCACCTCCGGCGGCAAACCACGCCGGGCCCTGCTGCGCCGTGCGCTCGCCGACCGCCCGGCCGAGCCGGGACTCGCCGCACTGGCAGGGCGGACGCCCGGTGAGCGGCGGGCCGCGCTGACCGACCTGGTGTGCGCGGAGACGGCGGCGATCCGGGGTGGGGCCGCCGATCCGGGCGCGGCGTTCGCCGATCTCGGTCTGACGTCGATGGACGCCATGACCCTGTGGCACCGGCTCGGCACCCGTACCGGGCTGCGGCTGCCGGCGACGCTGGTGTGGGACCACCCGAGCCCGGCCGCGGTCGCCGCCCACCTGGACGCGCTGCTGCACGGGACGGCGGGGGCCGTCACGGCAGCGGCGGCGCCCCGGCGCGGTCCGGAGGCCGAGCCGGTGGCGATCGTGGCGGCCGGCTGCCGCTTTCCGGGCGGAGTGAGTTCCCCCGAGGACCTCTGGCGTCTGGTGGCCGAAGGCCGGGACGCCACCGGTGAGTTCCCGGCCGACCGGGGCTGGGACCTCGCCTCGCTGCACGATCCCGACCCGGACCGGCCCGGGACGACGTACACCCGCCGCGGCGGGTTCCTGGACGGGGTCGCGGACTTCGACCCGCTGTTCTTCGGCATGTCGCCCCGCGAGGCGCTGGCCACCGATCCCCAGCAGCGGCTGCTGCTGGAGGTCGCCTGGGAGACCTTCGAACGAGCCGGGGTGCCGGCGCCGGAGCTGCGCGGCACCGACACCGGCGTGTTCGTCGGCCTGATGCACGCCGGCGGATACGGCCGCGGAGGGGCGCCCGACGAGCTGGAGGCCCAGCTCGGCATCGGCTCGTCGCCGAGCGTGGCGTCCGGGCGGATCGCCTACACCCTGGGGCTGCGCGGCCCGGCGCTCACCCTGGACACGGCGTGTTCGTCCTCGCTGGTGGCGCTGGACCTGGCGGCCCGGTCGCTGCGGGCCGGGGAGTGTTCGCTGGCGCTGGCGGGCGGGGTGACGGTGCTGTCGAATCCGCGGCCGTTCGTCGTGTTCAGCCGGCTGCGCGGGTTGTCGCCGGACGGGCGCTGCCGGTCGTTCGCGGCGGGCGCGGACGGCACCGCCTGGGCCGAGGGCGTCGGTCTGGTGCTGCTGGAGCGGCTGTCGGACGCCCGCCGCAACGGCCATCCGGTGCTGGCGGTGCTGCGCGGTTCCGCCGTCAACTCGGACGGCGCGTCGAACGGCCTCACCGCCCCCAACGGTGAGGCGCAGCGGGACCTGATCCGGCGGGCGCTGGCCGACGCGGGGCTGGACGGGTCCGGCGTCGACGCGGTCGAGGGGCACGGCACGGGCACCGCGCTCGGCGACCCGATCGAGGCGGGCGCCCTGCTCGCCACCTACGGGCAGCACCGTGACCCGGCCGACCCGGTGTGGCTGGGCTCGGTGAAGTCGAACCTGGGGCACACCCAGGCCGCGTCGGGGGTGGCGGGCCTGATCAAGATGATCGAGGCGATGCGCCACGCCGAGCTGCCCGCCTCGCTGTACGCGAAGCAGCCGTCGCCGCACGTCGACTGGTCCGGCGGTGCGGTACGGCTGCTCGACCGGGCCCGCCCGTGGCCGCGCCTCGACCGTCCGCGCCGGGCCGCGATCTCGTCGTTCGGTATCGGCGGCACCAACGCCCACGTGATCATCGAGGAGCCGGTGGCGGTCGACACGGCGGGAGGGACGGCGACGGTCGGCACGGACCGGGCCGCGCCGCAGGCCCGTCGACTGCCGCTGATGCCCTGGCTGGTAGGCGGGGGTGACGAGGCCGGGCTGCGCGCGCATGCCGCGAGGCTGGCGGCCGAACTGGCCGACGTACGGCAGGACGCGGACGCCCTGGACGTCGCGTTCTCGCTGGCCACGACCCGGGCGCCGCTGACGCACCGGGCGGCCGTCCTGGCCCCGGACGCCGCAGGCCTGCTCACCGGGGTGCGCGACCTGGCCGCCGGGATGGACGGTCCGGCGGTGCTGCGGGGCACCGCGCGCCCACACCCCAAGGTGGCCCTCCTCTTCCCCGGCCAGGGAGCCCAGCGCCCGGGGATGGGCCGCGACCTGCGGGCGGCCTTCCCCGCCTTCGACGCGGAGTTCACCGGTCTGTGCGAGGAGTTCACCCCGTGGCTGGACCGCCCCCTGCTGGAGGCGATCGACGACCCGGGCCTGCTGGACCGCACCGACTACGCACAACCCGCGCTGTTCGCCTACGCGGTGACCCTGCACACCCTCCTCGCCGGCTTCGGCGTACGGCCAAACCGTCTGGTCGGGCACTCGGTCGGCGAACTGGCCGCCGCGCACGTCGCCGGGGTGTTCTCCCGTGCCGACGCGGTACGGCTGGTCGCCGCGCGCGGCCGGCTGATGGCGGCCCTGCCCGCCGGCGGCGCGATGATCGCGGTGCGGGCGCCGCTGGCCGAGGTGACGCCGCTGCTGGACGGGGTTCCCGGGCGGGCCGTCGCGATCGCGGCGGTCAACGGGCCGGAGTCGGTCGTGCTCTCCGGGCCCGAGGACGCGGTGACGGCGCTGGCCGCCGCCGTCGGACGGCCGCAGCGCCGGCTGCGGGTGAGCCATGCTTTTCACTCGCCGCTCCTTGACCCGGTGCTGGCCGAGTACCGTGCGGTCGCCGAGTCGGTGGCCTACCGGCTCCCGTCCGTGCCGGTCGTGTCCACGCTCACCGGACGCGCGGAGACGGACGCGCTCGCCACCGCCGAGCACTGGGTGCGGCAGGCGCGCGAGACGGTCCGGTTCGCCGACGCGGTGGGCGTACTCGCCGGAGACGGCGTCACGGCCTTCGTCGAGGCCGGGCCGTCCGCCGCGCTCGGCGTGGCGGCCGAGGAGTGCGTCGGGCCGGACGCGGGCGCGGTGTTCGCGTCGTGCGCCGACGCCCGGACGACGGTCGAGGCACTGGCCGCGCTGCATGTGCACGGGGCGGAGGTGGACTGGCGGTCGGTGTACGCGGACTCCGGTGCCCGGCGGCGCCCGCTGCCCACCCACCCCTTCCGGCGGCAGCGCTACTGGCTGGACGCCGTCCGGCGGCCGACCGGGTCCGGCCATCCGCTGCTGGGCGAGCCGGTGCCCGACGCCGACGGGCCCGCGATCCGGCACACCGCCGTACTGTCCCTCGACCGCCATCCGTGGCTGGCCGACCACGTGATCGGCGGCCGGGTGGTGGTGCCCGCGACCCTCTTCGCCGAGCTGGCGGCCCGGGCCGACGGCTCCGCCGGGCCGGTCCTGCTGGCCGAACTGGCCCTGCACGCACCGCTCGTCCTCGCTCCGGGGCAGGGGGCGCAGGTGCAGGTGGTGGCCGGGGCGCCGGACGGGACGGGCGGGCGGCCGGTCACCGTCTGGGGCCGGCCGGCCGACACGCCGGGGCCGTGGACCCGGCACGCCACCGCGACGACCGCCCCGGCCGAGGCACCGCCCGGGGACACGCCCGGTGCCTGGCCACCGGTGGGCGCGGAGCGGATCGCCGTCCACTACGAGCGCCTCGCAGGCCACGGCCATCATTACGGGCCCGCCTTCCGCGCCGTGACCGCGCTGTGGCACGGGGACGGCGAGACCTTCGCCGAGCTGGCGCTGCCGCCCGGGGAAGCGGCGACCGCACGGTCGTACACCCTGCACCCGGCCCTGTTCGACGCGGCGCTGCACGCCGCGCTGCTGGCCGAGGAGCCGGGTGAGCCGAGGGCGCCGGTCACCTGTTCCGGGGTGACGGTGTACGCGACCGGTGCCGCCGCGGCGCGCGCGGTCGTACGGCGGCTGGGCCCGGACGAGTTCCGCGTCACCCTCACCGACAGGGCCGGACTGCCGCTGGCCGCCGTGGAGTCCGTCGTCACCCGGGCGATCCCGGCGACCGAGCGGCCGCCGGCCGAGACCTACCGTCTCGCCTGGCGGCCGGTGCCCCCGGCCGGCGCCGCGAGCCCGGAGCACGAGTTGCTCGACGTGGCACAACTGGCCGCCGACCTGCCCCCGGACACGCCGCTGCCCGACCGGGTGCGCGGGCTGCTCGGCGCCGTGCTGGAGCGGGTGCGCGCGTGGACCGCCGGCGCACGGCCGGGCCGGCTGCTGGTGCTCACCGAGAACGCCACCGGAGACGCCCCCGACCTGGCCGAGGCCGCCGTCGCCGGGCTCGTCCGCAGCGCCGGGTCGGAACATCCCGGCCGGATCGTACTGGTCGACCGGCAGGGCGCCGCGGCCACGCCCGCGGCCGTCGCGGCGGCGCTGCGCACCGGCGAGCCGGAAGTCGCCCTGCGCGACGGTGTCGCCGTGGCGCCCCGGCTGGCCCCCGCCGATCCGCCGGCCGCGGAGCCCGTCGAGCTGGATCCCGAAGGGACCGTGCTCGTCACGGGCGGCACGGGCGCGCTCGCGGCGAGTCTGGCCCGCTACCTGGTCACCGAACGCGGGGTCCGGCACCTGCTGCTGGCCGGCCGCGACGGGAAGACCCCGGACTGGGCGGGCGAACTGCCCGCCGACGTGGGCGTGGTGGCGTGCGACGTGAGCGACCGAACGTCCGTGGACGCGCTGGTCGCGTCCTGCCGGCCGCCGCTCACCGCGGTCTTCCACCTGGCCGGGGTGGTGGACGACGGCGTGACGGACGCCATGACGCCCGAGCGGCTCGCGGCCGTGCTCGCGCCGAAGGCGGACGGTGCCTGGTATCTGCACGAGGCGACGAAGGACCTCGGCCTGGCCGCCTTCGTGCTCTACTCCTCGGCCGCGGGTGTGCTCGGCAGGCCTGGGCAGTCGAACTACGCCGCCGCGAACGGGTTCCTCGACGCGCTCGCCCGGTACCGGGTGGCCCGCGGCCTGCCCGCGCAGTCGCTGGCCTGGGGGCCGTGGGCTTCGGCGGGCGCGGCGGGCATGGCGGGCCGGGTGGCGCCGGACCGGCTGCGGGAGGGCGGTGTGCTGCCCGTCGGCGAGCGCGAGGGCATCGCCCTCCTCGATGCCGCGCTGCGCCGCCCGGAACCGGTCCTGGTACCGGTACCGCTGGACCTGCGGGCCGCCGCGGGGCCGGGCGCGCCGCCCGTCCTCGCCGACCTGTTGCCGCGCCGCCCGGCCGCGGTCGACGGGGCGCCCCCGGACGGCGCCGCACGGACGCCCGGTGCCTGGCGGGAGCGGCTCGCCGCCGTCGCGCCACCCGAACGTCCCGCCCTGCTGGCCGAGTTGATCCGCGCCGAGATCGCGGCCGTCCTGGGCTTCACGGACCCGTCCGACCTTCCCGTCGAGCGCGCCTTCACCGAGCTCGGCTTCGACTCCCTGTCCGCCGTACAGGTCCGCAACCGGCTCAGCGCGTTCACCCGGGTCCGTCTGGCACCGACCGTCGTACTGGAGTACCCGACGCTGCCCGAGCTTGCGGCACACGTCCATGGGGTGTTGCTCGACGCGGACGCCCTGCCGGGAAGGGGAGCGCCCTGATGACTTCGCAACACGACAAGCACGCGGAGCACGACGAGTACGACCTGATCGTCGTCGGCGGCGGGCCGGCCGGGTCGACCGCCGCGACGGCCGTGGCCCGGCGCGGGCACCGGGTGCTGCTGCTGGAGCGGGAGACCTTCCCCCGCTACCAGATCGGCGAGTCGCTGCTGCCCGCCACCGTCCACGGCCTGTGCCGCCTCCTCGGCGTCGCCGACGAGGTCGCGGCGGCCGGGTTCACGCTCAAGCGTGGCGGGACCCTGCGCTGGGGCCGGGACCCGGAGCCCTGGCAGTTCTCCTTCGCGACGACGCCGCGGCTGCCGGAGCCCACCGCGACCGCCTTCCAGGTGGAGCGCTCCCGGTTCGACGAGATCCTGCTGCGCAACGCCGAACGCGCCGGCGCCGAAGTACGGGAGGGCAGTCCGGTACGCCGGGTGCTCACCGGGGGCGGGCGGGTCCGTGGTGTCGAGTACACCGACCGGGACGGCACCCCGCGCACCGCGCACGCCCGGTTCGTCATCGACGCGTCGGGCAACACCAGCCGGATCCATAGCCGGGTGGGCGGGGCCCGCGTGTACTCGGACTTCTTCCGCAACCTCGCCGTGTTCGGCTACTACGCGGGCGGCCGCCGGCTGCCGGCGCCGAACGACGGCAACATCTTCTGCGCCGCGTTCGACGCCGGCTGGCTCTGGTACATCCCTCTGCGCGATGACCTGACCAGTGTCGGTGCCGTGATCGCGCCGGAGCACTACGCGGCCGTCCAGCACGACCCGCGGGCCGCGTGGCAGGACATGATCAGGGCCTGCCCCGAGGTCGGCCGGCTGCTGACGGGCGTACCGGTCGCGACGGAACCGCCGTACGACCGGGTCCGGGTGCGCAAGGACTACTCGTACTGGAAGACGTCCCTGTGGATCCCGGGCATGGCGCTGGTCGGCGACGCCGCCTGCTTCGTGGACCCGGTGCTCTCCTCGGGCGTCCATCTGGCCACCTACGGCGCCCTGCTGGCGGCCCGCACGGTGAACGCGGCCCTGGAGGGCACCGTGCCGGAGGAGCGCGGCTTCGCCGAGTTCGAGGCGCGCTACCGCCGGGAGTACGGGGTGTTCTACGACTTCCTCGTCGCGTTCTACGACATGGAGCGGGACGAGGACTCGTACTTCTGGTCGGCGAAGAAGATCACCCGGGTGGACGTCGACGAGGCCGCGGCCTTCGCCGAGCTGGCCGGGGGCGTGGCGTCGGGTGACGCCGGGATGTCCGGTGCCGGCGGGCTCGGTGTCCGGTGGAGCGCCGCGGCGGCCGAACTGGAGGGCGCGGTGGACCGGTTGGGCGCCGCCGGCGACCGTACGAACCCGCTCCTGACCACCCGAGTGGTCAACGAGACCTTCCGCGCCGGCAACGACCTCCAGGAACAGGCCCTGTACGGCGCCCCGCTGGACGACCCGGCCCCGCCGCCGTCCGGCCCCGCCCGGCTCGGGGTCACCGAGGACGGTCTGTCCTGGCTCCCGGCGTGATGCCCCCGGCCTGGACGACCTGGACGACCGCTGTCGGGCAGGCGGCCGCTCACCGGGCGAAGGGCTGCACCTCCGGGGCATGGGCCGACGGGCCTTCCGCCCTCCCGCCGCGCAGCCGGCGGTCGAAGAAGGAGGCGAGGCAGGCCCGTTCGACGGGGATCGCGCGGGCCGGGGCGATGGTGCCGATGTTCTTCACGACCGTCTTCCGGGGCAGCCCGAGCCGGCGGGCGATCTGCGGGATCATCGCCTCCTCGTCGGTGAACGTGGCGTGTTCGGCGCCGCGCAGGGTCAGGCCCTCGCGCGGGCCGCGGCTGTGCCGCCACAGGGAGTTCCAGGACGGGACCGTGCTCAGGTCGTTGCCGTCCTTGCCGAACAGCAGGAAGGGGCGGTCGAGGCCCTCGGCGGCGACGGTGGAGAGGTGGCCGGAGTCGCCGTCGTCCTGGACGTAGGCGACCACTCCGTCCAGGTTGGCGCCGGCCGCGATGCGCCGGTCGTCGTGCATCGTCTGGAGGGCGGTGAAGCCGCCGGCCGAGTGGCCGAACATGCCGATGCGGTCCAGGTCGAGGGCGCCGCGCAGTGCGCGGGGCAGGGCACGCGGCAACTCGTCGAGCAGGAAGCGGGTGTCGGCCACCCGTACGTCGATCGTCTTCTTCAGGAGCGCCCTGATGCGCTTCTTGTCCGGGTAGGCCTTGTCGTACTCCGCGGGCAGCACGGTGCGTTCGACGCGGCCGCCGGGGAACTGGACGGCGGTGGCGTCGTAGGTGTGATCGAGCATCACCACGACGTGGCCACGGGAGGCGAGGTCGTCGCAGAGGGTGGTGCCGAGGGAGCGCGGGTCACCGGTACCGGGCGAGTAGCAGACGACCGGGTACGGGCCGCGGTCCCGGTCGATCGGGGCGTCTTCGTGCGCGTGGGTGCGGGTGGCGGCCCAGTCGACCTGGTCGGCGGGCACGCCGTCGAGGTTGTTGACGGCCGTGAAGCCGGCGGCCTCCCCGGGCAGCATCTGCGGTGCCCTCGGGTGGCCACCGGCGTCCCGCGCCGGGTACCGGATGCTGATCATCAGCTCCCGGTACGGCTGTGCGGTGATCCAGGGATCGGCACGTGCCGTGTCGACGAGGCGCAGGGCGACCGTCCCCACCGGATACGGGCCGCCGGGCTCGGGCAGGGTCAGCCGCACCGGTCCTGCCGCGCGCGGCGCGGCCGACACGGTGCGCGCGGAGACGGCGGACAGGGCGGTGGCGGCGACGGCCGACTGCAGGGCGGTACGGCGGGTGAGCAAGACAGGCCTCCTCGGCTGCGCGGACTGCGCCGACCACGCCGACCGCGCGTGTTCTGCGACTGCTCCCAGCTTTGTGGACGGGCCGGGCCGTCACCATCCGGCAAGCCTCTCGTCACCCCGGGGGGTTAGCCCTACGCCCGGCCCTGCCACCGGTAGGTGGCGTAGGAGCCCGCCGGTACGGTCGTGACGAAGCTCTGGCCGCCGACGGTGACCCGGACCTTGCTGTCGGTGCTGTTGCCGTTGCCGAGGACGGTGACGTAGCCGCCGTCACGGGTGCGGTAGACCACGTTGCTGACGCCGTGTTCGGTGGCGCTGGACTCCAGGCGGACGTCACCGGGCGAGAGGTACTTCGCGAACTGCCCGAGCCCGTACAGCTCGTCGCGGACCGAGAACTTCTTCGTCTCCGTGTCGACGGTCACCAGCCGGTCCTTCCACTTGGTGGTGGCCGCGACCTGGTCCCAGTCGATGTTGTTGTCCCGGGCCGGTGTCCAGTGCAGGGTGCCGCCGTCCTGGTCGGTGGTCTGGGCCCACAGGATGTAGGAGCCGGCGTCCAGGCGGAAGTCGTCGAGGACGGTCGAGGGCGAGAGGTCGCTGGTCTCCGTGAGCTGGACGGGCTTGCCGAACTCCTCGAACGCGTCGCGCATGACGGTCGGGTCACCCCAGTAGGGGTGGAAGGCGATGGCGTCGGCCGCCTTGCGGACCTGGGCGCCGGTCACGGAGCCGTCGGGGGCGTCCTGGAAGATGCGGTAGTAGTTCTTGGTCGCCGTGCTGTTGGGGTCGCGCCAGTCCCAGAAGTTGAAGTCGTGCACGTAGAGCTGGGTGTTCAGGTGGGCGGCACGCATCTCGCGCTTGATGGCGAGGGCCAGTTTCTGCTGCTGCGCGATGCTGATGTCCATGGCCGGGTAGACGACGTCCATCCCGGGCTCGTTCAGCAGGGTGAGCGCGTCGACGCGGATGCCGTGCCTGGCGTACGCCTGGACGAACTTGACGTAGTACCGGGCGAACACCTCGATGCAGTCGTCGCGCAACTTGCCGACCTGGTAGTAGTCCGTGCTGCTTCCGGGCTTGAGGGCGACCTCGCCGAGGAAGCGGTTGTTCGTCTTCATCCAGGCCGGAGCGCTCCACGCCGACGCGAAGAACGTGGCGTGCGGGTTGTAGTGCTGGATGAGCTTGATGGTGTCGATGATGTGCAGGTCGATGTCCCGCTGTACGGAGAAGTGCTTGAGGCCGAAGTCGTCGGTGACGCCGGCGGGCAGGTCGTCCTCGGACCAGAACGGCAGGTGCTCGATGAGGTCGGGGCTCCCGATGGTCAGCCGGAACCGGTCGAGTCCGGCGCCGTGCTCGGGGTCGACCAGGAGCCGGATGGCCTTGGCACGTTCGCCGGGGGTGAGCTTCCACAGGTTGGAGACGCTGGTCTCGTCCAGCGAGAAGCCGATGCCCGTGTACTTCTGCCGCAGCGCGCTCGGGTCGGCGACCACCGTGGCGTCGACGGAGCCGCCCGGGTCCGCGCCCGTTCTGACGATCGGCAGGGGCTGCCAGGCCTGCGTGCCGCCGGTGGAGTAGGTGCCGGTGACGACCTGGCCGTGCCCGGCGCTCCCGTCGGCGGCCCGGTCCGACTGCGCGGACGGGCTTGCGCCGATGAGCGGCAGGGTCATGGCAGTGACGGCCGCGATGGCGGTGATCGTACGTCTCACAGCAACTCCTGGACTCTGCGGGGTGTCGGGGGTGGTGCCGTGCCGAACCGAGATCCAAGCAATATCCGTGATGTTAAGTCAAGGTGTGAAGAAAGGGTTTCGCGAGCCCGACCCCACCATGGCGAGGTGCTTCGTGTCCCCGTCCGGGACAGACATTCTTCCGGGAGTCTCCCAAG
>NZ_JBEOYD010000094.1:0-11230 GCF_040296885.1 Streptomyces sp. NPDC001980 | reverse complement strand
GCGGACGACCTCACCCGCGTGGCGACGGTCCTCATCCTGAAGGAGGCCGGCCTGGGTCTGAACACCATCAGGAGCTTGTCCACAACCGCCGACCGTGCCACCCGGCACGAGATCCTGCGTCCCGCGGCCGAGGAGCTCCGGTCGAGGATCGCGGCGGCCCAGGCCTCATTGGAGCTCATCGAGGGCGGCCTGAACTGCGAGTACGAGGACGTCACTCAGTGCCCGAACTACCGCCGGCTCGTCGCCGAGCGGGTCCGCCCTCGACGTCCGGCCGGAGAGCCGGTGATCGAGGCCGCGGCACCGACCTCGTGAGACGGCACACCCAGGGGGTACGTCAACGCACTGTTGCGGGCGGAGGAGTTCGAACCGCTCGAACCCGTCCGAGTTCTCCACGGCGTGCGCCCGCTACGCGAACCGCTTCTCCAGAGTCTCCCGCTGCTCGTCCTGCCGCACGGGTGACCAGGAGGGCGTGAGCGACCGGGACCGGTGTCCAGGAGCGTCCTGCGGCCGGTGCGTGTGCTTGTGCGGGGCCGCCGGGCCGCCTCGGAAGTCCGGGCCTGTCCTGGTGAACCTTTCCGTACCCCTCGTACGTGGCCTGTGCAGTGCCCACGGCAATCCCGTGGGCCCACCGATCGTCGACGGACAGGACAGGAACGGATGGACTCGATGACGAGATCTAGGACCGCGACGCGACTCCCGCTCGACCGTACCGCCGCCCGCTCGCTCACCGGACGCGGGCGCGCACTGGGCGTGGCGCTGGCCCTCGGCGCGTTACTGGCGGCGGGCGCGACAACGACCCTCGCCGCTCCGGCGGTTGCCGCGACGGGTGACGTCAAGTGCCCGTCCTCGGACTGCGTGCGGATCGCGCCGGCGGCCGGCTCCCCGGTCGCCGTCGCCCCCGACAACGCCGGCGCGGTGTATCTGGCGTACTCGGGAGGCGATCTGCTCAAGCTCGACCTGGCCACCGGAGCACTCGACACGGTCGCCACCGGGCTGGGCAACCTCCGCGGCGTGGCCGTCGCCGACGGCAGCGCGTACATCACCGGCTTCGACGGCACGCTCCAGCAGGTCACCCTCGCCACGGGCAGCCGCCGTACCCTGGCCGCCGGCCTGCCCGCGCTCTTCGGGGTGGCCCGCTTCGGCGCCACCACCTATGTCACCGACACCAACGGGGAGATCGTCGCGGTCCCGGACGGCGGGACACCGCGCGTGGCGGCCACGGGACTCGGCTTCTCCTACGGCCTCGCGTTCGACAAGGCGGGGCTCGCCTACACCGCGGACATGGGCCAAGGCCGCATTCTGCAGACGAACGTGGCCACCGGTACGACGCGCGTGCTGGCCGACGAGACCTACGAACCCACGTCGATCTCGGTCGGCGGCGACGGCCTGGTCTACTTCCAGGTCGGCGACGAGGTGAAGCGCGTGAACGCCGCCACCGGGGTGCAGTCCCACGTCACCCATATCGTCGGGATCAACACCTTCAGCTTCTCCCTGGCGGCGTCCGGTGACGCGTACACCACCGGCGGCGCCGGCGACGGTCTGTGGCGGATCACCGGCCTGACGTCGCGATGAGGGGGTAGGCACCCCCGGAGCGGAACAACAGGGGCGCCGGTGGCCCCGTCTCCCGCACCACCGGCGCCCCGGCGCCCCCGGCGTCGCGCAGCCACAGCCACCCCGAAGAATTCACCGAACCCATGTACAACCCTTACTCCTTGGCGCGGGTCTCCTGATCGCTGGACATCACTGACTCCGGCCCTCCGCCGGGTGCGGACGGCCCCCGCATGCCGCAGGAGACGACCCGCATGCACACGTTCCCGCGACTCGCCCTCGCGACGGCCACCGCGGCCGCGCTGACGGGCGGTCTGCTCACGTTCTCCGCCGCCTCGGCCTCGGCCGCGGACTCCGTCAAGGTCGCCCGCGCCGACTTCAACGGCGACGGCATCGGCGACATCGCCACCTCGGCCACCACCGCCTACGTCAACGGCCACAAGGGCGCCGGCCAGGTCGTCGCCCTCTACGGCTCCGCCTCCGGCATCACCACCGCCAAGCGCACCACCCTGAGCCAGAACAGCGCCGGTGTCCCCGGCACCGCCGAGGCCGGCGACAACTTCGGCGAGTCCCTGGCGTACGCCGACTTCAACGCCGACGGCTACGACGACCTCGCCGTCGGCTCCCCGGGGGAGAAGGTCGGCACCGACACCGACGGCGGTACCGTCACCCTCCTGTGGGGCTCCAAGAGCGGCCTCACCGGCAAGGGCGTCGACATCAAGGACCCGTCGCCGAGCAGCCACGGCTACTGGGGGCTGCAGCTCGCGGCCGGTGACTTCGACGGCGACGGCAAGGCGGACCTCGCCGTCGGCAGCTCCGCCGCCACCCTGTGGGTGTTCAAGGGCGGCTTCTCCGCCAGCGGCACGCCGGGCGGCCGGTACACCGTCAAGCCGCCGATCCAGCCGGGCACCAGCTCCTACCCGTACGGCCCGATGAAGCTCACCGCCGGCGACGTCAACGGCGACGGCCGTACCGACCTCGTCGTCGACGGGTACGAGACGAAGACCAGCGACCACTGGAACACCAACTACTGGCTGCCGGGCAGCTCCAAGGGCGTGACCGTCACCGGCGCCAAGGCGCTGAAGAGCGGCATCGTCACCGGCATCGGCGACATCAACGGCGACGGCTACGGCGACATCGTCAGCGGCGCCTCCTGGGACGCCAGCAGCGGCGGGACCGTCTTCCCGGACTCCGCCAACGGGGGCAGGGTGGCCATCACCTACGGCAGCGTCTCAGGCCCGGCCAAGGCCACCATGTTCAACCAGAACACCTCCAACGTCCCCGGCGCCTCCGAGAAGGGCGACGGCTTCGGCTGGGAGATCGACCTCGGTGACGTCAACGGCGACGGATACGCCGACCTGGTCGTCTCCGCCCCGAACGAGAACATCGGCAGCAAGGCCAACACCGGCCAGGTCGCCGTCCTCTACGGCTCGAAGACCGGGATCAACCTCGCCTCCGGCGCCCAGTCCTTCGCGCAGAGCACGGCCGGCGTCCCCGGCGACGACGAGAAGAACGACCTCTTCGGCGTCGACGTCAAGCTCGACGACGTCACCGGCGACGGCAGGGCCGACCTGATCGTCGGCTCGTACGAGAACGGCGGCGACGGCGCGGTCACCTACCTGCCGTCCAACGGCTCGAAGATCACCACGACCGGTTCCCGGGCTCTCTCCACGAGCAAGCTCGGCGTGTCGACGACCGGTAACCCGCAGCTCAGCGCCATCTTCGCCGACTGACCCGCGGGTCGGGAGAGCTACTCCGGACGGCGCACGGGCAGGCCCGTCGATCGTACGACCACGGGCCTGCCCGGTCCCGCGCCCGCCCGCTCCGGCTCCCGCACCCGCCCGCTTCCGCACAGAAGTTCCGCCCTGCCGCCGGCACCGCCTCCGCGCCGCCGCGTGCCCGCGTACCTCCAGCACCCACGTCGCTGATCTGAGGAGCTCCCACCCCGTGAACGTCTCCGTGAACATCTCCGTGAACGTCCTCGCGAACGCACGTCACCGCCGCCGCCTCGCCGTCGCGACGGTCACCGCCGCCGCGCTGACCGGTGGTCTGCTGACCCTCTCGGCCCCCGTCGCGTCCGCCGCCGCGGCGCACGCCTACAAGGCCGACTTCAACCACGACGGCTACGGCGACGTCGCCTTCGCCGCCCCCTACGCCAAGGTCGGCGGCAAGAGCATGGCCGGGTACGTCGCCGTGG
Source organism: Streptomyces sp. NPDC001980 (assembly GCF_040296885.1). Lineage (NCBI taxonomy): Bacteria > Bacillati > Actinomycetota > Actinomycetes > Kitasatosporales > Streptomycetaceae > Streptomyces > Streptomyces sp. NPDC001980. The sequence continues at coordinate 7,485 of NZ_JBEOYD010000094.1, read as the reverse complement.
TCTACGGCAGCGCCTCCGGGCTCAACCCCGCCAAGCGCACGATCGTCAGCCAGAACACCGCCGGTGTCCCCGGCACCGCCGAGACCGAGGACTTCTTCGGCCGGGCGCTCGCCGTGGCCGACTTCAACAAGGACGGCTACACCGACCTCGCCGTCGGCGCGCCCGGCGAGGACAACGGCTCGGACACCGACGGCGGTTCGGTCACGATCCTGTGGGGTTCGGCGAGCGGCCTGAAGAACGGCACGACGGTCAAGGACCCCTCGGCCGCCAAGCACGAGGCCTGGGGCTCGGTCCTGGCCGCCGGTGACTTCAACGGCGACGGCAAGGCCGACCTGGCGTCCGGCACGGCCGCGTCGTACGCCTACATCGTCAAGGGCGGCTTCACCAAGTCCGGCACCACCGGCGGCACCCAGAAGGTCCCCACGCCGGACAAGGCGGAGTTCGGCATCGACGCGCTCGCCGCCGGCGACACCAACGGCGACAAGAAGGCCGACCTCGTCCTCACCTACCGCACCGCGGCGACCTCGGACCCGTCGGGCAGCTGGTCCAAGGGCGCCGCCTACCTCGGCGCCTCCAACGGCGTGGTCGCGACCCAGCCGCGCCCGCTGAACGGCGGCACCTCCCTCGCCCTGGGCGACATCAACGGCGACGGCTACGACGAGATCGCCATCGGCAACGTCTTCGCGAAGGGCGACGACCACACCGGCACCCTCGGCGGCCAGGTCGTCGTCATCCGCGGCAGCAAGGGCGGCCCGGTCAACGGCGACGCCCCCATGGCCGAGCTCACCCAGTCCGCCACCGGCGTCCCCGGCACCGACAAGGAGGGCGACGGCTTCGGCGGTGCCGTCTCCATCGGGGACACCAACGGCGACGGCTACGGCGACCTGGCCATCGGCGTCGTCTTCAAGGACATCGGCGCGGCCGAGGACACCGGTCTCGTCGTGCTGATGAACGGCTCGGCCGTCGGCGTCTCCCGGACCGGTGCCCGGACCATCTCCCAGAACACCGTCGGTGTCCCCGGCACCGCCGAGTCCATGGACTACTTCGGCTCGGACCTCGTCCTCTCGGACGTCACCAAGGACGGCAAGGCGGACCTGACCGTCGGGGCCGCCTTCGAGGACGACGGTGTCGGCGCGGTCACCGCCCTGCGCGGCAGCGCCTCCGGCATCACCGCCACGGGTGCCAAGTCCTTCGGCCCGGGCACGTTCGGGCTCTCCCGCACGTACGGCGCGTTCGGCACGGGCCTCACCGGCTGACGCGCCCTCACCAACGAGACGCATCCCTTGACATCGCGTCACCTCACCACCTCACGGGGGAAATCCATGCCCAAGCGCACCACCCTGCTCCTCGCCACGGCCCTCACCACGGGCCTCCTCACCGCCCTGCCCGCCGCCACCGCCACCGCCGCCCCCTCGGGCCTGTCCGGCGACTTCAACGGCGACGGCTACCGCGACCTCGCGATCGCCGCACCCGTCGCCAAGGTCTCCGGCAAGTCCGGCGCCGGTTACGTGGCGGTCGTCTACGGCACCAAGAACGGCCTCGACACCACCAAGCGCCAGATCATCAGCCAGGCCACCACCGGCGTCCCCGGCAACCCGGCCTCCGGCGACTACTTCGGCGACCGGCTCACCACCGGCGACCTGGACGGCGACGGCTACACCGACCTGGTCGTCGGCGTGCACAGCGAGCGGATCGGCACCACCGACTCCTACGGCAACGTGACCGTCCTGTGGGGCGGCGCGAGCGGCCTCAAGGGCGCCAGCAACCTCTCCTCGCCGATGCCGAGGTACCGCAACGAGCTCGGCTGGGCACTGGCGGCCGGCGACTTCGACGGCGACGGCCACACCGACCTGGCCGTCGGCAACGTCGCCGCGCCCGAGCTCAACATCTTCCGGGGCCCCATCACCCGCAAGGGCAAGGCGGCCTCCCTCGTCGGCATCGACACCTCCGCCCAGACCGGCATCAACACCGACAAGATCATCGCCGGCGAGGTCAACGGCGACGGGAAGACCGACCTGCTGGTCATGGGCCAGGAGGAGACCAGCTCCGGCGACTACCGCACCCGCAGCGTCCTCTACACGGGCTCCGCCACCGGCACGCTCAAGGCCGGCAAGAAGCTCGCGGGCGGCTACGAGGCGGTCATCGCCGACGTGAACAAGGACGGCTACGGCGACATCGTCACCGGGAACTTCCTGGAGAAGTCCGCCGACGAGCCGAACGGCGGCCTCGGCGGTGCGGTCACCGTGACGTACGGCGCGGCGGGCGGCCTCAGCAGCCGTACCCCGGTCCGGATCACCCAGGACACGGCCGGCGTCCCGGAGAAGGGCGAGAAGGGCGACGGCTTCGGCTGGAGCCTGTCCGCCGGGGACGTGAACGGCGACGGGTACGCCGACATCGCCGTCGGCGCCTACGGCGAGACGCTCGGCGCGAAGAAGCAGGCGGGCACGGTCACCGTGCTGCGCGGTTCGGCGTCCGGCCTGACCGGCAGCGGCGCCAAGCTGCTCTCCGAGGACACCACGGGCGTCCCCGGCACCGCCCAGTCCCAGGACTTCTTCGGCTCCGCCGTCCGCCTCACCGACGCCAACGGCGACGGCCGCGCCGAACTGGTCGCGAGCGCCTACGGCGAGAGCCACGGCGCCGGCGCCGTCTGGCTCTTCAAGTCCACCACCGCGGGTGTCCAGGCCGGCGGCTCCAAGACCTTCACCGGCACCACCCTGGGCGGCCCGTCGGGCACCGCCTATTTCGGCGACGTACTGGAAGGCTGATCATGCGCATCCGCACGGCGGCGACCCTCGCCGCCCTCCTCACCGCGGGCCTCGTCCCGCTGGCCGGCCCGGCCTCGGCCGCGCCCGCCAAGTACGCGGACGACTTCAACGGCGACGGCTACCACGACCTCGCCACCGCCGCCCCGGGCGCCACGGTCGGCGGCAGGACCGACGCGGGCGCGGTCGTCGTCACCTACGGCTCCAAGTCCGGGATCAAGGCGTCGAACCGCACGGTCGTCACCCAGAACTCGGCAGGCGTCCCCGGCACCGCCGAGAAGGGCGACGAGTTCGGCTCGGCGCTCGCCTTCGGCGACCTGAACCGGGACGGCTACGCCGACCTGGTCGTCGGGTCCCGGGGCGAGGACGGCAAGGCCGGTTCGGTGACGATCGTCTGGGGGAGCAGGAAGGGCCTGACCGGGGGCCGTATCGTCGCCGACCCGGCCCGCTCCTCCCACACCCGCTTCGGCATGTCCCTGGCGATCGGCGACTTCACCGCGGACGGCCGCGCCGACCTGGCCGTCGGCAGCACCGGCGCCGACGTGCAGATCTTCCGGGGCGGCTTCACCAAGACCGCGGGGGCGGCGTCCCGGACCTGGGTGGTGCCCTCGTTCCGCACCGGCGACTCCTACGGCGTCCGGTCCCTGGCCGCCGGCGACATCAACGGCAACGGCGTCGACGACCTCGTCGTCAGCGGGACGATCGTGGGGCAGTCCGACGAACCCTTCGACGGCCAGGTGGTGTACCTGGGCGCGGCTTCCCGGCCGAAGACCCAGATGACGCTGGGCACCGACGGCCGGCAGCCGGTCGTCGTCGGTGACGTCAACGGCGACGGCTACGACGACGTCATCACCGCCAGGGTCCTGGTCTACGGCTCGAAGGTCGGACCCGGCGAGGTCATCGCGTACCTCGGCGGCCCGCACGGCATCACCCCCACCCAGCAGGCGGCGATCACCCAGGACAGCCCGGGCGTCCCCGGTGCCACCCGGGCCCAGGGCACCAGCTCGTTCGGAGACTCGCTCGCCGTCGGTGACGCCGACGGCGACGGCTACGACGACGTCGCGGTCGGCACGCCCTACGAGACGGTCACCACGGCCTCGCAGACCGGCACGGTCACCCTGCTGCGCGGCTCCGCGGCCGGGCTGACGGGGGTCGGCTCGACGCGGTACACCCAGAACACCCCGGGCATCCCCGACCTGAACGAGGACGACGACTTCTTCGGCTCCGCCGTCCACCTGGCCGACCTCGACGGCGACGGCCGGGCCGATCTGGCGGTCGGCGCCCGGCACGAGAACGGCGGACAGGGCGCGGTGTGGGCCCTGCGCGGCTCCGCCACGGGCCCGACCACGACCGGCGCGGTGTCCTTCCACGCGGCGTCGGTGGGCGTGTCGGGGACGTCGGCGCAGCTGGGTTCCCTGTTCAGGCAGTGAGCGAAAGCGATCGGCAGGTTCCTGAGGGTTCCCCTTAGGGGATGTCACAGCTCTGCCGCAATGGCGGGCTCGGGTGCCCGAGCCCGCCACACGGATCTCCGGGACCGGGTACGTTCGAAGACGTGGCTGGATTCAGGAACGGACGCGGCGGCCGGGACGACCGTGCCCCGCAAGCGCGACCGCAACAACCCGCGTACGGGCAGCAGGCGCCGCCCCAGAGCTTCGGCGGGCAGCCGGCGGGACCGTCGTACGGGTACCCGTCGGCCCCGCAGCCGTACCCGCAGCACGGCGGCGGCTCCGGCTGGCCGCAGGCGCAGGCGCGCGGCGGCCAGCCGAGACAGGGGGGCGGCGGCGACGGCCCGGAGTACTTCGGCGACGACCACGGCCACGGCGGCGGATACGGCGCCGGCCAGGGCGCCCGCACCCCCGACCCGTACGCGGCGAACCAGCCGGGCCACACCCAGGCCTTCTCGGTCGACGAGGAGGGCGCCTACACGCAGGGCGCGACCTACCACGCCGGCTCGGCGGCGCCGTCCGGCCCGATCGGCCCGCGCCTGCACTGGAAGGACCTGCTGAAGGGGATCGTCCTCGCCCCGAACCAGACCTTCCTCCAGATGCGGGACTACACGATGTGGGGCCCCGCCCTCATCGTGACCTTCCTCTACGGCCTGCTCGCCGTCTTCGGCTTCGACGGCGCCCGCGCGGACGCGATCAACGCCACCCTCACCAACGCGGTCCCGATCGTCCTGGTGACGGCGATCGCGATGGTCCTCTCCGCCTTCGTCCTGGGCGTGGTGACCCACACCCTGGCCCGCCAGCTCGGCGGCGACGGAGCCTGGCAGCCGACGGTCGGCCTCTCCATGCTGATCATGTCGATCACGGACGCCCCCCGCCTCCTCTTCGCCATGTTCTTCGGCGGCAACGCCGGCTTCGTCCAGCTCCTCGGCTGGGCCACCTGGGTCGCGGCGGGCGCCCTGCTCACCCTGATGGTCGCCAAGTCCCACGACCTGCCGTGGCCGAAGGCCCTCGGCGCGTCGGCGATCCAGCTGATCGCCCTGCTGTCGATCGTGAAGCTGGGCACGTTCTAGCCCCGGACGCACGTGTGAAGGGCCCCGGCAACCGTGCCGGGGCCCTTCACATGTCAGCCGACGTCAGCCGATGTCCGTCAGCCGTCCTCAGGCATCGAGAACCTGCCCGGCCCTCTTCACGACGGGAGGCAGCACGGACCACGGGAAGTTGATCCAGTCATCGGTCCGCTTCCACACGTACTCGCACTTCACGAGGGAGTGGGACTTCTCATAGATCACCGCGGACCGCACCTCGGCGACCGTTTCGAGGCAGAAGTCGCGGACGAGCTTCAGCGTCTTGCCGGTGTCGGCGACGTCGTCCGTGATCAGGACCTTCTTGTCGCTGAAGTCGATGACATTGGGAACGGGAGCGAGCATGACGGGCATCTCCAGGGTGGTTCCGACCCCGGTGTAGAACTCGACGTTCACCAGATGCAGGTTCTTGCAGTCGAGGGCGTAGGCGAGCCCGCCGGCGACGAAGACGCCGCCGCGCGCGATGCTGAGCACTATGTCGGGCTCGAACCCGTCGTCGGCGATGGTCTGCGCGAGCTCGCGCACGGCGACGCCGAACTGCTCGTAGGTGAGGTTCTCCCGCACGTCACTGCTGCTGCTCATGCCCGGCCCCTCACACCTGCGTCCGATGGAAATTGAGGTAGGAGCGGGAGGCGGTGGGCCCGCGCTGCCCCTGGTAGCGGGAGCCGTAGCGCTCACTGCCGTAGGAGTGCTCGGCGGGGGAGGAGAGCCGGAACATGCACAGCTGCCCGATCTTCATGCCCGGCCACAGCTTGATGGGGAGAGTCGCGAGATTGGACAGCTCCAGGGTCACGTGCCCGCTGAACCCGGGGTCGATGAACCCGGCGGTGGAGTGCGTGACGAGCCCGAGCCGCCCGAGCGAGGACTTCCCCTCCAGCCTGGACGCAAGATCATCGGGCAGCGAGATGACCTCGTACGTCGAGGCGAGCACGAACTCACCGGGGTGGAGGATGAAGGGCTCGTCGCCCTCGGGCTCCACGAGCCGGGTGAGGTCCGCTTGCTCGACGGAGGGGTCGATGTGCGGGTACCGGTGGTTCTCGAACACCCGGAAGAAACGGTCCAGCCGCACGTCGATGCTCGACGGCTGCACCATGGATTCGTCGTAGGGATCGATCCGTACCCGCCCGGCGTCGATCTCGGCCCGGATGTCCTTGTCTGAGAGAAGCACGCCCCGAGGATACGCAAGGCGCGCGGACCCACGACAATCGTGACGAGTCCGCGCGCCCGTGCTGCTGCTGTTTCTCTTCGTCCGCTACTGCTGCTTCTCAAGTGCGACCGGCACGACGCTGCGCAGCCGGGCGCACTTGGGACACCGCACGAGCCGGCCGGGGCCGAGCCGCTCGGCCTGCTGCATCGGGAACGAAGCGGTGCTGAACACGTGCCCTTCGGCACAGCGGACGACGGTGCGTTCCATCAAGTCCCTTAAGTCCCTTCCCCAGGAGCCGCGTCGGGCTTACTGCCGTGACGACGGAAAGCCACATTACGGGATCAAAGGGACGGCTCTCCAGGCGGCACTCCGGCCTACCGGGCCCCTCTCCCACACCTCCACCGTACGCCCCAACTCCGGTCTCCCGCACCCGGATCCCACTCCCCTGCCGACCCCGGAAACGCACACGAACCCCACGGTCCAGGCACCGGGGGTCCGTCATGAGGTACAGTGAGCGAGCGTTCGGACACCGACTCCGTCGGCGTTCTACGCGGGTGTAGTTTAATGGTAGAACATCAGCTTCCCAAGCTGAGAGCGCGAGTTCGATTCTCGTCACCCGCTCCAGCAGAAACCCCCAGGCCAGAGGCCCGGGGGTTCTTTGTTGTCTAGACCGGTGGGCGGGTGCCGCACCACTAGCGCACCATTAGCCCGCTGATGACTCCTGCGTGTGGTGCGGACGGCTGTCGGTGTGGTGCTCCTTGTGGTTCTTCGCACGCTCGGAGCGCACCATGCCGTCCAGCCCGGCGGCGACCTCCCGTTGCCGGTCGTGGTCGGAGTGCTGATAGATCATCGCGGCTTTCTCGGAGGACCGGCCGGCGCGGACCATCGTGTCCTTGAGGGTGGCGCCCGAACGGGTCGAGAGCGTGTGACCGGTGTGACGAAGGTCGTAGAGCGACCGAGGTTAGGCGTCCGAAGTCGGCTTGCGGGCCGGGGTGTTGACAGGCACGGGCACGAACCTGGCGACTGTGGAGTTGTTCCCGCTTCGT
>NZ_JBEOYD010000093.1:0-12272 GCF_040296885.1 Streptomyces sp. NPDC001980 | reverse complement strand
GTTGATAAGAACGTTACAGTTATGCTCTTACGAAAAGGCATTGGAAATTACGAATATTACACACCAGAAAAAATTATGGAGCAGCGGCGCCGCCAGGGCAGCGCCTCCTGTTCGTCGCTGTCGGCGTCCATGCGCTGGAGGGCGGTGTTGACGGCCTCGCCGATGGCGGCGAACTGGGTGACCTGCTCCGGGGTGAGGGCGTCGAAGACGGCTCGGCGGACCGCCTCGACATGGCCGGGTGCCGCACGCTCCAGCAGGCTCATGCCGGCCGGGGTGAGGACGGCGTGCTGGTTGCGGCGGTTGACGGGGTCCTCGCGGCGGTCGACGTAGCCGGCCTCCTGGAGGCGGGTCACGGCGTGGGTGAGGCGGCTTCTGGTGATCTTCAGGCGTTCGGCCAGCTCGGACATGGTCAGGCTGTGATCCTTGACCGAGGACAGGTAGGCGAGGAGCGAATAGTCGGCGTGGGTCATCCCCGCATCGCGCCGCAGCTGGCGGTTCAGGTGGTCGGACAGGTGCGTGGAGAACTGGACGTAGGCGAGCCACGCCCGTCGTTCCTCGGGGTTCAGCCAGCGTGGCGTCGTGGTCATGGGGCGCAGCCTAACCATTGACGTTTGAATATTCAAACCTCTGCCGCGGTGGCCGCCCTGAGGGGATCTCGTCTCCTCAGGGCCGCCGGTTCAGGCGCCGACGTACTGCGCGAGGTGCTGTGCGGTGAGCGTGGAGCGGGCGGTCACCAGGTCCGCCGGGGTGCCCTCGAAGACGATCCGGCCGCCGTCGTGGCCGGCGCCCGGGCCGAGGTCGATGATCCAGTCGGCGTGGGCCATGACCGCCTGGTGGTGCTCGACGACGATGACCGACTTGCCGGAGTCGACCAGCCGGTCCAGCAGCCCGAGAAGCTGCTCGACGTCCGCGAGGTGCAGGCCCGCGGTCGGCTCGTCGAGAACGTAGACGCCGCCCTTGTCGGCCATGTGCGTGGCCAGCTTGAGGCGCTGGCGCTCGCCGCCGGACAGGGTGGTGAGGGGCTGGCCGATGGTGAGGTAGCCGAGGCCGACGTCCGTGAGCCGCTGGAGGATGCGGTGGGCGGCCGGGGTGTGCGCCTCGCCCGCGGCGAAGAACTCCTCGGCCTCGGTCACCGGCATCGCGAGCACCTCGCTGATGTCGCGGCCGCCGAGGTGGTAGTCGAGGACGGACGCCTCGAACCGCTTCCCGTCGCAGTCCTCGCAGGTGGTGGCGACGCCCGCCATCATCGCCAGGTCGGTGTAGATCACGCCGGCGCCGTTGCAGGTGGGGCAGGCGCCCTCGGAGTTGGAGCTGAAGAGGGCCGGCTTGACGCCGTTCTCCTTGGCGAAGGCCTTGCGGATCGGGTCGAGCAGTCCGGTGTACGTCGCCGGGTTGCTGCGCCGGGAGCCGCGGATCGCGCCCTGGTCCACGGAGATCACCCCGGCGCCGGCCGGGATCGAGCCGTGCACCAGGGAGCTCTTGCCGGAGCCCGCGACACCGGTCACGACGGCGAGGACGCCGAGCGGGATGTCGACGTCGACGCCCTGGAGGTTGTGGGTGCGCGCGCCGCGGATCTCCAGCGTGCCGGTGGGTTTGCGGACGGTGTCCTTGAGGGCGGCCCGGTCGTCGAAGTGGCGGCCGGTGATGGTGCCGCCGGTCCGCAGGGCCTCGACGGTGCCCTCGAAGCAGATCGTGCCGCCGCCGGCCCCGGCGCCGGGGCCGAGGTCGACGATGTGGTCGGCGATGGCGATGACCTCCGGCTTGTGCTCGACCACGAGCACGGTGTTGCCCTTGTCGCGCAGCCGCAGCAGCAGGCCGTTCATGCGCTGGATGTCGTGCGGGTGCAGGCCGGTGGTGGGCTCGTCGAAGACGTAGGTGACGTCGGTGAGCGAGGAGCCGAGGTGGCGGATCATCTTGGTGCGCTGGGCCTCGCCGCCGGACAGGGTGCCGGCCGGGCGGTCGAGCGAGAGGTAGCCGAGGCCGATCTCCACGAACGATTCGAGGGTGTGCCGGAGCGTGGCGAGGAGCGGCGCCACCGACGGTTCGTCGAGGCCGCGCACCCAGGCGGCCAGGTCGCTGATCTGCATCGCGCAGGCGTCGGCGATGCTGATCCCGTCGACCTTCGAGGAGCGGGCGCCCTCGCTGAGCCGGGTGCCGTCGCAGTCGGGGCAGGTGGCGAAGGTGACCGCCCGCTCCACGAACTCGCGGATGTGCGGCTGCATCGACTCCTTGTCCTTGGAGAGCATCGACTTCTGGATGCGCGGGATCAGACCTTCGTAGGTCATGTTGATGCCCGCGATCTTCATCCGGGTCGGCTCCCGGTGCAGGAAGTCCTGCAGTTCCTTCTTGGTGAACTTGCTGATCGGCTTGTCCGGGTCGAAGAAGCCGGACTCGACGTAGAGGCGGGAGTTCCAGCCGCCGCCCTTGTAGCCGGGGACGGTGATCGCGCCCTCGTTGAGGGAGAGGGTCTCGTCGTAGAGCTGGGCGAGGTCGAGGTCGGTGACGGCGCCCCGGCCCTCGCAGCGCGGGCACATGCCGCCGGTGATGCTGAAGCTGCGCCGCTCCTTCACCTTCTGGCCGGCGCGTTCCACGGTGACGGCGCCCGCCCCGCTGATCGAGGCGATGTTGAAGGAGAACGCCTTGGGCGAGCCGATGTGCGGCTTGCCCAGGCGGCTGAAGAGGATGCGCAGCAGGGCGTTGGCGTCGGTGGCGGTACCGACGGTGGAGCGCGGGTCGCCGCCCATCCGCTGCTGGTCGACGATGATCGCGGTGGTCAGTCCTTCGAGGACGTCGACCTCGGGGCGGGCCAGGTTGGGCATGAAGCCCTGGACGAAGGCGGGGTAGGTCTCGTTGATCAGCCGCTGCGACTCGGCGGCGATGGTGTCGAACACCAGCGAGCTCTTGCCCGAGCCGGAGACTCCGGTGAAGACCGTCAGCCGGCGCTTCGGGAGTTCGATGCTGACGTCCTTGAGGTTGTTCTCCCGCGCGCCGTGTACGCGGATCAGGCCGTGGCTGTCGGCCACGTGCGGCGTGGACGTCGTCTTCTCGGTCTCTGTGGCCATGCTCAAACCCGTCTCCGTCTGCTGCGCGGGGTCCTGGTCGGTCGGCGCCACGCTAGCCGGGGTGAAAAGACTAGCGCTTCTCCATTACTGACCGATTCGCGTGCGCCGGGGCGGCGCCGGGGTGCCGCGCCCGCCGCCCGCCGGAGGTGCGGGGCTCAGCCGAACCATCGGGTGAGGGCCGCTTCGAGGGGACTGCGGTCGGCGGTGGACCAGGCGATGTAGCCGTCGGGCCGGATCAACAGGGCCTCGGCGCCCTCGGCACCCTCGACGTCCTCGTCGCTCTCCGCCACGACGTGCTCCACCCGGTCGGACCGGTCCCCCACGTCCCTGCGCTTGCCGTCGAGCGAGAGCAGCAGGCCGCGGCCGGAGTGCATCAGCAGGCTGAGCCGGGTCGGGCCGGCGCCGGTGGTCAGCTCCAGGTCGGTCATGCGGGGACCGAGACCGGGGTACCGGATGTCGAGGCCGGACATCATGCCGGAGATGTACCGGTTGGTGTCGGGCAGGCGCAGCAGTTCGGTCGCGAGGGTGCGGACCGCCTCGACCTCCTCGTCCTGGCCGGGGTTCATGAGCACGGCCTGGGCACGGGTGTGTTCCAGCACCCGCGCCGCGACGGGGTGCCGTTCGTCGTGGTAGGTGTCCAGCAGCCCGGCAGGTGCCCAGCCCCGCACCTCGGCGGCGAGTTTCCAGCCCAGGTTGACCGCGTCCTGGACGCCCAGGTTCACGCCCTGGCCGCCGATCGGCGCATGGATGTGTGCCGCGTCCCCGGCGAAGAACACCCTCCCCTCGCGGTAGCGCTCGACCTGCCGGACGGCGTCACTGAACCGGGATGCCGCGCGCAGTTCGCCCAGTTCCGTGTCCCGTCCGTACACGGCATGCAGCGCCTCGCGCACCTCCTCGGCGGTGACGGGTGCCTCGCGGCCCGGGCCGTCGCCGGAGAGCCTGCCGAAGATCAACCGGTACCGGTCGCCGTCGAGGGGGTGCAGGATGCTGAAGTAGCCGCCGGCGGATCGGGGGTACTGGCTGAAGTGCCCACGGTCCATGGGGACGGCGTCGGACCGGGACGCGAGGGTGAGGTCCGCGGCCACGGCGGACATCCTGCCCGCCCGTCCGGGGAAGGGGACACCCAGGGCCGCTCGGACCGCGCTGTGCGCGCCGTCGCAGGCGACGAGGTAACTGCCGCGCAACCCCCCGGCCGTGACGCCGTCCGCGTCCTGCTCCACCGCCGTCGCCTCGTGTCCGCGCAGCACGGGAACGCCCTGCGCCACGAGACGCTCTTCGAGGAACGCCTCCAGCCGATCCTGGGGAAGTGTGACCGGGTAGGGGTGGCGGGTGCGCCAGGGCCGGCAGTCCAGCTCGACGGGCAGCATGGCGAAATGCCCCCCGTGGTTGTTGCGCGACGGAGCGTCGGCCAGCAGCGGGTCGAGCAGGCCGCGCAGGTCGAGCACTTCCGCGGTGCGCGGTTGCAGCCCGCCCGCCCGGGACTGGGGGTTGCGCGTGGGCTGCTTCTCCAGGACCACGACGGGCACGCCCGCCAAGGTCAGCTCATGGGCCAGCATCAGCCCGGTCGGACCGGCCCCCACCACGATGATCTCGGTTCGCATGACACCCTCCGAAATGCACTCAGTGCAAGAATGCACTCAGTCTACCACGGGGTAGACTGAGTGCATGAATCAGCGGATGGGCCTGCGGGAGACCAAGAAGGAACGCACCCGGGAGACGATCTCGGCGACGGCGATCCGCCTGTTCCTGGACCGGGGCTTCGACCATGTCTCGATCACCGAGATCGCGGAAGCGGCCGAGGTTTCCCGGCGGACCCTTTTCGCCTACTTCCCGACGAAGGAAGACCTCGTCCTGCACCGGTTCGCCGACCACGAGAGCGAGACCGCCCGCATCGTGCGCGGCCGTACAGCCGGCCGGCCACCGCTCGACGCGTTGCGGGAGGCACTGCTGGACGCGTTGGCGCGACGCGACCCGAACACCGGCCTGAACGACACTCCCGAGATCGTCGCCTTCCTGAGAATGGTCTTCGCCACGGAGAGCCTGGCGGCGCGGCTGACCCGGTACACGTCCCGCGGGATCGAGGCGCTGACCGAGGCACTGCGGGAGGCCGGCGCCGATCCGCTGGTCGCACGCCTCGCGGCGGCCCAGGTGATCGCGGTGCAGCGGCAACTTGCCGTCATGAACCACGAGGCCCTGGCGGACGGCGAGTCCGCCGACGCCCGCTACCCGCAGGCCGTCCGGGCGGCCCACCAGGCGTTCGACCTTCTCGACGACGGCCTGGGATCCCAACTCACAGGCGCGTAACGGCCCCCCGGGCGCCCACACTCCTCCGCATCGGCCCGGTGCGCCGAGTGCGCGGTGCCGCTCAGGACCCGGGCGACGGTCACCTGATGGGCCCACCTCGCCCCGCACCGGGCGACGATCGGTGGCCGCGGGAAGTCGTTCCGGGAGCAGATGACGGCGGCGGGACGGCGCGGACGGACCGGCCCGCGACCGGCTACGAAGATTTTGCGTTCTCGCGGTACACCCATGAACCGGCCCCCACCTGCGCCGAGTCCACTATGTCCGCCCGTACGCCCCCCAGGTAACGGTGAGTTCACCCGGCTTCCCTTCCTCGGCAGTCTACGCGCGTGGTGTCATGCCCACGCTCACCCACCCCCCACGTGAGCGTCTATTCGACTAGGAGTCACGCACATGCTGTCGAAGCTTCTCGTTCGCGCGGGTGTCGCCCTGGCTGCCAGTGCGGCCGTGGTCGCCACCGCGGTCCCCGCGAACGCCGCGAGCTACTCCGCGTTCGCCTTCTCGCTCAGCAGCAGCGAGCCCACGATCTACGACTTCATCAACTCGGCCACCAGCTCGCTCGACATGACGATGTACGAGCTGGAGGACACCACGGCCGTCAACGACCTCATAGCCCTGAAGAACAAGGGCGTCACCGTGCGGGTCGTCCTGGACCAGGCGCACAAGAGCGCCAACAACTCCGCCTACACCTCCCTCACGAACGCGGGCGTGGGCGTGGCGTGGTCATCGACCAGCTTCGTCTACACGCACCAGAAGACCATCACGGTCGACGGCACCAAGTCGCTCGTCCTGACCGGCAATCTGACCTCCCAGTACTACTCGACCGGCCGGGACTACGGCGTCTTCACCGACGACACCCGGGACGTCGCGGCGATCGAGAAGGTCTTCAACGCCGACTACGCCGGCACCTCCGTCACGCCCACCGACGGCGACCACCTGCTCTGGTCCCCCACCGACTCGCGCAGCCGCCTGCTGACCGTGGTCAACGCCGCCACCAAGACGCTGGACGTCGAGGAACTGGAGTTCAGCGACAGCACGGTGGTCAACGCCATCGTCGCCAGGGCCAAGGCGGGCGTGAAGGTGCGCGTCGTCCTGGAGACTCCGGGCGACTACTCCAGCGAGGTCTCCTCGATCAAGGCCGCGGGCGGCACCGTCGTCGGCTACTCCGACCCGAACGGCTTCTACATCCACGCCAAGGCCATGGTCGCCGACTACGGCCTGTCCACCCAGGAGGTGGAGGCCGGCTCCATGAACATCAGCAGCAACTCCCTCTCCAACAACCGTGAGCTGGGCATCATCCTCACGGGCACCGGGGTGGCGCAGTCGGTGGCCACGACCGTCGAGACCACGTTCAACAGCGACTACTCGGGCGGCACCGCCGCGTAGCGATCCGGCTGCGCCGGCCCGCCCCGGCCGCGCTTCGGCACGGCCGGGGCGGGTGCTGTCCGGTGTCCCGCGCCCTGTACATCCGCCACGTGGCCGTAATCTTGCGCACGTGAACGCCGAGATCGCCCCGGAACCCCTGGACGCCCCGCAGCCCCGGCCGCAGTCGCTCCTGCTCGCCTTCTTCGGCAACCACGTACTGGAGCAGGGCCCGCTGGCCGTGTACTCGGGGAGCATCATCACCGTTCTGGGCCGGGCGGGCGTCGGCGAGCAGGCGGTACGCTCCACCCTGACCCGCATGGTCAACCGGAACCTGCTGCAACGCCAACGGCAGGGCCGCAAAATGTACTTCGGCCTGACGCCCCTCGCCACGCAGATCCTTCAGGACGGCCGGCGCCGCATCTGGGAGTCCGGCGCCGTCAACGACGACTGGGACGGCTCCTGGACCCTGTTCGGCTTCTCGCTGCCGGAGTCCTGGCAACGCCAGCGGCACGATCTGCGCTCCCAGCTCGGCTGGTCGGGTTTCGGGCCGCTCTACAGCGGCCTGTGGATCGCGCCCGGCCGGGTGGACGTCTCCGCCGTCGTCGCCGAACTCGGGCTCTCCGCCCACGTGAAGATCTTCCACGCGCTGGCCGACGAGGCGACAAACATCGACCTCATGATCCGCGACACCTGGGACCTGGCGTCCATCGCGGCCCGGTACGAGGACTTCCGCACCCGCTGGGAGGCATGGCGTGCCGGACCCGGTGACGACGCCGTGGTCACCCGGCTGCGGCTGGTCAGCGAGTGGCTGGGCATCATCCGCACCGATCCGCGGCTGCCCGTCCGGCACCTGCCCGCCGACTGGCCGGCCCACGAGGCGGAGACGGCGTTCCACCGCGTCGCGGCCGAGACCGAGGCGCCGGCCCGCCGGATGGCCGCGGCCCTGCTGGAGACCACGCCCCTGTGACCCGCCGGGCGCGGTGGACGTGCCCGCGGTCTCCGCAGATTCCCTGGTCAGCCCGGATCGCCCGGCGATCTATGCTGCTTGGGGCAGGAGGTTCGCCAGACCGTCGAAGGAGAGGGAGCCCGGATACGGCGACGCTCCCTGTCCGGCATCCGCACCGTGTCCGTCTCTCCCGAGGAAGCCCCGTTGAACTTCTGGTCGATCTATGAGCATGGCTTCGCGCGCGTCGCGTCGTGCACGGGCCACACCGTCATCGCCGACCCGCGCGCCAACGCCGAGGCGGTGCTGCGGCAGGCCCGCCGCTGCGCCGAGGAGGGCGTCGCGGTGGCGGTCTTCCCGGAGCTCGGCCTGACCGGTTACTCGATCGAGGACCTGCTGCTCCAGGACGCGGTGCTCGACGAGGTCGAGGAGGCCGTCGAGGCGGTGAGGGCCGGCTCGGCCGGCCTGCTGCCGGTCCTCGTCGTCGGTGCCCCGCTGCGGCACCGCAACCGGGTCTACAACTGCGCGGTGTTCGTGCACCGCGGCCGGATCCTCGGGGTCGCACCCAAGTCGTACCCGCCGAACTACCGGGAGTTCTACGAACGGCGCCAGATCGCCGCGGGCGACGACGAGCGGGGCGGCACCATCCGGATCGGCGGCGAGAGCGTGCCGTTCGGGGTGGAGCTGCTGTTCGAAGCGGAGGACGTCCCGGGTCTCGTGCTGCACGCCGAGGTCTGCGAGGACATGTGGGTGCCGGTGCCGCCGAGCGCGGAGGCGGCGCTGGCCGGCGCGACCGTGCTGCTCAACCTGTCGGGCAGCCCGATCACGGTCGGCCGGGCGGAGGACCGCAAGCTGCTGTGCCGCTCCGCGTCGCAGCGCTGTCTCGCCGCGTACGTCTACGCGGCGGCCGGGCTCGGCGAGTCGTCGACGGACCTGTCCTGGGACGGCCAGGCCATGATCTACGAGAACGGCGCGCTGCTGGCCGAGACGGACCGGTTCCCGCTCGACGACCAGTACGCGGTGGCCGACGTGGACCTGGACCTGCTGCGCCAGGAGCGGGCCCGGATGGGTTCGTTCGACGACAACCGCCGTACCCACGCGGCCCGCACCGGCGGCTTCCGGACCGTCCCCTTCCGGGTCGACCCGCCGACGGCCGACCTCGGGCTGCGCCGCCGGGTGGAGCGCTTCCCCTTCGTCCCGGCCGACCCGCAGCGGCTCGCCCAGGACTGCTACGAGGCGTACAACATCCAGGTCGCCGCGCTCCAGCAGCGGCTGGCTGCGATCGGCGGCCCGAAGGTGGTGATCGGGGTGTCCGGCGGCCTGGACTCCACGCACGCGCTGATCGTCGCCGCCCGTGCCATGGACCGCGCGGGCCGCCCGCGCAGCGACATCCTGGCCTTCACTCTGCCGGGTTTCGCGACCGGCGAGCACACCAAGGGCAACGCCCACCGCCTGATGAACTCGCTCGGTGTGACCGCGGCCGAGCTGGACATCACGCCGACCGCGCGGCTGATGCTGCAGGAGATGGGCCACCCGTTCGCCGCGGGCGAGCCGGTCTACGACGTGACCTTCGAGAACGTGCAGGCCGGTCTGCGCACCGACTACCTGTTCCGGCTGGCCAACCAGCGCGGCGGCATCGTCCTCGGCACCGGGGACCTGTCGGAGCTGGCGCTGGGCTGGTCGACGTACGGCGTCGGCGACCAGATGAGCCATTACAACGTCAACTCCGGGGTGCCGAAGACGCTGATCCAGCACCTGATCCGCTGGGTCATCAGCAGCGAGCAGTTCGACGCGGAGACCGGCAAGACCCTGGCGGCGATCCTCGACACCGAGATCAGCCCGGAGCTGGTGCCGGGTGAGGAACTGCAGTCCACCGAGTCGAAGATCGGCCCGTACGCCCTGCACGACTTCACCCTGTACCAGGTGCTGCGGCACGGGTTCCGGCCGTCGAAGATCGCCTTCCTGGCCTGGCACGCCTGGCACGACCGGGAGGCGGGCGCGTGGCCGCCCGGCTTCCCCGAGGCCGAGCGCAAGGCGTACGACCTGGCGGAGATCCGGCACTGGCTCGACTACTTCTGCCGGCGCTTCTTCGCCTTCGCCCAGTTCAAGCGCTCGGCGATGCCGAACGGACCGAAGGTCTCGGCAGGCGGTTCGCTCTCCCCGCGCGGCGACTGGCGTGCTCCGTCGGACAGTTCGGCGAAGGCCTGGCTGCACGACCTGGCCCGCGTCCCGGAGTAGCCGCCCGCCCGGCCCGTCACGCGCGGAGCCCCGCACCCGCTCCGTCGGGTGCGGGGCTCCGCGCGTGGGCCCGGCCCGCCGTCAGTCGCCGGCCGGTCGCATGACGAGGCAGGTGGTGGTCGCGTGGGCGATCAGTTTCCCGCGCTCGTCCAGCACCTTTCCCTCGGCCGTGGCGGTGGAGCGTCCGACGTGGATGACGCTCCCCTCGGCCGTGAGGGTCTGGCCTCCGGTGTGGGCGGCGCGGATGTAGTTGACCTTGAGTTCGAGGGTGGTGTAGCCGACACCGGCGGGCAGGGTGGTGTGTACGGCGCAGCCCATCACGGAGTCGAGAAGGGTGGCCGCGATGCCGCCGTGGACGATGCCGAGGGGGTTGGCGAAGTCGGGGCGGTGTCGAGCGAGATCACCATGCGGCCGTGCTCCACCTCCTCGAAGCGCATGCCGAGCAGCCGGCCGATGGAAGGGGGCACGGTGTCGGTCGGCCGCGCGGACTGTATCCGGCGCATCAGTTCGAGGCCGGACAGGGCGGCGAGGTCGGTGGTGGACACGGGTGGCTCCTCGGGGTGCTGGTGGTGGTGCGAGGCGGCCCGCCGCTCTCCGGGCAACGGGCCGCAGCGGTCGTCAGGTGTCGTCACTGGTTACGACAGCCGTGGGTCGGCAGGTCGTCGCTGGTCGGGGAAGGCATGGGTCAGGAGTTCGCGCAGTTCGGCGGCGGCCGCGTCCAGCGGTGCGGTGCTCTGTTCGGCACGGCACATGATCACGGCGCCTTCGAGGGCGGCGACGACGAAGGCGGCCAACCGGGTGCTGCGCGCCTGCGGAAGGCCGTGCCGGCAGAAGTGCGCGGCCAGTGCCTGCTGCCAGCGGGCGAAGACGGCGGCGGCGGAGCGGGCCAGCTGGGGTGCCTCGTCGTTGGTCTCCGCGGCCACGGCCACGATCGGGCAGCCGACGCGGTAGCCGCTCTCCGTCAGCCGCTCCCGCCACAGCGCGAAGAAGGAGTCGACCGCCGCCACGGGGTCCTCGGCCTCCATGGCCGCGTCGATCCGCTTCGCCATGCGGTCACCGGACCGGGTCACCGCCTCCTCGACCAGCTGGGCACGGCCGCCGGGAAAGTGGTGGTAGACGGAGCCTCGGGGGGCGCCGGTGCGGGCGAGGACCCGGTCGATGCTGGTGGCGCCGGCGCCGTACTCACGCAGCAGCTCGGCGGCGCCGCGCAGCATCCGTTCCCGGCTGTCGCTCCTCCGCGGACTCATGCGACCACCGCCCTTCCCGTGGAGACACATCACATCCTTACGCGAGGGTAACTTATGGTGTGTGCCATAGAACATGCAAGAGCAGAGCCGGGGAGCGCGCGCCCGGAAGGACGTCCCGCATCCCGCGGGGAAGTGAAGGTGCGAGGCCTGCCCGGGGCTCTTCGCATGTGCGGGCCGCGTCGGCGGCCGGGCGCACTCTGACGGGCGAACATCCGACCGACACCCGGACGGAGTCCAGTGCCGGGGCAAATCCCCTGGTCAGGGCCTTCGCCGTGGCACTGGCGGCGCATGGCGCGGTGGGTGACCGGTTGCGGGGCCGCACCCCGCTTTCCACGGTGGGCGAAAGACAGCAGTTCTCGAAAGGAAACCCATGCGTGCCCTAGCCTCTCGCGGCCTCCTCGTCTCCCCCCTGGTCTGTGCCGCCCTGGTCCTCGGCCCGGCGGCCGCCTCCGCTGCCGCCGCCGACGCCGGCCGAGAAGCAACGGGACCCGGTGTCGCGCAGACGGCTCCGCGGCCCGGCACCGACCTCGCCACGCTCCTCGACCGGATCGACGCGATCGACTCGACACGGTACGACCGTGCCCTGACACCCCTGCTGGACGCGCTGCCCGAGGTCGCCGCGGCGCAGGGCACCCGCATCGACCCGGCGCAGGCCGCCGCCTACGCGAAGGCGCTGCGGGAGTGGAACAACACGGTCCAGGAGCGGCTGCGGCACCTGGACGCCGGCGCCGCCGAGCGCGCGCACCGGGCCGCACCCCGGGCGGCCGACCCCGTCTCGGACCTGCTGAACGCGATCCAGTCCGCCGTCAAGGGCCTGCTCAGTGCGCTGACCTCGCTCGACCTCGGCGGGGTGCTGAGCGCCGTCACCGGGCTGCTGGCCCCCATCCTCGCAGCGGTCACCGGTCTCCTCGGCGCCCTGCCCGCACTGCCGTCGCTGCCCGCACTGCCCTCGGCGGGCAGCCTCGTCTCCACGACGACCGTCGCCCCGTGAGGAACTGACACGGCGTCGGCGCGGTCTCGGCCCTCGGGGCGATTCAAACGTCCGGGTGACGTGATCTTGGCCTCTGTTGCTTTCGGCTGCCTACATGCTAGGCTCGCCGCAAGTTGCAGTTTGGT
>NZ_JBEOYD010000092.1:0-12337 GCF_040296885.1 Streptomyces sp. NPDC001980 | reverse complement strand
GCGCGCTGGGCGCCCGGGTCACCGTCGCCGCCTGCGACGTGGCCGACCGGGCCGCCGTCGCGGAGCTGCTGGCCGGCATCCCGGCCGAGACCCCGCTGACCGCCGTGGTGCACACGGCGGGCGTCCTCGACGACGGCGTGCTCGACTCCCTCACCGCCGAGCGCGCGGTCGGCGTGGCCCGGCCCAAGGCCGACGCCGCCCTGGTGCTGCACGAACTGACCCGCGAGCGGGACCTGTCGGCGTTCGTGCTGTTCTCCTCGGTGGCCTCCACCCTCGCCGGCACCGGACAGGGCGGCTACGCCGCGGCCAACGCCTACCTCGACGCGCTGGCCCTGCACCGCCGCGACCTCGGCCTGCCCGCCACCTCCGTGTCGTGGGGGCTGTGGGCCGGCAAGAGCCTGGCCGACGACGCGGTGGCCGCCCGGCTGGTCCGCGACGGCATGCCCGCCATGGACCCCGAGCGCGCCGTCGCCGCCCTGCGGGACGCGGTCGGCTCGGGCGAACCGCACGTGATCGTCTCCGACTTCGCGTGGGACCGCTTCGTCGCCGCCTTCACCGCCCTGCGGCCCAGCCCGCTCATCGCCGACCTGCCGGAGGTGGCCGCGGTCACCGAGCGGTCGGCCGCGCCCGAGCGGCCGGCCGCCCTGGACCGGACCGCGCTCCTGGACCTGGTGCGCACGGTGGCCGCCGAGGCCCTCGGCTACGACGGTGCCGACGCGATCGGCCGTGACCGGGTCTTCAAGGACCTCGGCTGCGACTCGCTGACCGCGGTGGAGCTGCGCAACAGGCTCTCCGTGGCGACCGGGCTGCGGCTCCCGGTCACGCTCGTCTTCGACCACCCGACCCCGACCGCCGTCGTCGACCACCTGGCGGCGGAACTGGGCGAGCCGGAAACCCGCTCCGAGACCGCCGCCGTGGTGCCCACGGCCGGCGCCGCGGTCACCGACGACGCCATCGCCATCGTGGCGCTCGCCTGCCGCTTCCCCGGCGGGGTGCGCACCCCGGAGGACTTCTGGCGGCTGGTCAGCGAGGGCGGCGACGCCATCACGCCGTTCCCCACCGACCGCGGCTGGGACCTGGACGCCCTCTACCACCCGGACCCCGACCACCACGGCACCACGTACACGCGCGAAGGCGGCTTCCTGCACGACCTGGCCGACTTCGACCCCGTCTTCTTCGGCATCTCCCCGCGCGAGGCGACCACCATCGACCCGCAGCAGCGGCTGCTCCTGGAGACCACCTGGGAGGCGTTCGAGCGGGCCGGCATCGACCCGCGGTCGGTCAAGGGCAGCCGCGCCGGCGTGTTCGTCGGCTCCAGCTACCACGACTACGGCCTGCGGGTGCGCAACGCCCCGGAGGAGGTCGAGGGCTACCTCGGCATCGGCAGCGCGGGCAGCGTCGCCTCCGGACGCATCTCCTACACCTTCGGCCTGGAGGGCCCGGCGGTCAGCGTGGACACCGCGTGCTCGTCCTCACTGGTCGCCATCCACCTCGCCGCGCAGTCGCTGCGCGCCGGCGAGTGCACGATGGCGCTGGCCGGCGGGGCCGCCGCGATGGCCACCCCGACGTCGTTCATCGAGTTCAGCCGGCAGCGCGGGCTCGCCGAGAACGGCCGCTGCAAGCCCTTCGCGGCCGCCGCCGACGGCACCGCCTGGGCCGAGGGCGTCGGCCTGGTCCTGCTGGAGCGCCTCTCCGACGCCCGGCGCAACGGCCATCCGGTGCTGGCCCTGGTGCGCGGCAGCGCGGTCAACCAGGACGGCGCGTCCAACGGCCTGACCGCCCCCAACGGCCCCTCGCAGCAGCGCGTCATCCGCGACGCACTGGCCGGCGCCCGCCTGACGCCCGCCGAACTCGACGTGGTCGAGGCGCACGGCACCGGCACCCGGCTGGGCGACCCCATCGAGGCCCAGGCGCTGCTGGCCACCTACGGCCAGAACCGCACGCAGCCACTGCTGCTGGGCTCGGTCAAGTCCAACATCGGCCACACCCAGGCAGCCGCGGGCATCGCCGGCGTCATCAAGATGGTGCTGGCCATGCAGCACGGCACGGTGCCCGGCACCCTCCACGTCGACGAGCCGTCCCCGTTCATCGACTGGAGCGCGGGCAGCGTCGACCTGGTCACCGAGAACACCCCGTGGCCGGTCACCGGTCACCCGCGCCGGGCCGCCGTGTCCTCCTTCGGCGTCAGCGGCACCAACGCCCACACCATCCTGGAACAGGCCCCCGGCGACGAACCGGCCACCACCACCGGCGGGCGGGAACCGCTGCCGGTGCCGCTGGTGCTCTCCGCCCGCAGCGCACCGGCGCTGCGCGAGCAGGCGGCCCTGCTCGACCGGCACCTGGCGGAGAACCCGGACGTACGGCCCGCCGACGTCGGCTACACCCTGGCCACCGCCCGCGCCCACCTGGAGCACCGGGCCGTCGTGCCGGACGGCGACCGCGACGCGATCCGTGCCGCCCTGCGGTCGGTGACCGGCACCGTGCCGCCCGCCGAGCCGCGCGTGGCGTTCCTCTTCTCCGGCCAGGGCAGCCAGCGGCTCGGCATGGGACTGCGGCTGCACCGCGAGTTCCCGGTGTTCGCCGAGGCCTTCGACGCAGTCTGCGCCGCTCTCGACCCGCTGCTCGAACGCCCGCTGCACGAGGTGATCGGCGCCGCCGCCGGCTCCGCGGACGCCGACCTGCTCGACCGCACGGCCTACACCCAGCCGGCCCTGTTCGCCGTCGAGGTCGCCCTGTTCCGGCTCGCCGAGCACTGGGGCCTGCGCCCCGACCACCTCATCGGCCACTCGGTCGGCGAGCTGGCGGCCGCCCACGTCGCCGGGGTGCTGTCGCTGCCGGACGCCGCCCTGCTGGTCGCGGAGCGCGCCCGGCTGATGCAGGCCATGCGCGGCGACGGCGCCATGGTGTCCGTGATGGCACCGGAGGAGGCGGTGCTGCCCTACCTCGCCGAGTGCGGGGACCGGGTCACCGTGGCCGCGGTCAACAGCACGGTGGCCACCGTCGTCGCCGGTGACGAGGACGCCGTGCTCGACGTCGCCGCCCGGCTCGCCGCCGACGGCCGCAAGACCAGACGGCTGCGGGTCAGCCACGCCTTCCACTCCCCGCACATGGACGGGATGCTGGAGGAGTTCCGCCAGGTCGCGGCCCGGCTGGAGTTCCACCCGCCCCGCATCCCCGTCGTCTCCAACGTCACCGGCGCCCTCGCCGGCGCCGACGAGCTGTGCACCCCGGACTACTGGGTGCGCCACGTCCGCGGCGCGGTCCGGTTCCTCGACGGCGTACGGGCCCTCGAACGGGCCGGAGTGACCGCGTTCGTCGAGATCGGCCCCGACAGCTCCCTCACCGCGCTCGCCCAGGACTGCCTGGACGGCTCCGCCGAACTGGTCCCGCTGCTGCACCGGGACCGCGACGAGGTCGACTCGGTGACCGCCGCCCTGGGCCGCCTCCACGCCCGGGTGACCACCCCCGACTGGGACCGGGTCCTCGCGGACCGTGCCGTGCGCCGCGTGCCGCTGCCCACCTACGCGTTCCAGCGCGAGCGCTACTGGCTCGACGACACCGCCGGTGGCGGCGACGTGACGTCCGCGGGCCTGATCGCCACCGGGCACCCGCTGATCGGCGCCGCCGTCGAACTGGCCGACGCCGACACGTACGTCTTCACCAGCAGGCTGTCCCTGCACAGCACGCCGTGGCTGGCCGACCACGGGGTCTTCGACGAGGCCCTGTTCCCGGCGACGGCCTTCCTCGAACTGGCCGTCAGGGCGGCCGACGAGGTCGGCTGCGCCCGGGTCGACGAACTGTCCCTGGCGGCACCGCTGGTGCTGCCGAGGGACGGCGCCGTCGTCCTGCAGATGCGGGTCGGCCCGCAGGGCACGGACGGCACCCGCTCGCTCGAGGTGTTCTCCCGGCCGCAGGACGCGCCGGCCGACGAGACGTGGATCCGGCACGCCGACGGTGTGCTGTCGCCGGGCGCCACGCCCGTCGCGTCGGTCACCGGGACCCTCACCGAGTGGCCGCCGCCGGGCGCCGAGCCCGTCGACGTGAGCGGCCTGTACGACCGGTTCGCGGAGAGCGGCTTCGCCTACGGTCCGGTCTTCCAGGGGCTGACGGCGGTGTGGCGGCGCGGCGACGAGGTGTTCGCCGAGGCCGCGCTGCCCGCCGCCGAGCGGTCCGAGGCCGGCCGGTTCGGACTCCATCCGGCCCTCCTGGACAGCGTGCTGCACTCCCTCGCCTTCGGCGTGCTGAGCGGCAGCGACCAGGCCTGGCTGCCGTTCGCCTGGAGCGGTGTCACCCTGCACGCCGGCGGCGCGGCCGCGGTCCGGCTGCGGATGGCGCCCACAGGGGACAGCTCGATGTCGGTCGCGCTCTTCGACGGCACCGGGGCGCCGGTCGCCACGGCCGAGTCGCTCGCCCTGCGTCCCGCGGCGCCCGCCCGGTCCGCGACGGGCGGCGGACGGACCCACCGGACCCTGTTCCGCCCCGAGTTCACCGAGGTGCCGCTGCCTGCCGCCGACGCCGGTCCCGCGTTCGAGGTCCGCAGCTACGAGCCGGGGCAGGACGCGGAGGCGGTGCGCCGTGCCACCCGGCGGGCGCTGGCCGACATCCGCGACTGGCTCGCCCGGGACCGGGCCGGGGCGAAGCTCGTGTTCAGCACCCGCGGCGCGGTCCCGCTGACCGCCGCGGACGACGTGCCCGACCTCGCCGGAGCCGCCGTCTGGGGCCTGGTCCGTTCCGCGCAGACCGAGCACCCGGACCGGTTCGTCCTGGTCGACCGGGAGCACGGCGACCAGGACCACGACGGTCAGGACCACGACGGCCGCGACGGCGACGACGGTCAGGACCACGGCGGCACGACGTTCGCGCGTGCCGTCGCCAGTGGCGAGCCGCAGCTCGCGGTGCGCGACGGACGGGCGTACGCCTACCGCATCGCGCGCGTCCCGGTCGGCGTCACGGACGCCGACCAGGAGTGGGAGCGCGGCGGCACCGTCCTGGTGACCGGCGGCACCGGTGCGATCGGCGCCCATGTCTCCCGGCACCTGGTCGCCGCACACGGCGTCAAGCGGCTGCTGCTGACCAGCCGCAGCGGCCCGGCCGGCGCGGGCGCCGCACGGCTGCAGGAGCAGCTGACCGCGCTGGGCGCCGAGGTGGAGGTGGCGTCCTGCGACGTCGCCGACCGCGACGCACTCGCCGCCCTGCTCGCCGCCGTCCCGTCCGAGCACCCGGTCACCGCCGTCGTCCACACCGCCGGTGTGGTGCAGGACGGCATCGTGGCGTCGATCACCGACGAGCAGCTGGACTTCGTCCTGCGGCCCAAGGTCGACGCGGTCCTCAACCTCCAGGAACTCACCGCGGACCTGGACCTGTCGGCCTTCGTGGTCTTCTCCTCCGTCGCCGGCGTCTTCGGCGGCATGGGACAGGCCAACTACGCGGCGGCCAATGCCTTCCTGGACGCCCTGGCACACCGCCGCAGGGCCCAGGGACTGCCGGCCGCCTCGCTGGCCTGGGGCCTGTGGGCCAACGACGCGGGCATGAGCGGCCACCTCGACGAGAACGACTTCAAGCGCATCGCGCGCGGCGGCATCATCGCCTTCCCGCCCGCGGAGGGCCTGGAGCTGTTCGACACCGCCCTCGCCGAGGACCATCCGGTACTGCTGCCGCTGCGCCTGGACACCACGGGGGCCCCGGCGCAGGGCGAGGTGCCCGCGGTGCTGCGGGGCCTGGTGCGCGCGGCCGTTCGGCGCGGAGCCGCCGACACCGCAGGCGGCACCGCCGAGGCGGCCGGGCTGGCCCAGCGGCTGTCCGGAATGACGGACGCCCAGCGCGACCGGGCCCTGCTCGACCTGGTCCGCGACCACACGGCCACCGTGCTGGGCTTCGCCGACGCCGGCTCCGTCGACGTCGACCGGGGCCTGCTGGAGGTGGGCTTCGACTCCCTGACCGCGGTCGAACTGCGCAACCGGCTGGGCGCGGCCAGCGGGCTCCGGCTGCCCGCCACCCTGCTCTTCGACTACCCGTCGTGCCGTGCCATCGCCGGCCACCTCGCCGCCGAGCTCGTACCCGAACCGGCGGACGGGCAACTGCCCGGCCTGGCCGAACTCGCGCGGCTCACCGTCCTCCTGGAGGACGAGCGCCACCGCGAGGAGCTGACCGGGCGGCTGAACGAGCTGCTGACCAAGGCGCGCGCGGCCGCCGGCGGCGACTCCGTCGAGGAACTCCTCGACGCGGCCGACGACGACGAGATCTTCGACTTCATCGACAACGAGCTGGGCATGTCGTGATCGCCCACCAAGGTAGAGGGACAGCAGTGAACGACGACAAGCTCCGTACCTACCTCAAGCGGGTCACGACCGATCTGCACCGCACGCGACAGCAACTGACCAGGCTCGAGGCCAAGGACACCGAGCCCATCGCCATCGTCGGCATGGCCTGCCGCTACCCGGGCGGCGTGCACAGCCCCGAGGACCTGTGGCGCATGGTCGCCGCCGGCACGGACGCCGTCACCCCGTTCCCGGACGACCGCGGCTGGGACCTGGAGCGGCTGTACGACCCGGCGGGCACCCGCCCGGACAGCAGCTACGCCCGCGAGGGCGGCTTCCTCGACGAGATCGCCGGCTTCGAGCCGCAGTTCTTCGGCATCTCGCCGAACGAGGCGCTCGCGATGGACCCGCAGCAGCGGCTGCTCCTGGAGACCACCTGGGAGGCGTTCGAACGGGCCGGCATCGACCCCCGGGTCCAGCGCGGCGCCCAGGTCGGCGTCTTCGCCGGTGTGCAGTACCAGGACTACGGCTCCCGGCTGCGCCGGGTGCCCGAGGAGGTCGAGGGATTCCTCGCCGGGGGCAACTCCGACAGCGTCGCCTCCGGACGCATCGCGTACGTCTTCGGCTTCGAGGGCCCCGCGGTCAGCGTGGACACCGCCTGCTCGTCGTCGCTGGTCGCCCTGCACCTGGCGGCTCAGGCACTGCGCGCCGAGGAGTGCACGCTCGCCGTGGCCGGCGGCGCCATGGTGATGTCGACCCCCGTCGCGTTCACCGAGATGAGCAGGCAGCGCGGCCTGGCCGCGGACGGCCGCTGCAAGTCGTTCGCCGCCGACGCCGACGGCACCGGCTGGGGCGAGGGTGTCGGCATGCTCCTGCTGGAGCGGCTCTCCGACGCCCGGCGCAACGGCCACCCGGTGCTCGCCCTGGTCCGCGGCACCGCCGTCAACCAGGACGGCGCCAGCTCGCGGCTCACCGCGCCCAACGGCCCCGCCCAGCAGCGGGTCATCCGCAAGGCCCTGGCCAACGCCAGGCTGACCGCGGCCGACATCGACGTCGTCGAGGCGCACGGGACCGGCACGCCGCTCGGCGACCCGATCGAGGCGCAGGCGCTCCTCGCCACCTACGGCCGCGCGCACAGCCCGGAGCAGCCGCTGCTGCTGGGCTCCCTGAAGTCGAACATCGGCCATACCCAGGCCGCCGCCGGAGTCGGCGGCATCATCAAGATGGTGCAGGCCATGCGCCACGGCCAGGTGCCGCCCACCCTGCACGCGGACCGGCCCACGCCCCAGGTCGACTGGGAGTCGGGCACGGTCCGGCTGGCCACCGAACTCCAGCCCTGGCCCGCGGTGGACCGGGTCCGCCGCGCCGCCGTCTCCTCCTTCGGCGTCAGCGGCACCAACAGCCACGTCGTACTGGAACAGGCACCGGCTCCCGAGCAGCCGGAGGAGACCGAGCCCGGCCCCGACGACGCCGACACCGCCGCCCCCGCCGCGGTGACCGCCCCGGCCGTCGTGCCCTGGACGCTCTCCGCACGCAGCCCGCAGGCGCTGCGCGCCCGGGCGGCCCAGCTGCGCGCCCTCACCGGCCTCGACCCGCTCGACGTCGGCCACTCCCTGGCCACCACCCGGGCCGCACTGGAACATCGAGCCGTCCTCCTCGGTGGCAGCGACGCCGACGCCGCGCTCGCCGCCCTGGCGAACGACGAGGAACACCCCACCCTGGTGCGCGGCACCGTCCGCCCCACCCGTGACCTGGTCTTCGTCTTCCCGGGCCAGGGCGCGCAGTGGACCGGCATGGCGGTGGACCTCCTCGACACCTCACCCGTCTTCGCCGAGCGGATCGCCCGGTGCGCCGAGGCGCTCGCCCCGCACGTCGACTGGTCCCTGGAGGACGTGCTGCGCTCCGGCGACTTCGACCGGGTGGACGTCGTCCAGCCGGTGCTGTTCGCCGTGATGGTCTCCCTCGCCGCCCTGTGGCAGGCCGCGGGCGTCCGGCCGGACGCCGTCGTCGGCCACTCGCAGGGCGAGATCGCCGCGGCCGTCGTGGCCGGCGCGCTCTCACTGGAGGACGGCGCACGCGTCGTCGCGCTGCGCAGCAAGGCGCTCAACGCCCTCGCCGGCCGCGGCGGCATGACCTCGGTCGCCCTCTCGGCGGAGGAGGCCCGGCGCCGTATCGGCCCCGGCCTCTCCGTCGCCGCCGTCAACGGCCCGTCGTCCGTCGTGGTCGCCGGCGACACCGCCGCCCTCGACACCCTCGACACGTGGGACGACGTACGCGTCCGGCGCGTCCCCGTCGACTACGCCTCCCACTCCGCCCACGTGGAGGAGATCCGCGAGGAGCTGCTGACCACGCTCGCGGGCCTGACCCCGCGCAGCGCCGAGGTCCCCTTCTACTCGACGGTGACCGGCGGTCTGCTGGACACCGCGGCCCTCGATGCCGGGTACTGGTATCGCAACCTGCGGCAGACCGTGGAGCTGGAGACCGCGGTGCGCGCGCTCGGCGCCGCGGGTCACGGCGTGTTCGTGGAAGTCAGCCCGCATCCGGTGCTGACGGCGGCGATCGAGGAGACGGTCGGCGGGACCGTGGTCGGCACGCTGCGGCGGAACGCGGGCGGCTGGGACCGGTTCCTGCTCTCCCTCGCCGAACTCCACGTGGCCGGCGTCTCCGCCGACCTCACATCGCTGCTCCCCGGCGGCTCCCGCATCGACCTGCCCACCTACCCCTTCCAGCGAGAGGCGTACTGGCTGGAGGACCATTCCGCCCAGCAGGGCGACGTGGCCGCGGCCGGCCTCGGCTCCGCCGACCACCCGCTGCTCGGCGCGGTCGTCGCGCTGGCGGACACCGAGGGTGCCCTGCTCACCGGACGCCTCTCCGTCCGCACCCACCCCTGGCTCGCCGACCACACGGTGCGCGGCGCGATCCTGCTGCCCGGCACGGCGTTCCTGGAACTCGCCGCCCGCGCCGGCGACCAGGTGGGATGCGACCGGGTCGAGGAACTCCTGCTGGAGACACCGCTCGTCCTGCCGGAGAACGGCTCCGTCACCATCCAGCTCGCGGTCGGCGCCCCCGACCCGGCGGGCCGCCGCACGGTCACCCTGCACGCGGCCCCCGACGGCACGGACGAGTGGACCCGCCACGCCAGTGGCACCCTGTCCACCGCGCCCGCCTTGCCTGCCGCCGACCTCACCGTCTGGCCGCCGCGGGACGCCACCCCGCTCGACAGCGCCGACATGTACGACCGCTATGCCGCGGCCGGCTTCGGCTACGGACCGGCGTTCCAAGGCCTGCGCACGGCGTGGCGTCGCGGCGACGAACTCTTCGCCGAGGTCGCCCTCCCCGACGACCAGCAGGGCCCGGCCCGGCTCTTCGGCCTGCACCCCGCCCTGCTCGACGCGGCGCTGCACGTCACCGGCCTCGCCGACGCCGCCGAGGCCCGGCTCCCGTTCTCCTGGAACGGCGTGGTCCTGCACGCCCAGGGTGCCACCGCGCTCCGCGTCCGCATCGCCCCCGCCGGACCGGACGCCGTCTCCGTGCACGTCGCCGACCCCGCCGGCCGGCCCGTGGCCTCGGTGGAGTCCCTCGCGCTGCGCCCGCCCGCCGCCGACGCCATGGCCACGCCGGGCGCCGACGCCGTCTTCCGCCCGGCCTGGACACCGCTGCCCGCCACGACCGGCACCGCGGCACCGGCCGAGACGCTCCGCATCCAGCCCGGCGGAGACGTCCGGGCCACCCTGCACCACGCCCTCGCCCAGGTGCAGCGGTGGCTCGCCGCAGACGAGCCCGGACAGCTGGCGTTCGTCACCACCGGAGCGGTGTCCGCCACCCCCTCGGAGGACGTCACCGACCTGGCCGGAGCCGCCGTCTGGGGCCTGGTCAGATCCGCCCAGTCCGAGCACCCCGGCCGCTTCGTGCTCGTGGACACCGACGCCGACCCGGACGGCGCCGAGGTGCCGCTCGTCACCGGCGAGGACCAGCTCGCGGTGCGCGGTGCCCGCCTCCTCGCCCCCCGCCTGGAGCGCGCCCGGTCCGACGACCGGCCGACGGCGCTCGACGGCACCGTCCTGATCACCGGTGGCACCGGCCTGCTCGGCTCCCACCTCGCCCGGCACCTCGTCACCCACCACGGCGTACGCCACCTCGTGCTGCTCAGCCGCACCGGACACGCTCCGGAACTGCACGCGGAACTCACCGGGCTCGGTGCCGAGGTCGACCTGGTCGCCTGCGACGCCGCCGACCGTGCCGCCCTGGCCGCGGTGATCGAGGGACTGCGGCGACCGCTCCGCGCCGTGATCCACGCCGCCGGCGCGCTCGACGACGGCGTCGTCACCGCCCAGACCCCGGACCGCATCGACACCGTCCTGCGGCCCAAGGTGGACGCCGCCGTCCATCTGCACGAGCTGACGCGCGACCTCGATCTGTCCGCGTTCATCCTGTTCTCCTCCGCCGCCGGCGTCTTCGGCGGCCCCGGCCAGGGCAACTACGCCGCCGCCAACGCCTACCTCGACGCGCTGGCCCAGCACCGCCGCGCAGCGGGGCTGCCCGCCCAGTCCCTCGCCTGGTCCCTGTGGGAGCAGGCCAGCGCGATGACCGGCCACCTCGACGAGGCCGACCTGCGCCGCATCGCGCGCTCCGGCATGCCGCCGCTCACCGTCGAGCAGGGACTCCAGCTGTTCGACCGGGCGTTGTCCGCACCGGACCCGCTGCTCGTCCTCATGCGCCTGGACCTGCCGGTGCTGCGCGCCTCCTCCGACCCGGTCCCGCCGCTGCTGCGCGGGCTGGTCCGCACCCCGGCCCGCCGGACCGTCGCGGGGCAGGACACCGCCGCCGACACCACCTCGCTGGCCGCACAGCTCGCCGCCCTGCCCGCCGCCGACCGCCTCGGCGCCGTCGTCGACCTCGTCCGCGCCCGCGTCGCCACGGTCCTCGGCCACGCCTCCGCCGACGTCATCGACGGCAGCAGGGCCTTCCGCGACCTCGGCTTCGACTCGCTCGCCTCGGTCCAGCTGCGCAACCGGCTGGGCGCCGTCACCGGCCTGAAGCTCCCAGCCACGCTGGTCTTCGACCACCCGACCCCGCTGGTGCTCGCCGAGCACCTCCTCACCGAACTGGGCGAGGGGCAGGACACGGCCGCCGCCACGGTCCAGGCCGTCGCGGTGGACGAGCCGATCGCGATCGTCTCCATGGGCTGCCGCTTCCCCGGCGACGTCCGGACCCCCGAGGACCTGTGGAACCTGGTCGCCTCCGGCGGCGATGCCGTCGCCGCCTTCCCCGGCGACCGCGGCTGGGACCTGGAGGGCCTGTACGACCCGGAGGGCGTCCGCCGCGGCACCTCGTATGCGCGCGAGGGCGGATTCCTCGCCGGGGCGGCCGACTTCGACCCCGGCTTCTTCGGCATCAGCCCGCGTGAGGCGCTGGCCATGGACCCGCAGCAGCGGCTGCTCCTGGAGACCAGCTGGGAAGCGCTCGAACGCGCCGGCATCCGCCCGCAGGACCTCAAGGGCAGCGCCACCGGTGTGTTCGCCGGTGTGATGTACCAGGACTACGCGGCGCGCCTCACCGAGGTACCCGAGGAGATCGAGGGCTTCCTCGGCACCGGCACCTCGCCCAGCGTGCTGTCCGGCAGGATCGCGTACACCTTCGGCCTGGAGGGCCCGGCCGTCACCGTCGACACCGCCTGCTCGTCGTCGCTGGTGGCGATGCACCTGGCGAGCCAGGCGCTGCGCTCGGGCGAGTGCTCGCTCGCCCTCGCCGGCGGTGTCACCGTCATGTCCACCCCCGCCCTGTTCACCGAGTTCAGCCGGCAGCGCGGCCTGGCCGCCGACGGCCGCTGCAAGGCGTTCGCCGAAGCCGCCGATGGCGCCGGTTTCGGTGAGGGCGTCGGTGTGGTGCTGCTGGAGCGGTTGTCGGATGCGCGGCGTCATGGTCATCCGGTGCTGGCGGTGATCCGCGGCAGTGCTGTCAACCAGGACGGTGCCTCCAACGGCTTGTCGGCTCCGAACGGTCCCTCGCAGCAGCGGGTGATCCGGCAGGCGTTGGCGAATGCGGGTCTGTTGGCGTCCGAGGTGGACGTGGTGGAGGCG
>NZ_JBEOYD010000091.1:0-13001 GCF_040296885.1 Streptomyces sp. NPDC001980 | reverse complement strand
AGAAGCTCTACCTCTCCGAGAAGACCGTCAAGAACCACATCTCCCGCCTCCTCGCCAAACTGGGCGTCCAGCGCCGCGTCCAGGCAGCGGTCCTCGCCACCCACCTGGAACAACCGGAGACCGGGAGCCGACCGGCGAGGTGAGCAGCGGTGGGGTCGCGCTCTTACGCACCGACTGCCCGTGCGCTCACGCCCCTCCACCCGGCCCGCCGCTGCATCGTCCGACGGACCGTGATCGTCGTCGGCCGACCTGCGACGACGGTCACGGTCCGTCCACGGTCACGGACAGGGCCAACCCGATCCGCTGATCGCACCAGCAGCAGCCTCCGGTGGACAGCCCGCGACGCATGCGGTGGCCGCCCACGCGGCGGTGTGACGGTCGACGGCATGAGCCTGAGCAGGCTCGGGGGCTGTCCGCCCGCTCGCCGGTACCGGACACGCAGTCCAAGGCCGGGCAGCTTGTGTGCCGTGAGCCTCGCACGCTGACCGAACCGAGCAGGGCACGCGCGAACCCGCCGCCCCGGCTGCCGACGACCAGGACCTCGGCCCCTCCGCGCCGAGCACGTCGGTCAACTCCTGCCCCATCCGCTCCCGTGCCTCTCCTGCGGCCCGTACACCGTCGACCGGCCGCCCCTCGTCACCGCGAGCTGCGGGAAACCCCGCCATTCCGCCAGAGGCGCGCCTCCGAGGGCATGACGGGCGGCCCTCCCCTGGCCTTCCGCGCGACCTGCCGCACGGGACGTCGCGTGCAACCGGGTCCGACCTCATCGGCCGATCGCTGAACGCCGGGCGACAGCCGGCACCGCAGAAGGCCGAACGACCCCTGCTGCTCAGCCTCGCCGCCGGGATGCTCGAAGCCGCCACCACACCCTCTGGTGGGGCCGCAGCGCGGCCCTGTCAGGGAAGAAGGTCACCATGTCCGCCACGGCTCTCGACGCGTTCACGCTGGAGAAACGGGCCTCCGCCGCCGTGGCCGCGCCGTCGATCCACAACACGCAGCCCTGGCGTTTTCGCCTCGGCATCCGGGCGCGCTGACCGCTGTCCCCTTCGAACGCCATCCCCCATGCTCTTCGTGCTGTCGACCGACACCGTGGCACAGCTCCCGAGGCGATGCCCCCGCCTGACCACCAGAGCCGTCTGGGCCCGACCGGTGACCAACGGCCCACTGACGGCGCCGCTCGCGCAGGAAAACGTAGGAGGTGCGGTTCCCGATCCGCGGACGCGAGCGACGAGGAGACTTGTGATGGCGAAGGCATATCTGGTGGGTAGCGGGATCGCGGCGCTCGCCGCGGCGGCTTTCCTGATCCGCGACGGCGGGTTCGACGGCGCGGACATCCATCTCTTCGAGGAGCAGATGGGCATCGGGGGCAGCCTGGACGCGGGCGGCAGCGCGGAGGCCGGCTACACCATGCGCGGCGGGCGGATGTTCGAGGCCGAGTTCCGTTGCACGTACGACCTGCTGTCCGGCATTCCCACGCTGGACGATCCCTCGGTGACCGTGACCCAGGAGATCCTGGCCGGGCACGAGGAGTTCGCCTGGGACGACATCGCCCGGCTGGTCGACGGGGACGGAAAGATCGTCGACTCCCGCTCGATGGGGTTCTCCGAGCGCGACCGGCTGGAGCTGGTCCGGTGTCTGGCGACCCCCGAGGGGCACCTGGACGACAAGCGGATCACCGACTGCTTCGGCGAGCACTTCTTCACCACCAACTTCTGGTTCATGTGGTGCACCACGTTCGCCTTCCAGCCCTGGCACAGCGCGATCGAGTTCCGCCGCTACCTCCGCCGCTTCATCCACCTGTTCCCGGAGTTCGGCTCCATGTCCGGCATCCACCGGACCCGGTACAACCAGTACGACTCGATCGTGCGCCCCCTGGCGTCCTGGCTGCGCGAGCGCGGCGTGACCATCCACCCTGGCTGTACGGTCACCGACCTCGACTTCGCGCCGGGGAAGGACGGCAAGACGGTGCAGGCCGTCCGACTGGTCCGGGCCGGCCGCGAGGAGCGGATCGCCATCGCCCCCGAGGATCTGGTCCTGGTCACCAACGGCTCCATGACCGACGCCTCCAGCCGGGGCACGCACACCTCTCCCCCGCCCCCGCCTCCCCAGCGCTCGGACGCCTGGCTGCTCTGGCACCGGCTGGCCCGAGGACACGAGAACTTCGGGAACCCGGACGCCTTCGACAAGCACGTCAAGGAGTCCCGCTGGGAGTCCTTCACCGTCACGGCCAAGGACCCCGTCTTCCTCGACGCACTGGCCGAGTTCAGCGGCCGGGAGACCGGCAAGGGCGGCCTGATGACCTTCACCGACTCCAACTGGCTGCTCACCATCGTCGCCAACCGCCAGCCCGTCTATCGCGACCAGCCGGACGACGTCTCGGTCTGGTGGGGCTACGGCCTCTTCCCCGGCCGCGCAGGCAACCACACGCCCAAACCGATGACCATGTGCTCCGGCCGGGAAATCCTCGAAGAGGTCCTGCACCACCTGCACTTCGACGCCCCGACCAGCGCCCGCGTCCTGGAGACCTCGACCGTCATTCCCTGCGTGATGCCCTACATCACCAGCCAGTTCCTGAACCGCCGCCGCGACGACCGCCCCGAGGTCGTGCCCGAGGGCTCGGTCAACCTCGCCTTCATCGGCCAGTTCGCCGAGGTACCGGACGACGTCGTCTTCACGGTCGAGTACTCCGTACGCACGGCGTGGGCGGCGGTGTCCGAGCTTCTCCACCTCGACAAGCAGCCGCCGGCCGTCTACAAGGGCCACCACGACCCCCACGTCCTGGCGGCCGCGCTGGAGACCATGCACCACCGGTGACGCACGCGCCCTGGGAGGGCCGCTCGGACCCTCCCAGGGACGTTCGGTATCTGCCCCGCCGCCGGGCCCGCGGCCTTGCATGGGCCCATGACGAATTTACGAGACGTACCGGAACAGGCCACAGCACCGAGGAATCGCGGTCCGGCCAACCGCTGGGCGGCACTGCTCGTGCTCTGTGTGTCACTGCTGATCGTGACTCTGGACAACACGATCCTGAACGTGGCACTGCCCACTATGGTCCGCGAACTGGACGCCTCGATGACCCAGTTGCAATGGATCGTGGACGCCTACGCCCTGGTCTTCGCCGGACTGATGCTGGTTGCCGGCAGCAGCGCGGACCGGTTCGGCCGCCGACGGGTGTTCGTCACGGGCCTGGCGGTGTTCGGGGGAACGTCGGCGTGGGCCGCGTACTCCGGCTCGACGGGGATGCTCATCGCGGCACGGGCCGGGATGGGTGTGGGCGCGGCGATGATGATGCCGTCCACCCTGTCGATCATCACCGACATGTTCCGTGACCCGGGCGAGCGGCGCAGGGCGATCGGTGTGTGGGCGGCCACCAGCGGACTGGGGATCGCCATCGGCCCGGTGGCCGGCGGTCTCCTTCTGGAGCACTTCTGGGGCGCTGATGCTGGGCGCGCACACTGGGCAGCCCGGTGCCGTGCCGTGTCTGCGGCTCGCCGGGGCGCGGATCGTCGGACCGCTCGACCTCGCCGGTGCGCAGCTCGCGTATGCCCTCTGGCTGGAGGAGTGCTGGTTCGAGGAGGCGGTGAACCTGCTCGGGGCGACGACCCAGACGCTCGTCTTCAAAGGCTGCCAGGTGCCTGGCATCGAGGCCGGGGCGACCCGTATCGAGGGGAACGTGGACCTGGGGCGCTCGATCATCGAGAGCGGTGCCCCCTCTCACTTCCACCATCGCATCACCGCGCTGTCCCTCACCAACGCCCGAGTGACCGGCGGCGTCATCCTCAACAAGGCCGAGCTCAACGCGCCCAACGGGTGGGCCCTGGCAGCCGGCGGCCTCGTCATGGAAGGGGGGTTCTTCTGTCGGCCCGGCTTCGTCGCACGGGGTGAAGTACGGTTGCCGGGCGCGCAGTTGCCCGGCGGCCTGTACATGAACGGCGCGCGGCTGGAGGAGCCCAGCCCGCGTGGCCTGGCGCTCAATCTGGAGAACTCCGTGGCCTCCATGGTCATCCTCTCCGACGGGTTCGTCGCGAACGGGACCGTAGGCCTGCGGGGCGCCCGGGTCTCGGCCGGCCTGAGCTTCGCAGGGGCCGTGCTGAACGGCCCGCCCGACGGCAACGGCCCCTCCCTGTCGGCACCGTTGATGCAGGCAGTCGACTTCGCCTTCGCCCTCGCCGCACCACCGTCCGGTGCCGTGGACCTGCAGGGTGCGCAGGTGTCGTACCTGCACGACAGCGAGCACAGCTGGCCCGAGGTAGTGGAGTTGGACGGTTTCGTCTACGGCTCCATCAAGTCGGCCGAGGCGGGCGGAGGTCGGGAGGCAGTGGGGCGGCGGAACTCCGTGGCCCAGCGCGTGGCGTGGATACGACGGAGCCCCGGCTACAACCCCCAACCCTACGAGCAGTTGGCGAGCTGGTACCGGAAGTCCGGCCACGACGACGAAGCCCGCCGCGTACTCCTGGCCAAACAGCGCCACCGGCGTCATACCCTGCCCCCGGCCGCACGTGCCTGGGGGCACCTGCTCGACGTGACCGTCGGCTACGGCTACCGTCCCTGGCTGTCCGGCGTCTGGCTCCTCGCGCTGACCTTGCTGGGCACACTGTCCTTCGGCGGCCACTCCCCGCGTCCGGTCCAGCGAGGCGAGGGTGCCCCGTTCCAGCCCCTCGTCTACACGCTCGACCTGTTGATCCCCATCGGCGGCCTGGGCCAGCGCACGGCCTGGTACTGGTCGAACGGCACTCTCCAGTGGCTGGCCTACCTGCTGATCGCCTTCGGCTGGGTGCTGACCACCTCCGTCATCGCGGGAGTCACCCGCGCACTCCAGAAGAACTAGCCGACCAAAGCCGGGCAGCGACACACGCGCCTGGGCCGACCGGCCCTCCAGAGGGGACCGACAGCACCTGCCCCCTCCGACACCGGCAGGCAGACGCTGGAGAGCGCATCCAGCCGAAGCCCGACGGAGGAGACCGAGATCATGGTCCGATACGTGTACGACTTCGCGGAGGGCGGCCGTGAGCTGGCCGGCCTGCTCGGCGGCAAGGGGGCGAACCTTGCCGAGATGACCCGGCTGGGGCTGTCGGTGC
This sequence comes from Streptomyces sp. NPDC001980, assembly GCF_040296885.1. Lineage (NCBI taxonomy): Bacteria > Bacillati > Actinomycetota > Actinomycetes > Kitasatosporales > Streptomycetaceae > Streptomyces > Streptomyces sp. NPDC001980. The sequence continues at coordinate 7,923 of NZ_JBEOYD010000091.1, read as the reverse complement.
CGCCGGGTTTCACCGTGACGACCGAGGCCTGCCGGGCCTTCTTCAGCTCCGGCAGCGAGCCGGACGGACTGGCCCAGGAGATCTCCGGGCATCTGACCGCCCTGGAGAAGGCGGCCGGTCGAAAGCTGGGACAGCCCGACGATCCGCTGCTGCTGTCCGTCCGTTCCGGGGCACGCTTCTCCATGCCCGGCATGATGGAGACGATCCTCGACATCGGCCTCGGCGACGACTCCGTGCTCGGCCTGGCGAAGGTGTCAGGGAACGAGCGCTTCGCCTGGGACTCCTATCGCCGACTCGTACAGATGTTCGGCAGTACGGTCATGGGCGTCGACAGCGCACTGTTCGAGAGCGCTCTGTCCGACCTCAAGTGCGACCGGGGCGCCACGGACGACCTGGGCCTGAACGCGGCGGACCTGACCGAGCTCGTCGAGACGTACAAGGACCTGATCCGCAGGGAGACCGGCGAGGACTTCCCGCAGTCCCCGGACGAGCAGCTGCGCCGGGCCGTCCTCGCGGTCTTCGAGTCCTGGAACGGCGAGCGGGCCCGCGTCTACCGGCACCGTGAACACATCGCCGACGACCTCGGCACCGCGGTGAACGTGCAGACCATGGTCTTCGGCAACCTCGGCTCCGACTCGGGCAGCGGTGTCGCCTTCACGCGCGACCCCGCCACCGGGCGCCCCGGCCTGTACGGCGACTACCTGCCGAACGCCCAGGGCGAGGACGTCGTGGCCGGCATCCGCAACACCGTGTCGCTGGCCGACCTGGAAGAGCTCGACTCTGTCTCGTACGCTCAGCTGCGCGGTCACATGGAGACCCTGGAGGCCCACTACCGGGATCTGTGCGACATCGAGTTCACCATCGAGCGCGGCCGCCTCTGGATGCTGCAGACCCGGGTCGGCAAGCGGACCGCCGAAGCCGCGTTCGCCATCGCCGCCGAGCTGGTGGACGAGGGTCTGATCAGTCCCGCCGAGGCACTGGATCGGGTCACCGGGGACGGGCTCGCCCGGCTGATGTTCCCCCGGTTCGACACCTCCGCCGTCGGCGAGGCGCTCGCGCACGGCCTTCCCGCCTCACCGGGCGCGGCCGTGGGCGCCGCCGTGTTCGACTCTGCCGAGGCCGTCCGGCGGGCCGCCACGGGCGAGCAGGTCGTGCTCGTCCGCCAGGAGACCACCCCCGACGACCTGCCGGGCATGATCGCCGCGCAGGCGGTGCTCACCAGCCGCGGCGGGAAGACCAGTCACGCCGCCGTGGTCGCCCGCGGCATGGGCACGGTGTGCGTCTGCGGCGCGGAAGAGATCGCCGTGGACGCCAAGGGCCGTCGCTTCACCGTGGGCGAGACCGTCGTGGATGAGGGCACGGTCATCTCCGTCGACGGCTCCGAGGGCACCGTGTTTCTGGGCGCTGCTCCGCTGGTCGACTCCGCGGTGATGCGGTACTTCGAGTCGGGCGAGCGGTCGGCCGGGCTGGTCGAGTCCGTGGCCGACGCCATGGAGCAGGCCGACCGCACCGCCCGGCTGGAGGTGCGTGCGAACGCCGACACCCCGGAGGACGCCGCCCGCGCCCGGCGGTTCGGCGCCCGGGGTATCGGGCTGTGCCGGACGGAGCACATGTTCCTCGGCGAGCGGCGCAAGCTGGTCGAGGCGATGATCCTGGCTCGCGACGAGACCGAGCGCAAGGATGCGCTGGGCGCACTGCTGCCCCTTCAGCGCCAGGACTTCATCGGCATCCTGGATGCGATGGACGGTCTGCCGGTCACCATCCGGCTCATCGACCCGCCCCTGCACGAGTTCCTGCCCGACCGCACCGACCTCGCCGTGCGGATCGCCGCCGACGAAGCCCGGGGCGAGCACCCGGACCCGCACGACACCGAACTGCTCGACGCGGTCAATCGCATGCACGAGGAGAACCCCATGCTCGGGCTGCGGGGCGTGCGCCTGGGCCTGGTGGTGCCCGGTCTGGTCGCCATGCAGGTACGGGCGATCGCCGAGGCGGTCGTGGCGCGTACGAGGGCCGGGGGCTCCCTCGAGGCGGAGATCATGGTGCCGCTGGTCGGCGCCGTCGAGGAACTGCGCATCGAGCGGGCGGAAGTGGAACGGGTCCTGGCCGAGGTGTCCGAGGAGACCGGTGTGCCCGTGCACTGCCCGGTCGGCACCATGATCGAGCTGCCCAGGGCCGCGCTCACCGCGGGCCGGATCGCCGAGGAGGCGGAGTTCTTCTCCTTCGGCACGAACGACCTGACCCAGACAACGTGGGGCTTCTCCCGCGACGACGTCGAGGCGGCGTTCTTCTCCGCCTACCTCGACAAGGGCATATTCGCCACCTCGCCGTTCGAGACCCTCGACCGTGACGGCGTGGGCCGGCTGGTCCGCATCGGCGTCGACGAGGGCCGCGCCGCACGCCCCGACCTGAAGATCGGCGTCTGCGGCGAGCACGGCGGCGATCCCGAGTCCGTCCACTTCTTCCACGAGGCCGGACTGGACTACGTGTCCTGCTCGCCGTTCCGCGTGCCGGTCGCCCGCCTGGAGGCCGGCCGGGCCGCACTGTCCGGGCCGGGATCGAGCGACAGCAGATGAGCACGGGGCCCCGGATCGCGTCCCCGAGCCCGGGCCCGGCCGGAAAGGAGGTGGGTGCCATGGCCCGCATCGTCGGTGAGGTGATGACCTCCGACGTCGTCGAGGCGCACCCGGAGACCTCGTTCAAGGACGTCGTACGGCTGCTGGATCAGCACCGGATCAGCGGCCTGCCCGTCGTGGACCACGACGACAAGGTCGTGGGCGTCGTCTCGCAGACGGATCTGGTCCGTCGCCAGGCGGCCCGGTCCCCGGACGACCGGGCGGGGCGGTCGCGGCGACACCCGTCGAGCCGCCTCAGGCGTCCTCGCTCCGGTGCCGTCCCCCGCGCGGTCACGGCTCGGGATCTGATGTCGACGCCTGCGATCACCGTGCATCCGGAACAGCGGATAGCGGATGCCGCACGTGTCATGGAGCGTCACGGCGTCGAGCGCCTGCCGGTCGTGGACGAGGAGGACCGGCTGATCGGCATCGCCACCCGGCGTGACCTGCTGCGGGTCTTCCTGCGCACGGACGAGGAGATCAGCCGGGAGGTCCGCGAGGAGGTGCTGGACCTTGCGCTCGGGCTCCCGGCCGCCGGCGTGACCGTCTCGGTCAGGGACGGCATGGTCACCCTGGCAGGAGCCGTAGTGCACCACGACGACATTCCGACCGCGATCCGGCTGACGTACCGGGTGGACGGAGTGGTCGGCGTCGTCAACGGCCTGGCCTTCCGCGCCGACGGCACCCGCCGGGTCGAGGGCGCCCCCTCCTCCGGCGCGCCCTCCGACTAGTCCCGCCGCATGGGACACCTGGCCCCGGCACCCCGGGGCCGATCAGTCCCTCACGGGGACCAACGGGACCTGGGTGTGCCGTCGCTGACGAGAGACGCTGCTGATGGGAGCGGTACCCATCCCCCGAGGTGCCGCTCCCTCCGCGCCGCCATCCGTGCGGTTGCCGCCCTTCCACGACGGAGGCCTGCCGACATGACCCGCCACGACGACCGCAGCGCGACCACCGAACCCGCCGACGCGCCGTCCGACATCGCCATCGCGGTGGACCGCCTGGTGACCAACGGGCTGAAGGCGCTCGCCGACTACGAGGGGCTCGACCAGGAGCAGGTCGACCACATCGTGAAGAAGGCCTCGGTCGCCGCCCTCGACCAGCACACCGGGCTGGCACGACTCGCCGTGGACGAGACCGGACGCGGAGTCTTCGAGGACAAGGCCGCCAAGAACATGTTCGCCTGTGAGTACGTCACGCACAGCATGGGCCCGATGAAGACGGTCGGCGTCATCGCCCGTGACGACATCGACGACATGATCGAGGTGGCCGAGCCGGTCGGTGTGGTGTGCGCGGTCACCCCCGTCACCAACCCGACCTCCACCACCGTCTTCAAGGCCCTGATGGCGCTCAAGACCCGCAACCCGGTCGTGTTCGCCTTCCACCCCTCCGCCCAGCGCTGCAGCGCGGAGGCGGCCCGCGTCGTGCGGGACGCGGCCGTCGCGGCGGGCGCGCCGGAGCACTGCGTGCAGTGGATCGAGACCCCGTCCGTCGAGGCGACCGGCGCTCTGATGCGCCACCCGGGCGTCTCGCTGATCCTCGCCACCGGCGGCAACGCCATGGTCAAGGCCGCGTACTCGGCCGGCAAGCCCGCGCTCGGCGTGGGCGCCGGCAACGTGCCCGCCTACGTCCACCACAGCGCCGACCTGCGCCGGGCCGTGAACGACCTGGTGCTGTCGAAGTCGTTCGACAACGGCATGATCTGCGCCTCCGAACAGGCCGTCATCCTGGACGAGCGGATCTACGACGCGGTCCTCACCGAATTCCGCACGCTGCACGCCCACTTGGCGACCGCCGAGGAGAAGGCGAAGCTGGAGGCGTTCCTGTTCCCGGCCGACAAGGCCGCGGGCGGGGGCGCGGGCTGCGAGCCTAAGGTCAACTCCACGGCCGTCGGGCAGAGTCCGGCGTGGATAGCCGAACAGGCCGGGTTCTGCGTGCACGAGGACACCTCACTCATCCTCGTCGAGACCGGTCAGGTAGGTCCGCAGGAGCCGCTCACCCGCGAGAAGCTCTGCCCGGTCCTCGCCGTCCTGCGGGCAGGTTCCGAGGAGCAGGGCTTCGACCTGGCGGCCGACATGGTCGCCTTCCACGGGCAGGGCCACAGCGCCGTCATCCACACCGGCGACCTCGAACTCGCCGAGGCGTACGGCCGTCGTATGAAGACGGTACGGATCATCGTCAACGCCCCCTCCTCGCAGGGCGCGATCGGCGGCATCTACAACAGCCTGCTGCCGTCCCTGACGCTCGGCTGCGGATCCTGGGGCAGCACCTCGGTGTCCAACAACGTCTCCGCCGCCCAACTGCTCAACGTCAAGCGGGTGTCCGTGCGCCGCAACAACCTCCAGTGGTTCAAGGTCCCGCCGAAGATCTACTTCGAGCCGCAGTCCATCCGCTACCTGACCTCCATGCCGGACGTCCACCGCGTCACCGTCGTCACCGACGCGACGATGACCCGCCTCGGGCTCGTCGACCGGGTCGAGCGCGTGCTGCGGCGGCGCCGGGAGCCGGTCACCATCCAGGTCATCGACAACGTCGAGCCCGAGCCCAGCATCGACTCCGTCCGGCGCGGCGCCCGCCTCATGGGCGACTTCCGCCCGGACACCATCATCGCCCTGGGCGGAGGCTCCCCGATGGACGCGGCCAAGGTGATGTGGCTGCTGTACGAGCAGCAGGCCGAGGGCAAGGACGTCGACTTCGCCGACATGCGGCACAAGTTCTCCGACATCCGCAAGCGCGCCTTCCGCTTCCCCGTCCTGGGGAAGCTCGCCCGCCTGGTATGCATCCCCACCACATCGGGCACGGGCGCGGAGGTCACCCCCTTCGCGGTGATCTCCGACCCGGCCACCGGCAAGAAGTACCCGCTGGCCGACTACGCCCTCACCCCCAGCGTGGCCATCGTCGACCCGCTGCTCGCCGCCGAACTCCCGCACGCGCTGGCGGCCGACAGCGGCTTCGACGCCCTCACCCACGCCGTCGAGGCGTATGTGTCCGTCTACGCCAACGACTTCACCGACGGTCTCGCCCTGCACGCGATCCGGCTGATCTTCGAGAACATCGAGGCGGCGGTGAACGACCGCGCGGCCCGGCCCGAGGCGCAGGAGAAGATGCACAACGCCGGCACCATCGCCGGCATGGCGTTCGGCAACGCCTTCCTCGGCATCGTCCACGCCATGTCCCACACGCTCGGTGCCACCTTCCACATCGCGCACGGCCGTACCAACGCGGTCCTGCTGCCGCACGTCATCCGCTACAACGGCACCGTCCCCACCAAGCTCACCGGCTGGCCGAAGTACGAGCACTACCGTGCCCCCGAGCGCTTCCAGGACATCGCCCGCGCCCTCGGCCTGCCGGCCGCCACCGCGGCGGAGGGCGTCGCATCACTGGCCTCGGCCGTGGAGCGGCTCCGTGACGCCGTGGGCATCGAGCCGTCGTTCCAGGCCCTCGGCATCGACGAGCGGTCCTTCCTCGACTCACTCCCCCAGCAGGCCCTGAACGCCTTCGAGGACCAGTGCGCACCCGCCAACCCGCGGATGCCCATGCTCGACGACATGCGGCAGCTCATGCGCGCGGCCTACTACGGGCGCGACGCATAGGCCTCCCGGCGGTACCTGACCGCCGGACAGAAGGCCGCCGACCCCACGGCGATGCGGCCGCCTCCTCCTCCATCGTCCGCCCCGTCAGGGAGATCCCATGCTGTCCGCCGAATCCACCGCCCTCGTACGCGCCACCCTGCCCGCCGTGGCCGGAGCGCTCGACGAGATCACCACCCGTTTCTACGCCACGATGTTCCACGACCGGCCGGAGCTGCTCGACGGCATGTTCAACCGCGGCAACCAGGCCAGTGGGGAGCAGCGTCGCGCGCTGGCCGGTGCGATCGCCGGGTTCGCCGGCGCGCTGCTGGAGAATCCCGGGACGCGGCCGGACCAGTTGCTGTCCCGGATCGCGCACAAGCACGCCGCCGTCGGCGTCACCGACGACCAGTACACGATCGTGCACAAGTACCTGTTCGGCGCGATCGCCGAGGTCCTCGGGGAGGCGGTCACCCCGGAGGTGGCTGCCGCCTGGGACGAGGTCTACTGGCTCATGGCCGGGGCCCTGATCAGCCGGGAGGCGCTCCTCTACCAGGACGCGGGCGTCCAGCCCGGCGGGATCTGGCGGCCCTGGACAGTCGTCGAACGCCGCACCGAGACCCCCGACGTCCTCTCCTTCCTGCTCCGCCCGGCGGACGGCGAACGCATTCCGCGGGCCCGCGCGGGCCAGTACGTGAGCGTCCGTGTGTGCATGGCGGACGGAGTGCACCAGCTGCGCCAGTACAGCCTCTCCTCGGACCCGGGCGACGGGCTGCGGCGGATCACCGTGAAGCGGGTCACCGGTGACACCGCCGGACCGGACGGCGAGGTCTCCAACCTGCTCCACGACACCGTCCGTGAGGGGGACGAGCTGCTGCTGTCCGCACCGTTCGGCGACGTCTTCCTCGACGACCCGGTGGACACCACCACCCCCGTCGTGCTGGTCTCAGCGGGCATCGGCTGCACCCCCATGACCGGCATCCTCGCCCACCTGGCCGGCCTCCGCTCGATCCGCCGGGTCCTGGTCCTGCACGCCGACCGCTCCCCCGCCGACCACGCCCTGCGCACCGAGACGCACGATCTCGTCGATCAACTACGGAACGCCCGGGCCGTCTTCTGGTACGAGCGTCCCGGAGCGGAGGAACCCGCCGCCAGCACCGGCCCGATGGACCTGAGCGACACCGAACTCCCCGACAACGCCACGGTGTTCCTGTGCGGTCCGCTCCCCTTCATGCGGGACGTACGGGGACAGCTGCTGAGCGCCGGCGTGCCCGCGCGACGCATCCGCTACGAGGTGTTCGGCCCCGACCTGTGGCTGCCGGGCCCCCCGGTCTGAATCGCCCCCCCTGTTCCGCCCATCCCGAGTCCGTCAGCTCCTGATTTCCGAGGAGAAACCCGTATGACCACCAACAGCTCCCAGACGACGCCCGCGGTCGAGCTGCGCTCCGACGGCGCCGTGGACGAGGAGACCATGGCATACGCCCGCACGAAGATCGACGCCGTGCTGAGCAGGGCGGGACTGCCCGCCGTCACCGGCGAGGTGCGCATCCTGCGTGCGGCCGCCCACCACGCCGGCCACCCGTGGTCGGCCACGGCGGATCTGCACATCGGCGGCCGTCAGGTGGTCGTCACGGTGGCCGAGGACCTCGCCGCCGAGCAGGCCCTCCTCCGGGGCAACGTCAACGCGATGTTCACCAACCTCTCGCGCCGTTCCCAGGGCCTCATCCAGCGTCAGCTCT
>NZ_JBEOYD010000090.1:0-13356 GCF_040296885.1 Streptomyces sp. NPDC001980 | reverse complement strand
GTGACGGTCCATTGCTGGTTGGTGGCGCCGGTGCAGGACCACAGCTGGACCTTGGCGCAGTTCCTCCCCCAGCCCCCACCCACCCGCACCACCCAAGGACCCCCCATGACCACCCTCCTCGTCATCGCCAAGGAACCCCGCCCCGGCAGGGTCAAGACCCGGCTCACCCCGCCCTTCTCCCCCGCGCAGGCCGCCGCCCTCGCCGAGGCCTCGCTCGCCGACACGCTGGACGCCGTCGCCGCGGCCCCCGCCGCCCGCCGGGTCCTGGTCCTGGACGGAGACCCCGGCCCCTGGCTGCCGCCCGGCTTCGACGTCGTGCCGCAGTGTGCCGGCGGGCTGGACGCGCGGCTCGCCGACGCGTTCGCCCACTGCTCGGGCCCCGCCCTCCTCATCGGCATGGACACCCCGCAGGTCACCCCGGCCCTGCTCACCGTGGACTTCGCGGAGTGCGACGCGTACTTCGGCGGCGCCGAGGACGGCGGGTTCTGGGCGCTGGGGCTGGCCGACCCGGACCCGGCCCTGCTGCGCGGGGTGCCGATGTCCACACCGGAGACCGGCGCCGTCCAGCGGGAGCGTCTCGTCGCCGCCGGGCTGCGGGTGTGCGACCTGCCCCGGCTGCGGGACGTGGACACCGCGGCCGACGCGGCCGCCGTCGCCGCCCTGGTCCCGCACGGCCGCTTCGCCGCCCTGCTGTCCCGGTGCACGGCGCACAGCGGAACGGACCGCCGATGACCACCTCGCCGGCCGTCCCCTGGACCGGCGCCGACCCCTACGCCGCCGCCCTGCGCGCCGGGCACGGCCCGCTGTTCCTGCGCCGCACCGACGGCTGGCTGCTGCCGCTGGACGTCGAGCGCTGGTGCGCGCGGGCCGACCCGGTCGACCGGGCGGTCCTGGACCGCTGCGAGGGTGCGGTCCTGGACGTCGGCTGCGGCCCCGGGCGGCTGGTCGCGGAACTCGCCGTCCGGGGCCGTACCGTCCTCGGCATCGACGTCAGCGCGGCCGCCGTCGACCACACCGTGCACCTCGGCGGCCAGGCCCTGCGCCGCTCGGTCTTCGAGCCGCTGCCCGGCGAGGGCCGCTGGGACACCGTCCTGCTCATGGACGGCAACGTCGGCATCGGCGGCGACCCGCACGCCCTGCTCGACCGGGTCGGCCGGCTCCTCGCCCCCGGTGGACTGCTGATCGCCGAGACCGCGCCGGTGGACGTCGACGAACGCGCCGACGTCCACCTCACCGACGCCCAGGAGGCCGTCGGCGCCCCCTTCCTCTGGGCGCGGCTCGGCACCCCGGCCCTGCTGCGGTACGCGCGGGGCTGGGAGCCGGAGGCTCAGTGGGCGACCGGCGGGCGCCGCTTCGTCGCCCTGCGCAGCCGGCGCGCCAGCAGGAGCGCCGAACCGCCGAAGAGCACGGCGGTGATCAGCAGCCAGCGGGCCAGGTAGCCGTCCGCGGACAGGCCGGTGGCCGTCCGGTAGTGCCCGGCCACCATCCCGCTGATCAGCGGGAACCACACCAGCAGGAGCAGCGCGGAGAGCGCGGCCGGGACCCGGACGTACATCGTCCACTCCCGGCGCCCGGCGGCGCCCAGCCCCCGCGCCACCGTCCGGTCGGCCAGCGCGTACAGCGGCAGCAGGACGAGGTCGTGCAGCAGCGCCGCCCCCACCACCCACAGCGCCACGCCGAGCCAGTCGCCGGACAGCAGCCGTACGCCGGCATAGGCGGCGAGCGCGAACGAGCAGGCCAGCAGGAGGATCTGAAGGGGGCTGCCGATGACGAGGCGCGGGCGCATCACAGGTCTCCGAAGGTCATCCGGGCCACCCACTTGGTGTTCAGGACACCGGGTGCGGCGGGCACGATCACGCGCGCCGGGTAGCCGTGGTCGGGGGACAGGTCCTCGCCGTTCACCTGGAGGGCGAGCAGGGAGCGCGGGTCGGCGACCTGGTTGGCGCGCAGGGCCGCGCGGCGGAAGGCGCCGTGCCGCTGGACGGACTCGACGAGCACGTCCGGCGGGTCGGTGTCGTAGCCGACGAGCGCGGCGAGGTCGCGCAGCCGGACCCCGCGCCACCACTGGTCGTCGGTCGACCAGCCCTCGACGCAGGCGATCGGCAACGCGGCGCTGTGCAGGGGCAGTCGGAGCAGTTCGGCGCGGCTGAGGCGGACGGTCCGGCCGTCGCGTCCGGTGACGACCAGCCGCCATGCCTCCTCCCCGGTCTCCTGCGCGTCGATCCCGGCGTACGCGGCCGTCTTGTTGATCTGGAAGCCGTTCGGACCGCTGCCCGGGTCGGCTCCGCCGTGCGGCGCGAGCAGGGCGGTGCGCCGCAGCGCGCCCCCGATGCTCTGCCCGGCCGTCGTGACGAGCAGCAGCAGGGACGCGCCGCCCACGAACCACAGCGCCCCGCGCCGGGAGACGGTGGGCGCGTCCGGCCGGGGGGTCTCCAGCTCTCCCTCGTCCCGGTGCTGTCGGCGTTCCCGGACCGCCCGCAGCGCCGTCGGCGTCTTCAGTGCCGCGTGCGCCACGAACGCGGCGAAGAACACCCAGGCGCCGTAGAAGTGCAGGGGGTAGAAGGAGCCGGGGAAGACGTAGTCGAGCTGGACGTTGAGGACGCCGGTCGTGAACTCGAAGAGGCCGCCGCCGACCAGCAACAGCAGCGAGATCCGTTCCAGGGCGTGGGCCAGCGAGCGGGCCGGGGGCAGCGTGAACAGCTTGGGCACCACCGACCACAGCTTGGCGAGCAGCACCGGGATCAGGGCGATGCCGAGGGTGACGTGCAGGCCCTGGGTGACCCGGTAGAGCCAGGACGGGTTCGTCGGCCAGGAGAAGAGGTAGAAGCCGAGGATGCCCTTGTCCGGGGTCTGGTCGTTCACCGGGGCCAGGTCCGGGTTGTACGCGGCGTACGACACCAGTCCCGTCACGAACAGCACGGTGATGCCGACGAGAAGCACCAGGCCGAGCACCGAGGTGAACCAGGTGCCGCGCAGCGGGCTGCGCCAGAAGCCGGGTGAGGTGGGGAGCCGTGGATCGTCGGGTCGCATGGTCCGACCGTAGGCCGGGGAAGCCCCCGGAACGGGCGCACGACCCATGACGAAAGTCTGACGTCAGCCGCCTGATCCACACTCCGGCGCGGTCGCCGACCTAGCGTTCCGGTGTGACCCGCGCCCCGCACCGTGATCGGCACGCCGATCCGTCCGCCGATCCGTCCGCTCGTACGACCGCCCGTACGAGCGCCGATCTGCTCGCCGTCCTCGCCGCCGCTCTGCTGGTGCTCGTCGCCGTACTGGTCGGCCGGCACATCCAGGACACCTACCGCACCCTGTTCGTGCACTGGCCGCCGCTGTTCGCCGACTGGGACCCGCACGTGGGCCCGGGCACCCCGGCCGCCATGCTGGTCGCGGTCGCCGTGGTGGCGTACGGGCCGAACCTGGCCGTACGGCTGCCCTGGCGCGGGCTGCTCGGCGCGGCCTGGGGCGCCTGTCTGGCCTGGACGTGGTCGCTGGCGCTGGTCGACGGCTGGCAGCGGGGCGTGGCGGGCCGGCTCACCAGCCCGAACGAGTACCTGACGGTCATCGGCCGCTTCCACGACATCCCGGCGACCCTGCGGGACTTCACCCACCACATCGTCAGCGGCACCCCGGAGCCCTGGCCGGCCCACATCGCCGGGCATCCGCCGGCGGCCACGCTCACCTTCGTCCTCCTGGACCGGATCGGGCTGCACGGCGGCGGCTGGGCGGGGGCCTGGTGCATCACGGTCGGTTCGACGGCCTGTGTGGCCGTGCTGGTCGCGGTGCGGGCCCTGGCCGACGAGCGGCTCGCCCGGCGGGCCGCGCCCTTCCTGGTGACGGCCCCGGCCGCGGTGTGGGTGGGCGCTTCGGCGGACGGGTACTTCGCGGCGGTCGCCGCCTGGGCGGTGGCCCTGCTGGCGCTCGCGGTGACCGGCCGGTCCGTGGCCTGGGCGGCGGGTGCGGGGCTGTTGTACGGGCTGACCTGCTATCTGTCGTACGGCCTGACGCTCTTCGCGCTGATCGGGGCGGCGGTGCTGGTGCTCGGCCGGCGCCGGGTGCGGGCCCGCCCTGTCGTGCTCGTGCTGCTGGTGGCCGGGGCGGCGGTCGTCCCGGTCGTGTTCACCCTTGCCGGGTTCGACTGGTGGCAGGGGTACCGGCTGCTGGTCACCCGCTACTACCAGGGCGTCGGCGGGACCCGGCCGTACGGCTACTGGGTGTGGGCCAACCTGGCCTGCACGGTGGTCATCACGGGCCTGGCGACGGCGGCCGGGCTGCGGCGGGCGGGCGCCGTGGTCATCCACCGCCGTACCGCGCCCGTCGCGCAGAAGCGTCTCGCCTTCCTCGTGGGCGCCGCCCTGCTGGCCCTGCTGCTCGCCGACCTGTCCGGGATGAGCAAGGCGGAGACGGAGCGCATCTGGCTGCCGTTCGCGATGTGGCTGCTGCCGGCCTGCGCGTTCCTGCCCCGGCCGCGCGCCTGGCTCACCGCGCAGGCGGTGCTCGGGCTGCTGCTGAACCATCTGCTGTTCACCGGCTGGTGAGCCCGTCGACCTGGCTCCGCAGGCCTGGCTCCGCCGCCGCATGCCGACGACCGGATATCGCCGTTTACCACCGGGCCGCCCCGGCTAGGTTGCCCAGGGCATCCACATTGCTCTCGCAAAACGGAGGCACCTGTGACCGAGACGCTGCCGACACCCCAACTCGACGTGCCTGACTTCCCGATGGCCCGTACCAGCGGCTGCCCCTTCGACCCGCCTTCACAGCTGCGCACCCTGCAGAAGGAGAAACCGCTGTCCAGGGTGCGGCTCTGGGACGGCAGCACGCCGTGGCTCGTCACCCGGCACGACCAGCTGCGCACCCTGCTCGGCGACCCGCGGCTGAGCTCCGACGCCACCCTGCCCGGCTATCCGCACCGTTCGGCGGGCAGCAAGGCGGGAGAGGCGCACCGCCGTACCTTCATCACCATGGACGATCCGGAGCACGCCCGGATCCGCCGGATGGTGACGGCGCCCTTCGCGATCAGGCGGATGGAGGCGCTGCGCCCGGCGGTCCAGACGATCGTCGACGACCTGATCGACGCGCTGCTGGCCGGGCCGCGGCCGGCCGACCTGGTGCAGGCGTTCGCGCTGCCGGTGCCGTCCCTGGTGATCTGCGCGCTGCTGGGCGTGCCCTACGAGGACCACGACTTCTTCCAGCGCAACACCAAGGTCATCGTGCACCACGCCTCCGCGCCCGAGGCGGTCGTCCAGGCCCTCGAAGACCTCACGGACTACCTCGACGAGCTCCTGGACACCAAGCGCGCGCACCCCGGCGCGGACGACCTGCTCTCCAGGCTGCTGGCCGAGCGGGTGGACACGGGCGGGATGACGCAGCGCGACGCCGCCCGGATGGGTGTGCTGCTGCTCGGCGCCGGCCACGAGACCACCGCCAACATGATCGCCCTCGGCACCCTCGCCCTGCTGGAGCATCCGGACCAGCTCGCCGCCCTGCGCGCCGCCGAGGACCCGAAACCGGTCGCCGGGGCCGTGGAGGAACTGCTGCGCTACCTCACGATCACCCACTCCGGGCGCCGCCGGGTCGCCCTGGCGGACATCGAGATCGACGGCGCGACGATCCGGGCCGGCGACGGCGTGATCCTCACCGGCGACGCCGCCAACCGGGATCCGGCCGCCTTCCCGGACCCCGACCGCCTGGACATCACCCGCGACGCCCGCCGCCACGTCGCCTTCGGCTTCGGCGTGCACCAGTGCCTCGGCCAGCCGCTGGCCCGCCTCGAACTCCAGGTCGTCTACAGCACCCTGTACCGGCGCATCCCGACCCTGTCCCTGGCCACCGACACCGACCGACTGCGCTTCAAGCACGACGGGGCGGTCTACGGCGTGTACGAACTGCCCGTCACCTGGTGACCCCTACCGACCCGAACCGACGAGCGGAGACGAGCCCCATGCAGGTGGAAGTCGACCAGCCCAGGTGTGTCGCGTCCGGACAGTGCGTCCTGACGGCACCCGACGTGTTCGACCAGGACGACGACGGAATCGTGGAGCTGCTGAGCGAGAGCCCGGCACCGGAGGAGTACGACGGAGTCCGCGAGGCCGCGGCGATCTGCCCGGCCGCGGCGATACGGCTACGGGAGGACTGACGGCCCCAGGTCCGCCGTCCGGGCCTCGGCCGCCGCCGAGAGCTGCGCGAGGAGACTTGCCAGCGCCGCCCCGTCGCCGACCTCTTCGAGCAGCCGGACCTGGTCGCCGTGGACCCGGCGGGCGGCACGTCCGTGCAGGTCCTCGCCTCGCGGGGTGAGGTGGAGCAGGACGCGGCGGCGGTCGTGGGGGTCGGGGCGGCGGTGGACGAGGTTGTCCGCGACCATGCGGTCGACGAGCTTGGTCAGGCTGGGCGCCGGCATCAGGGCGTGGTCGGCTATCTCGGACATCGGGTGCCCCCGGCCGTCCCCGACGAGCGACAGGACCCGCCACTCCTCGACCGTGCAGTCCTCCTCGGCCAGCACCGCGGCCAGCCGCCGCACGACCCGCCGCTCGGCATGGCTGAGGAGGTGGGCGAGGTCCGGCGAGGAGGGTACGGATGGCATTGCCGGTGTCCTTCCGGTAGGTCTACCGTGCCCGCAGAATACGAGTCTTGGCGACGGCGCCGGGGCCCGGGACCGGAATCCGCGTTCCCCATGCCCGCACGGAGGTGGCCGATGCGTCCGGCGCCGCCGAGCGACGTGCGCGGCACGCTGCTCCTCGCCCTGGTCGTGCCGTTGCAGGGACCGGCGGGGGTCCTCGGGCCGTCGTGCGAGTCGGCCGCGCGGCTGGCCGTGGAGGAACTGAACGCCGCGGGCGGGGTGTTGGGCCGGGAGGTCCGGCTGGTCACGGTGGACGGCGGGGCGCCCCCGGCGCGGGTGGCGGCCGAGGTCGGGGCACTGGTCTCGCTGGGCGCCGTGGACGGGGTGGTGGGCTGGCACACCTCTGCGGTACGGCAGGCGCTGCTGCCCCGGATCGCGGGCCGGGTGCCGTACGTCTACACCGCGCAGTACGAGGGCGGCGAGCGGACGCCCGGCGTCTTCCTGACCGGTGAGACCGACGTCGCCCAACTGCTGCCCGCGATGCGGCTGCTGGCGGAGGCGGCCGGGGTGCGGCGCTGGTGCACGGTGGGCAACGACTACGTCTGGCCCCGGGTGACCGCGCGCACGGCACGGGCGTATGCGCGGGAGTGCGGCGGGCGGGTGCGGGACGAGGTGTTCGTGCCGCTGGGGACGGAGGGGTTCGGTCCGGTGCTGCGCCGCATCGAGCGGTGCGAGGCGGACGCGGTGCTGATGCTGCTGGTGGGCGCGGACGCGGCCCGCTTCAACCGGGCGTTCGCCGGGTACGGGCTGCACCAGCGGTGCCTGCGGCTGAGTACCCACATGGACGAGAACATCCTGCTGGCCACCGGCGCGGACGGCACCGACGGACTGTGGGCGGCGGCCGGTTTCTTCGAGACCCTCGCGACCGCCGAGAGCCTCGACTTCGGCGCCCGCCACGCGGCCCGGTTCGGGGTGCACGCCCCGGTGGTGGGGAGCCTCGGCGAGTCCTGCTTCGAGGGGGTACGGCTGCTGGCGGCCCTGGCCGAGCGGGCCCGGTCGCTGGACGTGCGGGCGATGTGCGCGGTCGGGGACGCGGTGTCGTACGAGGGACCGCGCGGTGCCGTACGGCTGCGCGGCAACCATCTCGCCCAACGGCTGTACCTGGCGCGGGCGGACGCCTTCGACTTCCACGTCGTCGCTCAGCTCTGAGCCCGACTCTGCGCCCAACCCCCGTGCGCGGCCCGATACTTCCCACGGGAAGTATCAAGCTTTGTCTTTTAAAGCAGGTGAAACGTTCGGGAAACAGCGCGCCGCGACTCTTCCGTGCAAACGACCGGGGACGAGAGAGGGCAGAGTCGTGACGGAGATCGTCGGCAAAGAGGCGCCACCGGCCGTGGCGGACGGCGGGACGGACAGCGGCACGGGCGGTGGCACGGACGGCAAACGGACGTACAGCGGCTGGGCGCAGAACGACACACTGGAGGACTACTCGCTTCGGTACGCGCCGAAGTCCTTCCGCCGCTGGACCCCCTACGTGGTCGCCACCACCGCGCTGGGCGGCATCGCCTATCTCGCGGACTTCGCCATCGGCGGCTCGATCGCCGTCTCCAACGGCTTCTCCAGCGCGATGGTGGCGATCCTGACCGCGGCCGTGGTCATCTTCCTCACCGGCATCCCGATCTCGTACTACTCGGCCAAGTACTCCATCGACATGGACCTGTTGACCCGGGGCGCGGGCTTCGGCTACCTCGGCTCGACGCTCACCTCGGTCATCTACGCCAGCTTCACCTTCATCTTCTTCGCCCTCGAAGGCTCGATCATGGCGCAGGCCCTGGAGCTGGGCCTGCACATCCCGCTCGCCGTCGGCTACCTGATCTGCTCGGTCATCATCCTGCCGCTGGTCATCTACGGCATGACCGCGCTATCGAAGATGCAGGTGTGGACGCAGCCGGTCTGGCTGGTGCTGATGGTCGCGCCGTTCGTGTCGATCGCGATCCAGGAGCCGGGCAAGTTCTCGGAGTTCACGCACTTCGCGGGCAACTCGCCGACCGGGTCGGGCATCAGCATGCTCGGGGTGGGCGCGGGTGCGGGCGTCGCGCTGTCGCTGATCGCGCAGATCGGCGAGCAGGTCGACTACCTGCGGTTCATGCCGGACAAGACGCCGGAGAACAGCCGGAAGTGGTGGGGTGCGGTGCTCTCCGCCGGTCCTGGATGGGTGGTGCTCGGGGCCGCCAAGCAGATCGGTGGCGCGTTCCTCGCCTTCTACATCGCCGGCAGCGTGGGCCTCGCCAAGGCCAACGAGCCCATCCAGCAGTACGTGTCCGGCTTCAGGACGTTCGCCGCGCCGGTCGCGCTGGGCCTCGCCACGTTCTTCGTGATCCTCTCCCAGATAAAGATCAACTCGACGAACGCGTACTCCGGTTCGCTGTCCTGGTCGAACTTCTTCTCCCGGCTGACGCATCGTCACCCCGGGCGCGTGGTCTACATCTTCCTCAACGTCGGCATCGCCCTGGCCCTGATGGAGGGCGGCGTCTTCGGCTTCCTCAACACCGT
This sequence comes from Streptomyces sp. NPDC001980, assembly GCF_040296885.1. Classification (NCBI taxonomy): domain Bacteria; kingdom Bacillati; phylum Actinomycetota; class Actinomycetes; order Kitasatosporales; family Streptomycetaceae; genus Streptomyces; species Streptomyces sp. NPDC001980. The sequence goes on along the minus strand of NZ_JBEOYD010000090.1, from coordinate 4,250 downwards.
GCTGGGCTTCTACTCCAACGTGGCGATCGCCTGGATCGGCGCGGTCGTCGCCGACCTGGTCATCAACAAGCCGCTGAAGCTGAGTCCGTCGTACATCGAGTTCAAGCGGGCCCATCTGCACAACTTCAACCCGGTCGGCTTCGGCTCGATGCTGATCGCGTCGGCGGTCTCGATCGCCGCCTACTTCAACGCCTTCGGGGAGTACGGCAAGGCGTACTCGCCGTTCGTCGCGCTGTTCCTGGCGATGGTGCTCTCGCCGCTGTTCGCGGTGCTGACCAAGGGCAAGTACTACATCGCCCGCGTCGACGACCTCGCGGAGCCGCTGCTCGGCCCGGACGGGCTGCCGTCGGCGGCCACGCTGACCTGCACGGTGTGCGCGACCGACTTCGAGCGGCCGGACGTGGCGGGCTGCCCGTTCCACTCCGGGGCGATCTGCTCGCTGTGCTGCAGCCTGGAGAAGGACTGCCACGACTCCTGCAAGACCGGCCCGGTCGCGCTCGCCATGCCGACGGTACGGTCCGCGGACTGACCGGCCTTCGTCACCACCGTCTCTACTGCTCCGGCTCGCCCTCTGCGGCGCGGGCCGGAGCTCCTGTCTGCAGGCCGTCCATCAGGAGCCTGATCTGGCGGTCGGCCTGGCCCTTCCAGTCGCCGGCCGCGTCCAGCCGCAGCAGACCGCCCATGGCCCGGACCACGTCGGCCGTCTCCATGTCGGACCGGAGCGTCCCGGCGGCGACGCCCGCGGTGAAGAGCCTGTCGATGGTGTCGTAGACCTTCGAGTACGACCCCTCCGTCCCGCCGGAGCGCAGCGCCTCGGACATGTGCTGCTTGGTGACGAGCAGGCCCGCCAGCCGGCCCATGAACTCGCGGAGCGCCCGGTCCGGCGGAAGGGTCGCGAGGAGGTCCGCCGCGTCGGCGCACAGCTGGTCCACCTCGTGCTCGTAGGCCGCGAGGACCAGGGACTCCCGGGTCGGGAAGTGCCGGTAGAGGGTGCCGATGCCGACCCCGGCCGCCCTGGCGATGCTGTCCAGCGGCACGTCCTTGCCCGTGCGCGTGAACTCCTCCAGAGCCGCCGCCACCAGCTTCTCGCGGTTGCGGCGGGCGTGGGCGCGCACGGGCCGTGCGGGTCCCTGTTCGTTCATGCCGTACTCCCCTCCAGGCCGGTCACCGTACCGGGCATTCTGCCCACTTGCTTACCGGAGGATCCTCCATTAACGTCGTCACTACCGGAGGATCCTCCGGTAGCTGCCATCGTACGCACTGCGCACACAGAACGGAGTCATGCCGTGAAGACGGTTTCTCTCGGTGACCTCACCACCTCCGCCCAGGGGCTCGGCTGCATGGGCATGAGCGAGGGATACGGCCCGACCAGCTGGGACGACGCGATCGCCACCATCCACCGGGCTCTCGACCTGGGCGTCACCCTCATCGACACCGCCGACGCCTATGCCTTCGGGCACAACGAGGTGCTGGTGGGCCGGGCCATTGCCGGCCGACGGGACGAGGTCCGGCTCGCCACGAAGACCGGCATCGACCGCATGGGCGGCGACACCTGGGCCCTGCGCGGCGACCCGGGCTACATCAGGCGGGCCTGCGACGCCTCGCTGCTGCGCCTCGGCGTCGACCACATCGACCTCTACTACCTGCACCGGCCGCCGCAGAACGCCGAGATCGAGGAGTCCGTCGGCGCCATGGCGGAGCTGGTGAAGGAGGGCAAGATCCGGCACATCGGCCTGTCCGAGGTGAACGGCGAACTGCTGCGCCGCGCCCATGCGGTGCACCCGGTCACGGCGGTGCAGAGCGAGTACTCGATCTGGTCCCGGGACGTGGAGACGACCGTCGGGGACGCCCTGCGCGAACTGGGCATCGCCCTGGTGGCGTACTCGCCGCTCGGCCGGGGCTTCCTGACCGGCACGGTCGACGTCACCGCACTGCCGGCGAGCGACGCCCGCCGCCGGCTGCCCCGGTTCCGGACGACGGACAACGGGGTGATCGCGGACACCGTCCGCGCGCTGGCGGCGGCGAAGGGCGTGGCTCCGGCGCAGCTGGCGCTGGCCTGGGTGCAGGCCCGGGGTGCGCACCTCGGGGTGCCCGTGGTGCCGATCCCGGGGACGAAGCGCGTGAAGTGGCTGGAGCAGAACGTGGCCGCCGACGGCATCGAGCTGACCGCCGACGAGGCCGCCACGCTGGACGGGCTGGCCGAGCGGACGGTGGGCGGCCGTTACTGACCGACCTCACGTGTGACCGCCCTCACACGATTCGGTTCGAACTTCTCCGTCTCCGCGGCGTCCTGCCGATGTCCCAAGACCCGCCGGACCCGGAGAAGAACATGACCACGCCCCTGACCGATCCCCTGGCCGATCCCCTGGCCACCGGAACGCACACCATCGAGATCGACGGCCTCGTGCAGCGCTACCACGTCTACGGCACGGGGCCGGTGTGCGTCGCGCACTCCGGCGGGCCGGGCATCGACTGGGAGTACCTGCGCATGCCCGAGCTGGAGCGGCACCTGACGGTCGTCTACCCGGAGCCGGTCGGCAGCGGCGGCTCGGGCCGGCTGCCCTCGCACCCCAACGGCTATACGCGGGCCCGCTACAGCCGGTTCCTCGGCACGCTCCTCGACCACCTCGGCGTTCCCGAGGTGCACCTGCTGGGCCACTCGCACGGCGGCTTCGTCGCCCAGTACCACGCCCTGCACCACCCCGAGCGCCTCGCCGGGGTGATCCTGTACGAGAGCCTGCCGCTGACCGGCCCCGAGCACACCGCCGAGACCGTGCGCCAGGTCGAGGCGTTCGCCGAACGGAACGCCGGGAACCCCGGACTCCCCGAGGTCCTGGCCGCCTTCCAGGCCATCCCCACCGCCACCGACGACAAGGCGCACACCGCCGTCGCCCAGGGGCTGTTCCCCGCCTACTTCGCCGACTACTGGGGCCGGGAGCGGGAGTTCGCGCCCGCCCGGGCGGCCGTGCGGACCACGTACGTCTCCGGTCTCGACGAGGACCTGTCCCCGATCCTCTTCGACGACCGCGCCGACCTCGGCAAGCTGACCGTTCCCGCCCTCGTGCTCGTCGGCCGCCACGACTTCATCTGCGGAGTGCGGTGGGCCGAGGAACTGCACACCCTGATACCCGGTTCGGAGCTGGTGATCCTGGAGAACAGCGGGCACTTCGGCCACCTCGAGGAGCCGGCGGCCTGCGCGGACGCGGTGACGCGCTTCGTGACGGCCACCCGCTAGGCACGGTCCGGCTTCCCGAGAGAGCTTTCCGAGTGAGAACGTCCCGAAAGAGAATCAGCTCCATGACCAACTCCGTTCAGCCGGCCGTCGCCGAACAGTCCGAGGCCGAAGCGCTCTTCCGGTTCCAGACCGGGGCCCCCGAGTCCGTCCGCACCGCGCTCGGCATGAGCTCCGCGCGCATCGGCGGCGGCGTGGTGCTGTCGATGACCGCCGACGTCACCCGCTTCTGGAGCAAGGCCCTCGGTTTCGGGGTCAGCACCCCCGTCACCGCGGACGTCGTCAAGGAGGTCTGCGACTTCTACCGCGCGGCCGGCACCCCGCAGGCCGTCCTCCAGATCGCCCCGGCCCTGCTGCCCGAGGACTGGGCGGACATCTGCGAACGGGAGGGCATCACCGCGTCCGGATCGTCCTGGGTGAAGCTCGTCTGCCCGGTCGAGGAGGCCGTCGCCCGCGCCGACGCGCCCGGGCGGTCCCCCGACGGGATCCACGTCGCCCCGGTCACGGCCGAACAGGCCGACGTATGGGGCGAGGTGATGATGACGGCATTCGGCATGCCGGTCGAGCCGTACGCGCGGATGGCCGCCGGCAGCGTGGGGCAGCCCGGCTGGCATCCGCACGCGGCCTGGCTGGACGGCGAGCTGGTCGGCACGGGCACGATGTACGTCCGTGGCGAGACGGCCCAGTTCTTCGCCGGGTCCGTCGCGGAGCACGCCCGCAGGCGTGGCGGCCAGAGCGCGCTGCTGGCCGCCCGGGCCCGCAGGGCGCAGGAGCTGGGGTGCCGGACGCTCGTCGCCGAGACCGGCGCCGAGACCCCCGGGACCCACAACCCCTCCCTGCACAACATGCTCCGCCTCGGCTTCGAGGTGGCCTACGAGCGCCGCAACTGGAGCTGGCAGCCGGGCGCCTGACCCGGCGGCCGGACGCAGCGGCCTGATGCGGCCGCATCAGGCCGCTCAGACGATGCGTGGCGCCGCGGGCGGGGGGGCCCCCCGCGCGGGGGGGCCGGGGGCGCGCA
>NZ_JBEOYD010000089.1:0-14003 GCF_040296885.1 Streptomyces sp. NPDC001980 | reverse complement strand
GATGAATTATCATTCGGTGGAAGCGAAAGTGAAAAAAGTAGAACGGCAACCAAAAAATATAATCATAATGGTTATGGACGGAACGGCCGCGTCGCGGCCGGGGCCGGGTGCCGCCGGGCGCCGAGCAGTCCGGCGAGCCCGGCGGGTGTCGGCCGGGTGAAGACGTCCTTGAGGGCGACGGTGAAGCCGTCGGCGCGCAGCCGGTGGGCGAGGCGCACGGCGAGCATCGAGGTGCCGCCGCTGGTGAAGAAGATGTCGTCCGGTGCGGCGGCGGTGGTGCCGAGGATCTCGCACCAGACGGCGGTGACCCGCTCCAGCGTCCGCCCGGCCTCCGGGTCCGGCGCCGGGGGGCCGTGGTCCGCGGCGCCGAGGAGGGAGGCGACGGGGGCCGGGGGCAGGGGCAGCGGGCGGCGCAGCGGCTCGTCGGGGCGGTACGCGAACTGCTCGACGAGTTGGAGCAGCCGGTCGGCCAGGGCGGCGACGGTGGCGTGCTCGAAGAGCGCCGTACGGTACTCGATGCGGCCGTAGACGACGTCGTCCACCCGCCACCAGGCAGTGGTGAGGTCCATGGTGGAGATGCCCTCGGGCACCGCGTTGGCGTAGACCTCGGCGCCGGGCAGCTCCAGCGACCGGGAACCGTCGATGTCCAGCTGCACCAGCATGGTCTGCAGCAGCGGGTACCGGTCGGCGGCCCGGCCCGGGGCGCCGGCCTCGACGATCTCGCCGAACGGCACTTCGCGGTGGTCGGCAACGGCGCCGGCCGCCGCCGCGGTGGCCGCCAGCACGTCCCGCGGCGTCGGCGCCTCGGGCAGCCGGATCCGCAGCGGGATGCTGGTCAGCAGGAACCCGATGAGCGGCTCGGACCCGGGTTCGGACCGGGTGGACGTGGGGATGCCGATCACCAGATCGCGCCGGCCGGTGCGTTCGTGCAGCAGCGCCGCGTAGGCCGCGGTCATGGCGGTCGCGGGGGTGGTGCGGGCCTCGCGCGCGCGGTCGAAGAAGGCCTTGCCGACCGTGCTGTCGAGCGTGAAGTTGTGGTGCTCACCGGCGTGGTCGTCGGTGTACGGGCTGTGGTCGTAGGGCAGTGCGAGGTGTTCGGGTACGCCCTCCAGGAAGGTACGCCAGAACTCCCGGTGGCGTCGGCCGTGCGGGCCGGCGAAGTGTTCCCGCTGCCAGTGGGACCAGTCTCCGAACTGCACCGGAAGATCGGCCAGGCGCGGCGGCCGGTCCTCGGCGAACGCCCGGTAGAACTCCAGGAGTTCGTCGTTGAGACGGACGTAGGAGTGCTGGTCGGTGAAGGAGTGCGGCATGGTCTCGACGATCTGGTGGTCGCCCTCGGCGATCTTGGCGACCGCGAGGCGCAGCACGGGGTCGGCTGCCAGGTCGAAGGGGCGGGCCACTTGGGCCGCGATGAACTCCTGGCGCCGGCGTTCCACCTCCTCGGGCCCTCGGGGTGCGCCGTCGGTGGTGAGGTCGGTCCAGGTCAGGTCGGCGCGGCGGTCGGGGTGGAGCCGCAGGACGGGGCGGCCGTCCTCGGACTCGGCGCCGCAGCGCAGGAGTTCGTGACGCTGCGTCAGGGCGTCCGTGGCCCGGGTGAACAGGGCCCGGTCGAAGTCGCCGAGGACGCGCAGCCCATAGCCCAGCGTGTAGGTGGTGGTGCCGGGGGCGAGCTGGTCGAGGACCCAGAGGCGTTCCTGGTCCATGCCGAGCGGGAAACGGTCGCGGGGGCCGGGCCGGGGGCGCAGCGCCGGGCCGTCGGCGGCGGCGAGACGGCCGGCCAGTGCGGCCCGCTGCCGGGGGCTGAGGCGGGCGAGGCGGGCGGCCAGGCCCTGGTTCGCGGGGGCGCTCATGCGCGGGTCTCCAGGGCCGGGGCGGTGGTCTCCTCGGCCGGGGCGGTGATGTGCAGCAGGGCGGGCAGGGCCTGCAGGACGTCCGCGGCGGGCAGCCCGAAGTCGATCAGACAGCCCACCTCGTCGGCGCCGGCCGCCGCCAGCTCGGCGAGGACCGCGCGGGCCTTGGCCGGTGTGCCGAGCAGGGAGGGCCCGGTGAGGAAATCCAGGTAGGCGCTCTCCAGGAGCACCTCCTCGTCGGTGCCGGACGTCTGGTTGCGGAAGGACCTCAGGTAGGCGTGCATGGCGGGACGGAGGTGCTCCTCCAGGTCGGGGCGGTCGCTGACGTAGGCGTGGGCCATGACGACGACGTCTCCCGTTCCGGGGTGGCCGGCGTCCTGCCAGGCCCGGCGGTAGCGGGCGATGTTCTCGCGCAGGGCGGGCAGGGTCTGGCCGAGCAGGGCGGTCATCACGCCGTAGCCGGCGCGGGCGGCATCCAGGAAGGTCTGCGGGGTGCCGGTCGCGGTGAGCCACACCGGCAGCTCCGGCTGGACGGGCCGGGGCCGGGTGGCGACCTCGGTGGTGCTGCCGGCGGTGGAGGCGAACGGAAGGGACGCGCCCCGCCACAGCGCGCGGACCTCCTCGATGGTGCGGGCCGTGGTCGCGCGGCGCTCGGCGTAGTCCTCGCGGGCCAGAGCGAAGTCGTCCGGGTGCCAGCCGCTGGCGAAGGAGATGCCGGCGCGGCCGCCGCAGAGGCCGTCGACGACGGCCCAGTCCTCGGCGATACGGGCCGCATGGTGGAGCGGGGCGGCGACGCTGCCGGCGCGGATGCGCAGGTTGCGGGTGGTGGCGGCGACGGCGGCGGCGAGCACCGCGGGGTTGGGCGAGAACCCGCCGAAGTCGACGAAGTGCCGTTCCGGCAGCCACACCGCGTGCTGTGCGGCGGCGTCCGCAGCGGCCGCTGCCTGGAGCACGAAGGCGTAGTACGCGGCGGCGTCGGCGTGGTCGGTGCTGGCGAAGAAGTAGAGGCTGCGGCGCAGCCGTTCGGGGATCTCGGGCGGCCTCGGCGGGGTCGTGAGGGCTGCGGTGCGGCGGGCCCGCAGGCCCGCGCCGAGCCGACGCCGTTGTTCCGGGGTGAGCGCGTCGAGGCGCTTGGTGAGGTCACTCACGGTCGCTGGTTCCGTCCTCGCGCTCGATCTCCTCCAGCAGCCGCAGCAGCGCTTCGTCGTCGCGCTGGGCGACCAGTTCCTCGACGCGGGCGGTGAACCCGGCGAGGGAGGACTGCTCGTACAGGTCCTGCAGCCGGATCTCCACCAGCAGGGCGTCGTTGACGACGCTGACCAGGTTGGCGGCGTGCAGAGAGGTGCCGCCGAGGTCGAAGAAGTTGTCGTCGGGGCGCAGGTCGCGCACGCCGAAGGCGTCCTGCCAGATGGCGCGGATCTCCTCGGTGGTGGTCGGCTCCGCGTCCTGCGGGACGGCCGGTGCGCCCGGGGCCGGGTTCGGCTCGGGCGATCCGGGGGCGTCGACCCAGTGACGGTCGTCGGCGAACGGGTAGGCGGGCAGGGGGAGGGCGTCCGTGGGCGGCGGCGGGTCGGTGAGGACGTGGCCCGCGGTCCACAGCGCGGCAAGGGCTTCGCGCCACCGGGCGTTCTCGTCCGCGGCCGGTCCGCCGGACGCGTCGACGACGAGGACGCCCTGGTCCGCGGCGCGGGAGGCGCGGCGGATCTCGGCGGTGCCGGCGCGGGCCCGGTGCAGGCCGAGGACGGTGTCCGGGGCCGCGTCGAGCAGTGTGGTCACGGCGTCGGCGAACCGGACGGTGCTGCGCAACTGGCTTCCCCAGTAAGCCGGGTCGACCGCCTGGGCGTCGGTGAGCGGCGCGCCGGTGAGGCCGGAGATGATCGGCACGCCCGGTGCGCGGAGCGTCAACGTGGCCACGAACTCCTCGAACTCGGACGCGGCTCGGGCCATCGACCGGGAGTGGAAGGCGCGGCTCGCCGGCAGCCGCGTGGTGCGTACGCCGGCCTGGCGGCAGCGTTCCTCGAACGCGGCGACGGCGTCGACGGCGCCTCCGCACACCGTGTTGGCGGGCCCGTTGAGGACGCAGACGTCGACCTCCAGCCCCTTGGCGAGGTGTACGGCGGTCTGCTCGTCGGCGCGTACGGCGGTCATGGCGCCGGGTGGTGCGGCGCCCATCAGACGGCCGCGGCGCACGATCGCGGCGGCCCCCTCGGCGAGGGTGAACACGCCGGCGTGCGTCGCGGCGGTCAGTTCGCCGACGCTGTGCCCGAGCAGCAGCCCGGGGACGAGGCCGTGCCGGGCGGCATGGCGCAGACCGGCCAGGCCGAGGACGAAGAGCAGGGGCTGGACGACCGCGGTGTCGAGCAGGCGTACGTCGTCGGTGGCCCAGCCGGGGGCGTCGGCGAGGTCGGGTCCGCCCGCTGCGCGGACCGCGGCGGCCAGTTCGGCGAGGTCGGCGGCGAAGCGGTCGTCGGCGGCGGCGAGTCCCGCGCCCGCGGCGGCCAGGTCGACGCCCTGGCCCGGCAGGACGGCGGCGAGCAGCGGCTGGGCGACGGCCTGGCGGCTGCCGCCGTCGGCGGCGAGCGCCGTCAGGCCCGCGAGTAGCCGCTCGCGGGCGGCAGCGGGATCGGCGGGCAGGGCGATCGCCCAGCGTTCCGGGAGGGCCCGGCGCCGGTGCCACAGGGCGCCGGCCAGTGTCCCGGCCGGTACGTCGGTGCCGGGTCCGGTGCACCAGGCGGCGAGGTCGGCGGCCTTGGCGCGCAGGGACTTCGGGGTCGCGGCGGAGAGCACGACGGTGTGCGGCGCCGGGTTCAGGTCCGCGGCGCTGTCGACCGGGTGCGACGGCGACTCCCGGCCTGACGCACCGTCCGCTTCGGGCGTGGCGGTGAGCAGCAGGTGACAGTTGGTGCCGCCGAGCCCGAAGGAGCTGACGGCGGCGATGCGAGGGCCCTCGGGCCAGGGCCGGGCCTGCCGCGGCACGGTGAAGTCCGGGTCACCGAGGTCGGCGTCGGGGCCGTCGCCGGGCTGGGACGGGGTCGGCGGCAGGACGCCCGCCTCCACCGCCAGGACCGCCTTGGCGAGGCCGACGACGCCGGCGGCAGTGTCGCAGTGGCCGATGTTCGGCTTGACCGAGCCCAGGGCCAGCGGGCGCCCGCCGCGCCGGCCGTAGACCTCGGCGAGCGCGGCGAGTTCCACCTGGTCGCCGAGGGCGGTGCCGGTGCCGTGCGTCTCGACGTAGGCGATGTCGCCGGGTTCGAGCCCGGCGACGGCGAGCGCCTCGCGCAGTACGTCGGCCTGGCCCTGCGGGCTGGGTGCGGTCAGGCTCATGCGGGCGGCGCCGTCGTTGTTGACGGCGCTGCCCAGGAGGTGGGCGCGGGCCCGTTCGCCGGTGCCGGGCAGATCACTCGCGCGGCGCAGGACGACGACGCCCGCTCCGCTGGCGGGCACGGTGCCGGCCGCGCCGCGGGTGAAGGCCCGGCAGCGGCCGTCGGCGGAGGTGATGCCGCCCTCGACGAACTCGTAGGTGGGCTCCGGCGCGGGGTGGACCGTGGCGCCGCCGGCGATGGCGATGTCGCACTCGTAGGTGAGCAGGCTGCGGATGGCCTGGTGCACGGCGACCAGCGAGGTGGAGCAGGCGGTCTGCACGGTGACGGCGGGGCCGGTGAGTCCGAGGCGGTAGGCGAGGCCGGTGGCGAGGAAGTCCCGCGAATTGCCGAGGGCGAGCTGCTCGGCCCCGAGGGCCCGCACCGTCTTCTCGTCCTTCAGGACGTGATCGCGGTAGTACGTCTCGCTGCCGCAGCCGACGAAGACGCCGACGCGGTCGGTGGCGCGCGCGGTATCGACCCCGGCGTCCTCCAGGGCCGCCCAGGTCAGTTCGGTCAGGACGCGGTGCTGGGGGTCGATCGCGGCGGCCTCGGCGGGCAGCAGGCCGAAGAGGCCGGCGTCGAACCGGTCGAACCGGTCGATCTGGCCGGCCCGCAGGTGCCCGCCGGGGCCGCGTCCGGGCAGGGCCACGACGCCGCCGGCGACGCCGTCCCAGAACGCCGCGGGGTCGGAGCTGCCCGTCACCCGCAGGGCCAGGCCGATGACGGCGACCGCCTCCGGGATACCGGAATCCTCGTAGGGGCGGGGGGTGTCGTGGTCGGGGGACTCGCTCACGCTTCCTCCTGGGGGGCAGGTCGGCCGACCGGCTGGGTGATGACGGCCGCGAGGCGGCGTGGGGTCGGGTTGCGGAAAATGTGCTTGAGCTGGGAGCCGGGGAAGCCGTTGGAGCGCTGGAGGGCGTTCAGCCGTACCGCGAGCAGCGAATTGCCGCCCAGCTCGAAGAAGTTGTCGTCCCGGCCGACCGGGACTCCGAGCAGCTGCTGCCACAGCTCGGCGATGCGCTCGGGCGGATCCGGCTCGCCCGCGTCGTCGGCGGGCCGTGCGGAGGCCGCGCCGTGCTCGGGCGGCGTGCCGGACCCGCGGGGCCCCGCGGGTCCGGGCAGGCGTGCCGCGTCGAGCTTGCCGTTGACCGTCAGCGGCAGCGCCGGGACCGGCGTGAGGGTGGCGGGCACCATGTGGTCGGGCAGCCGCTCGGCGAGCCATCGGCGCAGCTCCGGCAGGTCCACGTCGCTGCCGGCGGGGACCAGGTAGGCGTCGATCCGGGCGGTGGCCGCGTCGTGCGCGTCGCGGACCACGGCGGCGGCGCCGCTCACCGCCGGGTTGGCGAGCAACGCGCCGCTGATCTCGCCGAGTTCGATGCGGTGGCCGCGGATCTTGACCTGGTCGTCGAGGCGGCCGAGGTGCTCGATCTGTCCGTCGGGCAGCAGCCGGCCGCGGTCGCCGGAGCGGTACAGGACCTCTTCGTCGACGCCCACGGCGGAGCCGGGCAGGAAGCGCTCGGCGGTCAGCTCGGGGCGGTCGAGGTATCCGGCGGTGACACCGGCGCCGGCCACATGGATCTCGCCCGGCACTCCGGGCGCCACCGGGCGGCCCGCCTCGTCCAGGACGTACAGGCGCCAGCCCGGCAGGGCCCGCCCGACCGAACGGGTGCCGGCGAGGGCGTCCGCGCGGGACAGATCGCGCCAGGTGCAGTGCACCGTGGTCTCGGTGATGCCGTACATGTTGACGACCCGGCACACCCGCTCCGGGTAGCGGTCCAGCCAGGGCAGCAGCATCCGCGCGTCGAGCGGCTCGCCGCCGAAGATCAGCAGGCGCAGGGCGAGCGGCCGCGGCGCGGCCGAGTCGGCGGCGAGCAACTGCGCGAAGGCGGAGGGCGTCTGGTTGAGGACGGTGACGCCCTCGGCGGCCAGCAGCGCGTGGAACGACTCCGGGTCGCGGGCCGTCTCGTGGGATACGACGACGAGGTGGCCGCCGGTCAGCAGGCAGCCCCAGATCTCCCAGACGGAGAAGTCGAATGCGAAGGAGTGGAAGAGCGACCAGACGTCGTCCTCCCCGAGACCGAAGCCGTCGGGGCCCGCGGTGGCGGCGAGCAGTGCGGCGACGTTGCGGTGCCGCACCAACACGCCCTTGGGGGTGCCGGTGGAGCCCGAGGTGTGGATGACGTACGCCACCCGCTCCGGGTCCGGCGCCGGCAGCGGGGTGTCGGCGTTGCGGGGAACGGCGTCGACGGGGAGAAGCGTCAGGCGGTCCGGGAGCGGAGTGGGTGCCCCGTCGGTCACAACGGCGGCGATCTGGGTGTCCTCGGCGATGAAGGCGAGCCGTTCGGCCGGATAGTCCGGGTTGAGCGGTACGTAGGCCGCGCCGGCCTTGAGGACGGCGAGCAGCGCGACGACGAGGTCGACGCCGCGGTGCAGGCTGACGCCGACCCGGTCCCCGGCGCGGACCCCGGACTCGGCCAGGGAGCGGGCCAAGGCCGTTGCCCGATCGTCGAGTTGGCGGTACGACAGTCGCTGCTCGGGGCCGCAGCTGACGGCCGTGCGGTCCGGCCGTCGGGCGGCCTGGGCGGCGAACAGCGCCGCGAGGTCGCTCCCGGCGGACGCCGGGGCGGGGGCGACGGGCGCCGCACTGTCCGCGGAGGGGAGGCCAGGCAGGCCAGGGAGGGTGGACAGGCGGTGCACGGGGGCGTCGGGGGAATCGGCCATGGCGCGGAAGGTGGCCTCCAGTTGGCGGCAGAAGCGTTCGGCCGCGGCGGTGTCCACCTCGGCCGCGCGGTACCGGAGCAGGCCGCGCCGGTCGCCGCCGAGGTCCTCGCGCAGATAGAGGGTGAGGGGGAACTGGGCCGGCCCGAAACCGGGGTCGGGCAGCGGCCTCGCGCGCACACCGGTGCCCGCCCCGCCGTCGAGCGGTGACAGGGTGCGGCACGCGACGACGACCAGGCTGAACCCGGTGCGCTCGGTCGCGGGCAGGACGGTGGAGAGCGGCAGATCGGCGTCCCGGTAGGCGGTCATGGCCCGCCGGTGGGTGCGGCGCACGTAGTCGGCGACGCTCAGGGGTTCGCTCCGCTCCGCGTCCGCGGTGTCGACGGGGACCGGCACGGTGGCGTTGAAGTAGCCGACGGCGGTGGCGTGTCGGGGGGCGCGGCGGGAGACGACGGTGCCGAGCACGGGCCGTGCGGCGCCGCTGTTGCGGCTCAGGACCAGTCCGGCGGCGGCCAGCGTCAGCGACAGGCGGGTGACGCCGAGACGGGTGGCGAGTGCGCCTGCCGCGTCCCACACCGCGTCGCTGATCCGCAGCTGCACGGCCTGCGTGTTCGACGCGTCGGCCGAACTCTCCTCCGTGCGTGCCCAGTCCATGGCGAGGCGGACTCCGGTGGCGAGGTCGTCGGCGAGTTCGGCGGCGCGCTCGCGGCGGGCCGCGGGCAGCTCCTGCTGGGTCTGCGCCCATGCGGCGAAGGACTGCTCGGGCGGAGCGGGGCGGTCACCGAGCAGCCACTGGGCGATGACCGCCATCGAGGTCTCGTCCACCACGAGGTGATGGGCCGTCAGGCACAGGTGGGCGGTGTAGGGGGTGTGCCGTACGAGAACGACCCGCGCCAGGGGGCCGTCGTCGAGGTCGAAGGGGCGGGCGGCCTCGCGGCGCAGCCGGGCCCGGGCCAGCGGCCCGTCGGGATCGTAGGGGCCGTCGGTGACGAAGAGGCGGGCGGAACGGCGGGCCGGCACCAGGACCGGGCCCCGCTCGCCGTCGGCCACCCGGCAGTCGAGCACCGGGTGGGCGGCGAGCAGGGCGTCGAACCGGGCGCGCAGCACGTCCGCGTCGAGCGGCCCCTCGACGCGCAGGAAGAGCGCGCAGACATAGGTGGCCGCGGTCGGCGCGGCGCGGTCGGCCAGGTACAGGTCGACCTGCCCCGGGGTGAGAGGCAGCGGCACGGCGGCGGTCACGACTTGTCGGTGCCGAGGGACCGTGCGAGGGCAGCGGCGTTCGGCGCGTCCAGAACGTCCAGGTACTCGATCTCGCGGCCGGTCAGCGCGGACAGCCGGTCCGCGAGGAGTACCGCCTTGAGAGAATCCCCGCCATTGGCGATAAAGCTCGCGTGTACATCGGCGTCAGCTCCCAGAAAATCCTTCCATATTTCCTGGTGATTCATTTGGAAGTGCCCATTCGAACCACCATCGGAAGCAATATCGGACATTTCTTCAAGGGACATCGGACAACCCCCGTAGATCGGCGCGGACCTTGGTTTCAGCACACCGGATACAGGCTCTTCAGATTCTCCGTCGAGAGCAACGGGGAAATCGTCAGACGCAGGTCAATCAATGTCATATCCCGGATAATTCCCGGCCCGCGCGCATCGGACCATCCATTTCTGGTACCACCTGCTGCACAATTGGAATTCAAGGTCTCCGCACCGCAGAGGACAGGACGCCGCATGCAGAATCCCGCGACTCCCGGGCAGCTCCGCTTCTTCGTGCTGGACATGCAACAGCCCCGGCCGGCGATCGTGCACCGCCTGACGGTGTCCGGCACGGTGGACGCCGCCGGGCTGGTGGGCACCGTCCGCGCCGTGCTCCTCGCCCAGCCCGCGCTGCGCGTCTCCCTGCACATGACTGCCGACGGTCTGGTGCAGCGCGTCCATCCGGTGGCCGACGTGCCGTTCGACATCCGGCCGTTGCCGGCCGACGACACCGCGGCCGACCTGGTCCTGGCCGAGCACCAGGCCGCCTTGGGCGCCCCGTTCGACCACGCCGGGGCGCCGCTGTGCCGGATCGTGCTCCTGCACCGCGGCGATCGCGCGCACCTGCTCTTCGCCGTCCATCACGGCGTTTTCGACGACGGTTCCGCCGCGGCCCTGCTCACCTCGCTGACCACCGCCCACGGCCTCGGCTCCGAGCACCTGGCCGCCGCGCAGCCGCCCTCCCTCGACGTGTCCGGGCAACACCGCGCGACACTGCGGGACTTCTGGACCACGACGCTCAAGGACGCGCCCGAGAACTGCACCCTGCCGCAGCTCACGCCGGGGGCCGACCGCGACCGCGCCGAGGTCACGACCCGGCTGCCCGACGACCTCACCGACCGGATGCGGCGCCGCGCGGCGCTGACCGGCGCCAGCCCGTTCACCCAGGTCATGAGTGCCTTCGCCTGGGTCGCCGGCTGGTACGGCAGTACCGATGACGTGGTGATCGCCACGGTCAGCGGCGTGCATCGGGACGCGCAGGGCGTCTCGGTGGTCGGGTGTCTGCAGAACACCGTCCCGGTCCGCGTCGACCTCGTCGGCGCCACCACCGAGGACCTTCTCGAGCGCACCCTGGACGCGCTCTGTGACGCCGTCGACCACGCCGAGCTGCCCATCGAGGACATCCTGGCGGCGACCGGAGCCCCACGGCACCCCGACCTCAAGCCGTTCACCCAACTGATCTGCACTCAGGGTGAGTCGGCCACCGAGGTGGTGGACGCGAGCGGGCTGCGCTGGCTGCTGGAGCAGCCGGTGTCGGACAAGGTCGAGTACGACCTGAGCGTCACCCTGCTGCACGCCCCCGACGGGGCACAGCACCTCGTCGTCGCCCACCCCGAGCGCGCGCTCGACGCCCGTGCGGCCGAGCGTCTCCTCTCGCATCTCGTCGCCGCCCTCGCCGCGCTCGCCGCCGACGAGCCCCGGCCGCTGACCGAGCACGACCTCCTCACGCCCGCGGAACGCGCCGAGTTGGCCGGCCTGTCCGCCGCCGTCCCGGCCGCCGCCGGGACACCGGTGCACCGCCTGGTCGAGGCCCGCGCTGCCGCCTGCCCGTCCGCCGTCGCCGTGCGCACCGCCGAACGGGAACTGGACCATGCCGAGGTGACCGCCCGCGCCCAGGGCCTCGCCGCCGCGCTCATCGAGGCCGGCGTCCGGCCCGGCGACCGCGTCGGGATCCACCTCGACCGCTCCCCCGACCTGGTGACCGCGATCCTGGCGGCCTGGTGGGCGGGCGCCGCCTACGTCCCGCTCGACCCGGACCACCCCGCCGAGCGGCTGCGCTACGTCCTTCAGGACGCGGACCCCGCCGCGCTCATCGCCACCGCCCCGCTGCTGCCCGGCATCCCCACCGTGGCACCCGACGCCCGTGCGGCGACGCCCGCCGCCTGGCCGCGGACCGCGCCCGACGCACCCGCGTACATCATGTACACCTCGGGGTCGACCGGCCGCCCGAAGGGTGCCGTGGTCCGCCACGACAGCCTGTGCGCCCTCTTCGCCGCGTTCGACGCGCGGTTCGCCGGTGGACCGTCCGTCGTCCTGGCCGGCACCGGGTACGCGTTCGACATCAGCCTCATCGAGCTGGTGTGGCCCCTGACCTGCGGTCGCACCCTTCACCTGACCAGCCACCGCACCGTGGTCCAGGACCTCCCGGACCCGGCCGGCGCGTTCTACCAGTGCACCCCGTCGGCCGCCCGCCTCCACACCGCGTCCCCGCAGGGCCGCCGCTTCCTCTCCCGCCTCGGGGCGTTGCTGGTCGGCGGCGAGCCCTTGGACCCGGACCTCGCGGCCGACCTGGCCGGCCTCGTCCCCGGCCCGGTCCTCAACGGCTACGGACCGACCGAGGCGACCGTCTACACGACGCTGTGGCGGGTCGTGCCGGACACGCCCGTCCACATCGGCCTGCCGCTGCCGGGCGTGTGCTGCCGCGTCGTCGACCCGCACGGGCGCGACCTGCCGCCCGGCTGCCCCGGCGAACTGCTGATATCGGGCACCGGTGTCGGCGACGGCTACTGGCGCCGCCCGGATCTGACCGCCGAGCGCTTCCCCGTACTGCCGGGGTCCACGGGCTCCACCGGCTACCGCAGCGGCGACCTGGTCGCCTTCTCCCCCGGCGTCGGCCTGGCCTTCCTGCACCGCGCCGACCAGCAGGTCAAGATCCTCGGCCAGCGCGTCGAGACCGGCGAGATCGAGGCGACGCTGCGCCGTGCGGCCGGCGTGCGGGACGCCGCCGTCGCCCTGCTCCCGGACCGTACGGGGGTGGTGGCCTTCGTCGTCCTCAAGGCGGCCGAAGGTGCCGGAGGCCCTGTCGGCCCTCGCGCGCTGCCCGCCGAAACCGCGGCCGGCCTACGGCGGGACACCGCGCGGTGGCTGACCGGGGCCATGCTGCCCACCGCCTGGTTCGCCGTGCCGGAGTTGCCCCGCTCCCCCAACGGCAAGCTCGACCGGCAGGCCCTCACCGGGTGGGCCGCGGACCTCGCCCCCGCCCCGCACCCGGCGGCACCGGCGACGGGCAGTTCCGCACAGGCCGTGACCGAGGTGTGGGAGCGGATCCTCGGCGCCCCGGTCACCGACGCCGCGGCCACCTTCTTCGCCCTCGGCGGCACCTCCTCCGGCATCCTGCGCATCCTTGCCCAACTCCGGCCCCGCTACCCGAAGTTGCATGTCGCCGATCTCTTCCGGCACACGACCGTGCGCGGTCTCGCGGACTTCCTCGACCGCCTGGACACCCTGGCCGAGGTCCCGTCGGCCGACACCGGCCGGGGAGCCCGCCGGGCCCGTGCGCTCAACCGGTGGGGAAGAACCGCCCACCACTGATCCCCGGCCCTCGCACCCGCGCGACTTCTTCCGTCCCCCACGAGGAGCACCATGCCCCTGTCCCTGATGTGCCTGCCCTACGCCGGAGCGGGGGCCGGCGTCTTCCGGCCCTGGCAGGACTCCCCCGACCTGCCGTTCCGGGTCGTCCCGGTCCAGCTCCCGGGGCGCGACGAGCGGTTCGTCGAAGACCCCTGCACCTCCATGCGGGACGCGGCCCAGGTGTGCGCCGACCAGATACGCCGGTTCGCCGGCACCGAGCCGTACGCCGTCTTCGGGCACAGCTTCGGTGCCCTGCTCGCCTACGAGACGGTCCGGCTGCTGTCCGACAGGGGCGGACCGCTCCCCGAACGGCTCGTGGTCAGCGGCGCCGCGGCGCCGGGACTGCCGCGTCCCCGTATGGACGGCGCTCTCCTGGACGACGAGGCCTTCGTCGCCCGACTGCGTGACCTGGTCGGCTACGACCACGACGCCTGGCACGAACCGGAACTGCGCGAGTTGCTGCTGCCCGCCCTCCGCGCCGACCTGGAGATCCAGGACGGCTACGTCCCCGCCCCCGGCCCGGCCCTGGAGGTCCCGGTGACGGTGCTGCGGGGCACCGAGGACTCCCTGGTCGGGCGCGCGGACGCGGCTCGCTGGGCGGAGTGTGCCGCCGCGGGGGCCGACCTCGTGGACATACCGGGCGGGCACATGTACTTCACCGAGAACTGGGCGCTGCTGTGGAAGACGCTGGAGTCGGTGCTGGAGTGAGGTGGCGGATCTTCTCCGAGAACGCCGAAAGCGCCCCACCCGGAGGTGGGGCGCTTTCGGTTTCCGCAGGGGCTCAGTAGCGGTAGTGGTCCGGCTTGTACGGACCCTCGGCCTTCACGCCGATGTAGGCGGCCTGCTCGGGGCGCAGCGTCGTGAGCTTCACGCCGAGCGAGTCCAGGTGCAGGCGGGCGACCTTCTCGTCGAGGTGCTTGGGCAGCGTGTGGACGCCGACCGGGTACTCGTCCGGCTTGGTGAACAGCTCGATCTGGGCCAGGGTCTGGTCCGCGAAGGAGTTGGACATCACGAACGAGGGATGGCCGGTGGCATTGCCCAGGTTCAGCAGGCGGCCCTCGGAGAGGACGATGAGCACCTTGCCGTCGGGGAAGGTCCAGGTGTGGACCTGCGGCTTGACCTCGTCCTTGACGATGCCGGGGACCTTGGCGAGGCCGGCCATGTCGATCTCGTTGTCGAAGTGGCCGATA
>NZ_JBEOYD010000088.1:0-14371 GCF_040296885.1 Streptomyces sp. NPDC001980 | reverse complement strand
GAGGTGGTGGGTGTGTTGCGTGGGCGGGGGTGTCGGACGCGGCGGTTGTCGGTGTCGCATGCGTTCCACTCGCCGTTGATGGATCCGATGCTGGAGGAGTTCGGCCGGGTGGTGGCGGGGCTGGATTACGGGGTGCCGCGGATCCCGGTGGTGTCGTCGCTGACGGGTGGGCTGGCGGGTGCTGGTCTGTTGGCCGGTGGTGAGTACTGGGTGCGGCATGTGCGGGAGCCGGTGCGGTTCGCGGACGCGGTAGGCGCCCTGGAAGCCGAAGGCGTCACCACCTTCGTCGAGATCGGCCCCGACGCCGTCCTGACCGTGCTGGCTCAGGACTCCCTCGCTGCCGACCAGGGGCACGTGGCCCTCCCGCTGCTCCGGCGCGACCGGTCCGAGCCGAGCACGCTCCTTCATGCGGTCGGCCTGCTCCATACGCGCGGGGTGCCGGTCGACTGGCAGGCGTTCTACGACGGGACCGGCGCGCGCCGCGTCGACCTGCCGGCCTACGCCTTCCGCCGCGACCGCTACTGGCTCGACGCCACCGCCACCGCCACCGCCACCGGGCCGGGGCTGAGCCCCACCGGTCATCCGCTGCTGGGCACGGCGTTCCCGCTCGCGGGCGGCGACGATCTCGTGTTCACCAGCCGCGTGTCGGTGCGTACGCATCCGTGGCTCGAACAGCACACCGTGCTCGGCAACGTCGTACTCCCGGCTGCCGCCCTGGTCGAGACGGCCGTCAAGGCCGGCGACGAGGCGGGCGCCTCCGTGCTGGAGGAACTCTCGCTGACCGCGCCGCTCGTGCTGCCCGCGCGAGGAGCCGTGCAGCTTCAGGTCAGGGTGGGAGCGCCGGATGCCGACGGCGGGCGTCCGCTGACCGTGCACGCCCGCCCCGAGGCGGAACACGACGGGGCCGGGCCCGGCGGGACGCCGTGGGCGGTGTACGCGCAGGGACGACTCGGCGCGGACAACTCGCCCCGGCCGGAGCACGACGTCGCGGGCGGCACGGCCACCGAGGTTCGGCTGCCCGCCGAACTCGCCGGGGACGCGGACCGGTTCGAGCTGCACCCGGCACTGCTGGACGCCGTGCTCCTCGGCCACGCCTTCGGTGCGGACACGGGCAGTGTGACCGTGCCGGCCGAGTGGCGTGGCGTACGGCTGTACGCCACGGGCGCCACCGTGGTGCGGGCCGTCATGACCGAGACCGGCGAGCGCACCGTGGCCCTCCGACTGACCGACGAACGCGGACGGTTGGTCGCCACCGTCGACTCCTTGACCTACCGCGACGTACCGGAGGACCTCTTCGCCTCCCCGACGGGCGGCGCGGACGACGTCCTGCTGCGGCTGGAGTGGACGGAGGCCGACGAGACCCGGCCCGCGAACGTCCCCTCCCTGGCGGTCCTGGGAGCAGACGGGTACGAGGACCTGGCAGCCGTCGGCAAGGCCGCCGAGTCCGGCTCGCCTGTCGACGCCGTCGTCGTGCCATGGGCCTCCCAAAGGGACGGTGACACCTCGGCCGCCCTGCACGACGGGACGCGCCGCGCGTTGGCTCTGGTGCGCGACTGGCTTGCCGACGAGCGCCTCGCCGACACCCGGCTGGTGGTGGTGACCCGCGGGGGCGTTGCCGCCGGAGGCGACGCCACGGAGCGCCACGCCGGTACCGCCGACCTGGCGGCCGCGGCCGTACGGGGCCTGCTGCGCTCGGCGCAGTCGGAGGCGGGCGGCCGGATCGTGCTGCTGGACGACGACCCCGCCGTCGAAGCCGAAGCCGCTGTCGACCCCTTGATCCTCGCTGCCCTGCTCGCCTCCGGCGAGCCCGAGGCAGCGATACGGGAAGGCCGGCTCCTCGTGCCCCGCCTGGCGCGGATCCCCGCGGCCGTCGCACCGACCGCATCCGCCGAGCCGGCCACCGCCACCGCCCCGGACCCCGACGGCACCGTCCTCGTGACCGGTTGCGGCGACCTCGGCACCTTGTTCGCAAGGCACTTGGTGTCCCGACACGGCGTACGGCATCTGCTGCTCGTCGGCCCAAGGCGCGGTCCCGAGCCCGGTGTGGCGGACCTGGCGGCCGAGCTGAGGGAGGAACTGGATGTCGAGGTCACCTTCGAGGCCTGCGATCTCTCCGACCGGGACGCGCTCGCCGCGGCCCTGTCCAGGGTTCCCGAGGAGAACCCCCTGACCGCGGTCGTCCATGCGGCGGGCCTCGCGGACGGCGGCACGATCCAGGGCCTGGACCTCGACTGCCTGGACGCCGCCCTGCGGACGGCCGCGGACGGGGCATTGCACCTGCACGAACTGACCCGGGACGCCGCCCTGTCCGCCTTCATCATGTTCTCGTCCACGGCCGGTACCGTGTCCGGTCCGGGCCGCTCGTACCGGGCGGCGGCGGATGCCTTCCTCGACGCCCTCGCCCGGCGGCGCGCGGCCGACGGGCTGCCCTCCCTGTCACTCGCCTGGGGGCCGTGGGAGGAGACCGGTGCGGGGCGGACCCGGCCGGACCGGGCCGGCTTCCTGCCGCTGACGTCCGCACACGTGACGGCGGCGTTCGACGCGGCACTCGGACACACGGCACCCGGCGACTCCCGGACTCACCACCCGGCGCCCGCCCTTCCCGTCCTGATGGCCGCCCGGCTCAGCCCGTCCACGCTGCGCACCCGGGAAGGGGGCGTCCCGCCGCTGTTCCGCGGTCTGGTCCGCGACCGGCTGCGGCCCGCCCTGGACACGGCCGGCCCGGGCACCGGCGACGGGGCCGGAGCATTCGTGCGGCGGCTGGCCGGACTGGACGAGGACGGACGCCACCAGGCGGTGCGAGAACTGGTACGCCAGGAGGTGGCCGCCGTCCTCGGACACACCGACCTCGGTGCCGTCGGACTCGAACGCTCCTTCCAGGAGGCGGGGTTCGACTCGATGACCGCCGTGGACCTGCGCAACCGGCTCGGCGCGGCCACCGGGCTGCGGCTGCCCGCCACCGTCGTCTTCGACCATCCCTCGCCCGCCGCGCTGATCCGGTACCTCCTCGGCGAGGCTGCGTCGGTGCAGGACCCGGCCGGAACGTCGGCCCGACCGTCCCTGCTCACCCAGCTGGACTGGCTGGAGGCGACCGTGGCCGGGCTGCGCCCCGAGACGGCGGACCTGGACCTCACCACGATCGGCGCACGGCTGCAGACGGTCCTGAACCGGCTTGTCCCCGCTGCCGCGGAGGCCGCGGAGGAACAGACCGGTAGCGGCCCCGACGACGCGGCGAGCCGGATCGCCACCGCGTCGGCCGACGAGATCTTCGACTTCATCGACACCGAGCTGGGCCGCGGGTCCGGCCGATGACGGCTCACCACAAGGAGAGCGGGCAGCACATGTCCAAGGAAGAAAAGCTGGTCGAGTACCTGAAGTGGGTCACCGCCGATCTGGAGAAGACCCGCAGGCGCGTCGCCGAGCTGGAGGCGGGAAGCCAGGAGTCCGTCGCGATCGTCGGCATGTCCTGCCGCTTCCCCGGCGCGTCGTCCCCCGACGAGCTGTGGCAGCTCGCCGTCGAGGAACGCGACGAGATCTCCGACTTCCCCACGGACCGCGGCTGGGACCTGGACGCCCTCTACGACCCCGACCCCGCCAAGCCCGGCAGCATCTACATCCGGCAGGCCGGCTTCGTCGATTCCGCCACCCGCTTCGACGCCGCCTTCTTCGGCATCTCACCGCGCGAGGCTCTCGCGATGGACCCTCAGCAGCGGGTGTTGCTGGAGACCGCGTGGGAGGCGCTGGAGCACGCCGGCATCGACCCGCTCGCCCTCAAGGGCAGCAGGACCGGCGTGTTCGCGGGACTGGTGGAGCAGAGCTATCTGGATCTGGACGCCCCGGAGGAGTTCGAGGGCTACCAGATGACCAGCAAGCTCAGCAGCATGGCGTCCGGGCGCATCTCCTACGTCCTCGGCCTCGAGGGTCCCTCTGTGTCGGTCGACACCGCCTGTTCCTCCGCGCTGGTGTCACTGCACCTGGCCGCGCAGTCGCTGCGTTCGGGTGAGTCCACCCTCGCCCTGGCGGGAGCTTCGTACATCTCGGCGCATCCCGGTGGCTACATCGACGGCTCCAGGCAGCGGGGACTTGCGGCGGACGGCCGCTGCAAGCCGTTCTCCGCCGCCGCCGACGGCATCGGCTGGTCCGAGGGCGCAGGGCTGCTCGTCCTGGAGCGGCTTTCCGACGCGCGGCGCAACGGGCATGCCGTGCTGGCGGTCGTACGGGGCAGCGCCGTCAACCAGGACGGCGCGTCCAACGGCCTGACGGCCCCGAACGGGCCGTCGCAGGAGCGGGTCATACGGCAGGCGCTGGCCAACGCGGGGCTCACCCCGGCGGAGGTCGACGCCGTCGAGGCACACGGCACGGGTACGCGGCTGGGCGACCCCATCGAGGCGCAGGCACTGCTCGCCACCTACGGGCAGGCGCGGCCGGAAGGGCGGCCTCTTCTCGTCGGCTCACTGAAGTCCAACATCGGTCATGCGCAGTCCGCTTCGGGAGTCGGCGGGCTGGTGAAGATGGTCCAGGCACTCCGGCACGGGGTCCTGCCCAGCACGTTGCACCTCGACGAGCCCACACCGTTCGTGGACTGGTCGGCGGGCGAGGTCGAGCTGCTCACCGAGACGCGGCCGTGGCCGCGGACCGGGGCACCGCGCCGCGGGGCGGTGTCCGCCTTCGGAGCGAGCGGCACCAACGCCCACGTGATCCTGGAACAGGCGCCGGCACAGGACGCCGTACAGGATCCGCGGGAGGACGGCTCACGGGATCCCGCGCGGGCCCTCTTACCGGAAGCGGAACCCACGCGTGAGCCGACCGCTGCCCTGCCCTTCGCCGTGTCGGCCCGCTCCCCGCAGGCGCTGCAGGCGCAGGCGGCCCGCCTCGCCGCGCACCTGCGCGGCGCCACGCTCGACGACGACCCCGGACCCCGACTGCTCGACCTGTCCCACTCGTTGGCCACCACCCGCGCCGCCCTGGAGCAGCGTGTCGTGGTCGTAGGCCGGGAGCGCGAGGACGTGCTCGCCGGACTGGACGCCGTGGCCGCCGGCCAGTCCGCTGGGAACGTCGTCCAGGGCGCCGCCGGCGAAGTCGGCAGGACCGTGTTCGTCTTCCCGGGCCAGGGCAGCCAGTGGGCCGGGATGGCGACCGAGCTGATGGAGACGTCGGAGGTCTTCGCGGCCCGCATCGCGGACTGCGCGCAGGCCCTGGAACCGTTCGTGGACTGGTCGTTGGAGGACGTGCTGCGCGGCGCCGAGGGCGCGCCCGACCTCGACCGGCTGGACGTCGTCCAGCCCGCCCTGTTCGCCGTGCACGTTTCCCTGGCGGCCCTGTGGCGTTCGTACGGCCTTGAGCCCGCGGCCGTCATCGGGCACTCCCAGGGCGAGATCGCCGCGGCCTGCGTCGCCGGGGGGCTGAGCCTGCCGGACGCGGCGCGCGTGATCAGCCTGCGCAGCAGGATCGCCCTGGCCCTTCAGGGCACCGGCGGCATGGGCGCGGTCGGGATGCCGCGCGCCGAGGTCGAGGCACGGCTGGAGAAGTGGGAGGGGCGGCTCTCGGTCGCCGTGGAGAACGGTCCGACCTCGGTCCTGGTCGCCGGGGAGCGGGACGCCCTGGGCGAGTTCATCGCGGAGTGCGCCGCCGACGGCGCGCGGACGAAGCGCTTCCCGACCGACTTCGCCTCCCACTCGCCGCAGGTCGAACGCGTCCGGGAGGAACTGCTGGCGGCGCTGGCGCCGGTGCGGCCGCGGACGGGTTCGGTGCCGTTCTTCTCGACGGTGACCGGTGACTGGGTGGACACCTCCCGTCTCGACGCCGGGTACTGGTACGCCAACATGCGCAGGCCGGTGGAGTTCGCGCGGTCCGTACAGGCCCTGGCGGCCCAGGACCACGGTGTCTTCGTCGAGGTCAGCGCCCACCCGGTGCTCACCTCCTCGCTCCAGGAGAACCTCGGCGACACCGCCGCCGTCACCGGGACCCTGCGCCGTGACGAAGGCGGGGCGGACCGCTTCCTGGCCTCCCTCGCCGCACTCCAGGTACGGGGCGTGCGGATCGACTGGGACGCCGTCTTCGCCGGTTCCGGGGCGCGGCGCGTGCCGTTGCCGACATACGCCTTCCAGCACGAGCGCTTCTGGTTCTCCTCCGGAACCCGTGCGCAGGACGCCGCGGGTCTGGGCATGGCGACGACGGGGCATCCGCTGCTGGGTGCCTCGGTAGCCGTGGCCGGGTCCGACGAGACGCTGTTCACCGGCCGCCTTTCGCCCCGCACCCATCCGTGGCTGGCGGACCACACCGTCGCGGGCTCCACGGTCCTGCCGTCGGCGGTGCTGGTCGAGCTGGCGCTGCGGGCCGCGGACGACGTCGGCTGCACCGCCGTGGACGAGCTGAACATCTCTGCCCCACTGGCGTTTCCGGCCGAAGGCGCCGTCCAGGTCCAGGTCAAGGTGGGCCCGGCGGACGAGCAGCGACGAAGCTTCGCCGTGCACGCCCGGCCCGAAGCAGGCGACGTCGAGTGGACCGAGTACGCCGTCGGCACGCTCAGCCTGCGCGGACCCGCACCGGCCGACCCGCTCCTGCCGTGGCCGCCGGCGGACGCGGCACCGGTGGACCCGGACGCGGCGTACGAGACGCTGGCCGGGGCCGGTGTGGCGTACGGGCCGCGACTGCGCGGGCTGACCGGGCTGTGGACGGCGCAGTCGGCGGGCGAGGGGTACGCCGAGGTGGCGCTGGACGCACCGGCAGCGAGCGACGCCGCCCGCTTCGGACTGCACCCCGCGCTGTTGGACGGAGCCGTGCAGGCGGCGCTGCTGGCCGACCCCGGGCACGGAGCCCGGCTGGCGACCCGCTGGCGTGGCGTCCAGCTGCACGCGACGGGCGCCACTGCCGTACGCGCCCGGATCGTCACGTCGGCCGACGGCGAACTGTCGGTGCTGCTGGCGGACCGCACCGGGCAGCCGGTCGCGACGATCCGCACCCTCGCCCTCACGGACGTCACCGCCGACACCGTCGCGCGCGCCCGCACCCGGACCCACGACGCCCTCTTCCACACCGAGTGGACCCCGGTCACCCTCGACGACCCGCTCACCCCCGTCCGCTGGGCGACCCTGGGTGCGACCGACTACGCCGACCCGACCGACCTGGCCAAAGCGGTCGAGGCGGGCACGCCGGTGGACGCGGTGCGCTACGAGATCGACGCCGGCGCGGCCTCCCACGACGCCCCGGACGCCTCCGCGCCCGGCGCCGACCCCGTCACTGCCGCCCACCGGTACACACGGCGGGTGCTGGCCCTGGTCCAGGACTGGCTCGCCGACCAGCGGCTGGCGGACATACCGCTGGTCCTGGTCACCCGCGGTGCGGTTGCCGCCGACGGCCGCCCGGTGACCGACCCCGCGGCCACGGCCGTTTGGGGCCAGATCCGCTCGGCCCAGTCCGAGAACCCCGGCCGCTTCGTCCTGGTGGACCTGGACGAGGAGACACCCTCGGCGAAACTCTCCGCCCTGGTGCGCTCCGCCGAGCCCCAGGCCGCCGTCCGCTCGGCCCAGGTGCTGCTGCCACGCCTGCGCAGGCTGCCGACCGGCCCTTCGACCACCCTGACGGGGGTGCGTCCGGCAGCCGACGGTTCTCCGGCGGTGGCCGACGGTGCCCGTGCGGCGTCGAACGGTTCTCCGGCGGCGCTCGACCGTGCTCGTGCGGCCTCCGACAGCACCCGGGCCGATGCCGACGGCACCCGGGGCACCCTCGCCGTGCCCCCGTCACCCCCCTCCGGTCACTGGCACCCCGGTGGCACCGTCCTCATCACCGGCGGTACCGGTGCCCTCGGCGCGCTGTTCGCACGGCACCTGGTGATCCGGCACGGCATGAGGGACCTGCTGCTCACCAGTCGCCGCGGGCCTGACTCCCCGGGCACCGAGGCTCTGGTGGCCGAGCTTTCCGCACTCGGCGCCCGGGTCACCGTGGCCGCCTGTGACGTCGCCGACCGCTCCGCGCTGGCCGGGTTGCTGGCGACCGTGCCCGCTGACCGGCCGCTGACCGGCGTCGTCCACGCGGCGGGCATCCTCGGGGACGGGCTGATCACCACCGTCACTCCCGAGCGCCTGGAGTCGGTGCTGCGGCCGAAGATCGACGCGGCCTGGAACCTGCACGAACTGACCCGCGGACTCGACGTGTCGGCGTTCGTCCTGTTCTCCTCGCTCGCCGGAGTCATCGGCGGCGCCGGCCAGTCCGGTTACGCCGCCGCGAACACCTTCCTGGACGGTCTTGCGGAGTACCGGGCAGGCCTCGGGCTGCCCGCCACGTCGGTCGCCTGGGGCCTGTGGGACCGTGCCGGCAGCGGAGGCGAGCTGACCTCGGCCGACCTGGAGCGCATCGCGCGCGCGGGCTATCCGCCCATCGCCTCCGACGACGGGCCCGCGATGCTGGACGCAGCGCTCGCCACGGGCCGGGCCGGCGTGGTCGCCGCCCCCCTCGACCTGACCACCCTGCGCGAACAGGCGCGCCTGACACCGCCGGTGATGCGCTCGCTGCTGCGCAGGCCCGTCCGGCCCGCCGCCCGCAACTCCGGCGCCGATGCGGATTCCTTCACCGCGGGCCTGGCCGGACTGCCGGAGGAGGAGCAGCACGCGCGCGTGCTGGACATCGTGCGGGCCGAGGCCGGGGCTGTCCTGGGACACGCGGACCCGGCCGGCCTCGACCTGGGCCAGCGCTTCTCCGACCTCGGGTTCGACTCCCTGACGGGCGTGGAGTTCCGCAACCGCCTCGGCTCCCTCACCGGCCTGCGCCTGCCCACCACCCTGGTCTTCGACCACCCCACCCTCACCGAACTCGCGGCCTTCCTGCTCACCGAGGTGCACGGCAGGCGGCAGGGCAGCCCCGTGGACCGGATCGCCGTGGACTTCGCGGCGGAGATCCACCTGGCCGACGACATCCGGCCCGCCGCCGAGGTGAGCCGTGTCGCCCCCGACCCGCGCGAGGTACTGCTGACCGGCGCCACCGGATTCCTCGGCGCCTACCTGCTGCGCGACCTCATGCGCACGACGTCCGCCCGGGTGCACTGCCTGGTTCGCGGGCGCGACGAGGCCGACGCGCGGGCCAGGCTGCGGGCCAACATGGACTGGTACGGCATCCGCGACACCGTCGACGACGACCGCCTCTCGGTCGTCGTCGGCGACCTCGCCGAGCCGGCACTCGGCCTGACCCCCGATCGGTTCGACGCCCTGGCCCGCAGCGTCGACGCGGTGTACCACGCGGGCGCCGCCGTCAACTGGGTACGGCCGTACGCCACCGTGCGCGCCGCCAACGTCGGCGGCACCGAGGAGATCCTGCGCCTGGCCGCCCGGCACCGCACGGTCCCCGTCCACTACGTGTCCACCCTGGGCGTCTACGTCGGTCGGGACACCGGCGGGGTCCCGCTGCGGACCACGGACCCGACCGGTCCGGGCGACACTCTGCCCACCGGCTACACCCAGAGCAAGTGGGTGTCCGAGCAGATCATCGGGCTCGCCCGCGAGCGCGGCCTGCCCGTGTCGGTCTACCGCGTCGACCTGATCGCGGGTGACGAGGAGACAGGTGCCTGCCAGGCCCGCGACTTCGTCTGGCTCAGCCTGAAGGGCATGCTCCAGGCCCAAGCCGTGCCCGGCGACATCCCGGTGACCTTCCGTCTGATGCCGGTGAGCTACACCAGCGCCGCGATTCTGCACATCTCCCGGCAGGACGACAGCAGCGGACGCACCTTCCACGTGTGCAGCCACGACGGCCTGACCCTCGGCGAGATGATCCAGGAGCTGCGGGAGACCGGATACGCGCTGCCCGACCGGGACTGGGACACGTGGCGCGACCTGGTGACCGCCGACCCGGACAACGCGCTGCTGCCGCTGCTCGACGCCTTCGAGGTCATGGCCGCCCACCCCGACGCCTTCTACCCGCCTGTCGACGACAGCGAGACAGCGGCGGCACTGGACGGGAGCGGCATCACCTGCCCACCCGCGGACCGTGAACTCTTCCGTAAACACGTCGCGTTCTTCACCCGGGCCGGATACTTCGGGCCCGTCACGGCCCCATGACCCCGCAGCCCCTCGCACCGCCCTCGCGAGAAAGGCCGTACATGCCCTCCCACGCACCCACGAGTCCCTGGATACGGCGCTTCCATCCCGCCCCCGCGGCCGGGAAACGACTGGTCATGCTGCCCCATGCCGGAGGCTCCGCGAGCTTCTTCTTCCCGGCCTCGCGGGCGCTCGCGCCGGAGGCGGACGTGCTCGCCGTCCAGTATCCCGGGAGGCAGGACCGGCGCGGCGAGGCCTGCGTCGACGACATGGACACCTTGGCCGACCTGGTCGCCGTCGAACTGCTTCCCTGGGCCGACCGCCCACTGGCCCTGTTCGGGCACAGCCTCGGGGCCGTGCTGGCCTACGAGGTGGCCCGGCGGCTGGAGGACCGCGGGACCGTGCCGCTGAAGCTGTTCGTCTCCGGCCGTCGCGCCCCCGCCGACCAGCGCGGGGAGTCGGTGCACCTGCTCGGCGACGACGCCCTCGTCAAGACCATGACGGCGCTCGCCGGCACCGAACTCGACGTCCCGGACGAGGAGGTGCTCAGGCTGGCGCTGCCCTCGCTGCGCAGCGACTACAAGGCGGTGGAGACCTACCAGTACCGCCCGGGCCCGCCGCTGAGGACCCCCGTGACCGCCCTGACCGGCGGCAGGGACCCGAAGGTGACCCCGGAGGAAGCGGGCCAGTGGTCGCAGTACACCACCGGGACGTTCGAGCTACGGGTCTTCGACGGTGGCCACTTCTATCTCGTCAGGCACCTCGACCGGGTCGTCGAGGCCCTGCGGGAGACGTTCGCCTGACCCGCGCACCGCCTTGCAGCACACCCACCACACGCACCCCTTTGAGAGGACTGCTCCGTGTCTGATCTGCTCCAGGCCGTCATCGCCGGTGCCGAACCCGACGAGCTGCTCTCCCTCGACCTGCCTCCGACCTACCGTGCGGCCTATCTGCACAAGGACGAGATCGGCATGTTCGAGGGCGAGACCGACAAGGACGTGCGCAAGTCCCTGCACGTCGGCGAGGTGGCCATGCCCGAACTCGCCCCGGACGAGTGCATCGTCGCCGTCATGTCGGCCGCCATCAACTTCAACACCGTATGGTCCGCGATCTTCGAACCGGTCCCCACATTCGCCTTCCTGGAGAAGCTGGGCAAGCAGGGCTGGCACGGCGGCCGGCACGACCTCCCCCACCACCAACTCGGCTCGGACGCCTCGGGTGTGATCGTGCGGGCCGGGTCCGGCGTGAAGAACTGGAAGGTCGGCGACAAGGTCGTCATCTCGCCGTCCTACGTCGACGAAGAGGACCACGCCTCCTACGACGACGGCATGCTGACCGAGACCCAGCTGGCCTGGGGCTTCGAGACGAACTTCGGCGCGCTCGGCGAGTTCTGCCTGGTCAAGGCCAACCAGCTGGTGGCCAAGCCGGCGCACCTGTCCTGGGAGGAAGCCGCCTCGAGCACCCTGTGCGCGGCGACCGCCTATCGCATGCTGGTCGGCAGGCACGGTGCGCAGATGAAGCAGGGAGACGTCGTCCTCGTCTGGGGAGGCACCGGCGGTCTGGGCTCCTACGCCGTTCAGTTCGTCCGGAACGGCGGCGGAATTCCCGTCGCGGTCGTCGGCTCGAAGGAGAAGGCCGACCTGGTTCGCGCGCAGGGCTGCGAGCATGTCGTCAACCGGTCCGAACTGGACCTGCCGGAAGGAAGCTTCCGCCACCCCAAGGCGGGCCGGATCCTCGGCGAGGCGGTGCGCTCACTGGTCGGCGAGGACCCGCAGATCGTCTTCGAGTATCTCGGCGCCGAGACGTTCGGCACGTCGGTGTACGTCGCCAAGCGCGGCGGAAAGATCGTCACCTGCGGCTCGTCCACGGGCTACCGCCACGAGTACGACAACAGGTTCCTCTGGATGCGGCTGAAGCGGATCATCGGATCCCACGGGTTCAACTACCACGAGGCCGTCCAGACCAACCGGCTGATCAGCCGGGGCATGATCCACCCGACCCTGTCGAGGGTCTTCCCCCTCGACGCCGCGGCCGAGGCGACCCGTGCCGTGCAGACCAACCAGCACGTCGGCAAGGTGGCGGTGCTGTGCGCGGCACCGTCCGAGAACCTGGGAATCGACGACCCCGAACTGCGCGCCAGGATCGGCGAGGACCAGATCGGCCTCTACCGACGCTGGTCCGAGCAGGAGTGAGTCGAGCCGACGCCCTCGCGGGAACAGGCCGGCGCAGGAGGCCGAGAGACAGGCGTCCCCATCGCAGCTCGACCCGAGACAAGCCGGAGTCCGGCCGGAGTCGCCACCGCGATCGACACCGTCCTACCGCGGTCCGCCGGCACCGCTGGTGGCGGTGCCGGTGAGGACCGGCACGTCGGCGGCCGGAACCGGTTACGTGACCGTCGACAACGCCTAGACCGTCGTCAGGTCGAACTGTTCCCAGGTGCCGATGGCGGTGCGGTTGGCGATGAGGGGGTCGGCGCCGCCGTTCTCGGCGGTGACGTACTTGCCGTTGGCGGCGGCCAGCAGACTGACCGTGCCGTTGGAGTTCTTGACGAGCTGGAAGGTCTCGTAGCTGCCGATGGCGGTGCGGTTGGCGATGAGGGGGGAGGCACCGGCGTTGTCGGCGCAGACGATCTGGCCGTTGGCGCGGGAGCGGAGGGCGATGTTGTTGTTGCCGAGGTCGATCTGGTCGAACTTCTCCCAGGTGCCGGCGGTGTCGCGGTTGGCGATGAGGGCGGAGGCACCGCCGTTTTCCGCCGTCACGTATGTGCTGTTGGCGCGGGCCTTGAGGGTGATGGTGGCGGTGGCGGGGGTGCCGGCGGAGGTGCCGTTGATGTAGGGGGTGGTGGGGCGGGTGGCGGTGAGGGCGAGGGTGCCTTTGAGCATGCGGCCGCCGTCGCCGGTGAGGCGCAGGTAGTAGTCGGCGGAGCAGGCGGTGCCGTCCTCGTCGAGGGCGAGCAGGCCGGAGTCGGTGGGGACCCAGGCCTGTGATTCGGCGGTTTTGGCGATCTGGTTGCCCTCGTTGTACTCGTCGTACATGGAGATGTAGATGCCCTGCACGCCGGCGCGGACCATGTTGTAGAACTGGCGCCACATGAAGTCGCCGTGGGCGCGCTGGTGTTCGGCGACGTCGCCGGGCAGGACGCAGGGCTGGTAGTCGATGCCGTGCGAGGTGCAGTCGGCGAGGTCGGGGACCGTGGCGTTGGTGTAGAAGTTGTCGGCGTCCGAGGAATTGCTGATCCGGCCGACCATCCAGGGGGAGATCATGTTGAGGGCGTGGTAGACGTCCGTGAAGCCGGAGCGTGAGTCGCTGGTGCCGGTGCGCCACCAGGTGGGGACGCCGCCGATGACGTAACAGCCCTGGTTCTTGAACCAGGTGATGACGTCGAGGCAGGCGTCGGCGGTGAAGGCGTGTTTGTCGTCGTTGAAGCCGAAGCCCCAGATGCAGACGATCGGCTTGCCGTTCTGGGTGGCGTAGGCCGAACTCGCGGTGTGGGCGGACATCTTGTTGGTCCAGTCCGTTTTGATCTCGGACTGCATGTTCGTCCAGCCGCTGACGTCGTACATGATGTAGAACTTCCGGCCGTAGGCTTCGGCGGCGCTGCGGACCTTGGTGGTGATGTCGTCGCGGGTGGGGCCTTCGCCGCCGGTGGGGTTGAAGCGTTGGAGGGCGGCGGTGTCGATGCCGTACTGCTGCATCCACAGGAAGTGGGTGTTGACGGTCTGCTGGTCGTAGGAGGAGAAGAGGGTGGGGGTGTGGCCGTTGCCGAAGTTGGCGAAGGCGGTCGTGTACGTCTTGGTGTAGTCGCGGATGTCGGGCCAGGCTTTGATGCCGTTGTTGGTGGGGGAGGGGGTGGAGGCGCTGTTGGGGGCCCAGTGCCACCAGGCGTTGATGGGGGCGCCGTCGCCCTTGCAGGCGAACCAGCCCTGGTAACCGACGGTCACCTTGCCCACGACGTCACCGGCGGCACTCGCGGTGGTACTGGTGTCGGCCGCCGAGGCGAAGCGGGTGACACCGAACGTGCCGAGCGCGGCGGCAGCGGTGCCGCCCGCCGCGGTGCCGAGCAGCTTGCGGCGCGACCATGCCGGAGCGCGGTGGGAGAGGGGCTTGCGGGGCTCCGGGGTGGGAGCGGAGGTGTCCATGCAAGGGGAGGGACCGGCACCGGTGGCGCCGTAACAGAAACTGGGCGAGATCTTTTTCGGTGCCCTACTTCGCCGGTCGGCCCCCGCTCTCCGGCTGCTCCAGGTGGGTGGTGAGGACCGCTGCCTGGACGCGGCGCTGGACGCCCAGTTTGGCGAGGAGGCGGGAGATGTGGTTCTTGACGGTCTTCTCGGAGAGGTAGAGCTTCT
>NZ_JBEOYD010000087.1:0-16095 GCF_040296885.1 Streptomyces sp. NPDC001980 | reverse complement strand
CCCTGTACTCATGCCCGCAGCCAGCTTCGATCACCCGATCGAGACTCCCGTTCGACGCACACACCTCAAGATCGGAACGACAACAGCTACTTAGAGGTCGCGCAGATAGGTGCTCTGGGGGCCTCGGCGGCCCCGCACGGCTGAGCGTGGACACCGTCCGCTTCGGCCGGATCGACACCCCACTCCTGCACTCGCGGCCGGGGCTGGGCTCCGACGACGCGATCACCGCCGCCGGGTCGACCGCTCCTTTCGGCTGCTTCGGCACCGCCGAGGAAGCCGCCGCCTCGGCCCTTTACAACGGAGCGTCCGTCTGCTCGCATGCCGGGGTCGAGAAGGCGGCGAACGCAGCGTCCAGCAGTTTGCCGAGGTCCTCCTGGCCGTCGCTCGCACTCCATTGCCCGAGGACGATCCACAAGATTTCGAGCGCCGCCGCTACGCGAACGTTGGCGATGACCGATGACCCGTCGGTCGGGGAGGTTGTCTTCTGCAGTCGGGCGACGATCTCTGGTCGCCATTCAGCCTGCTTCTCGCGGAGGCGTGCGCACAGGGCTGGGGTCTGCTCGATGAGGCCGAGGATCGTCACGAGTTCCTGGACGTCGCGCACGAGGAACCTCACGGCTGACTCCAGGGCGTTGCGCAGCCTGCTCCAGTCGTCCTGGTTGGCCCGCTCGGTATCGAGCGCGTCAGTGATGACGTCACCGACAGGGTCGAAGACGAACAGGACCACATCTTCCTTGGTGCCGAAGTAGCGCAGGAAGGTGCTCCGCGACACTCCGGCGGCTTCGGAGAGGTCGGTGAAGGTGACCTGGTTGAAGCCGGTGAGGCAGAACCGGTTGAACGCGACGCGGGCCAGCTCTGCTCGCACCGCGTGGCGGCTGATCTCACGGGTACCGACTGGCGCTGCGCTCATGGGGACGAGTGTACTCCGACACACTCGTTTGCTTTTTCGGATACAGGTTTCTAAGTTGACACTCAGTGTCAGTCGCGATGCTGAGATTCGCGACACTGTCCCCAGCCGACGGCCCGGTCACGGGCCGTCCCTTACCGCGACATGGAGCCACCTCATGAGCTACGAAGACCTTCCCGCCCTGACGATCGACGTCTCGGACGGGGTCGCGACGGTGACAATCGATCACCCGCCGCTCAATCTGATGGACGCGGTCCTCCTGCCGTCACTCCGGGCATTCGTCGCACGTGTGCGGGACGACGCCGACGTCCGCGTCATTGTCTTCGAGAGCGCTGACCCGGAGTTCTTCATTGCGCACGGTGACATGGCCTACCTCACCGACCCTGACGCGCTGCCTGCAGCCACTCGCGCTGCGATCGCGGCCGCGCCGGGCTCGACCGTCCCGGAAGGCCTGAACATCCTCCAGGCGATGAGCGAGGAGGTCCGCTCGCTGCCGCAGGTCACCATCGGCAAGCTGGCGGGCTTCGCGCGCGGCGCGGGCAACGAGTTCTTCATGTACCTGGACATGCGATTCGCGGCGATCGGCAAGTCGGGGCAGGGGCAGCCGGAGTCCTTGATGGGGATCCTCCCCGGAGGCGGCGGCACGGTGAACATGACGCGCCTGGCAGGAAGGGCCCGAGCGCTGGAGCTCATCCTCGGCGCCGAACTCGTGGGCGCGGAGCTCGCGGAACGGTATGGCCTGATCAACCGTGCCCTGCCCGCCGCAGAACTCGATTCCTTCGTCGACACCCTCGCCCGACGGATCGCCGGCCTCCGGCCGGAGGTGATCTCCATCACGAAGGCTGCGGTCGACGCGGTCGCGCAGCCGATTCCGCGTGCGGCGTACGCCGTTGAGAACGAGGGCCTGTTCGCGGCGTTCGGCGATGAGGTCACCGAGCTCGCCCACAAGCTGCTCGCCGCTGGTATCCAGACCCGCGAGGGCGAACGGGACCACGAGCGCATCGCCAACAGCATCTGAGTGCCCAAGCCCTCGCCATCCGTGCGCAGAGGCTCCATGGGAAGAATTCCTCAGCCATTGCCGGCACGCGCGTTGTCGAGTGGTCAGGTCGACCACCCTGGTTCGCCGGGCCTGTCGGGAACACGAGACTGAAGCGCCGGAAACGGCGGGCAGGGGAGTGGATGGCGCACGTAGCCGTAAGCTTGACAACGCTGTTCGACCGCGCGGACAGGCGCGGTTGGGAAGGTAGGTAGCCGAGCGGGCACAGGTCCCGCTGATCATGGAGTTGCTGACGCTCTGTGATCACCGCGGAGACCCGTGCCTGCGCTTCCCGTCATGGCTGACCGAGTCGCTCTGGGACCAATTCGCGGTCCTGCTGCCCGAGCGGCCGGAATACCACCCGGACCATCCACTTGGCTGCCACCGCCGACGCATCAGCGACCGGATCATCTTCGACAAGATGCTGCAACTGCTCCGCTTCGGCTGTTCTTACGAGGCGATCGCCGACACAACCTGCTCGGCCACCACGATCCGCAGCCGCCGCGACCAAGGGATACGACTGGGCGTCTTCGCCCGACTCAAGCAGATCGCGCTCGACGCCTACGACCGGATCGTCGGTCTCGTCCTCGACCAGATCGCCACGAAGAGCAACGAAATCCCCGCCTTTGCCCCGCTGCTCGGGTCACTCGAATTGCGTGGTCACGTCATCACCGCCGACGCGCTGCACACCCAGACCGGCCACGCCGAGCAGATCACCGCCCAGGGCGCCCACTACATCCTGGTCGTCAAGGGCAACCAGAAGAAACTCCGCCGTCAGCTACGGCACCTGCCCTGGCGCGAGGTCCCGTTCCAGCACCGCACCCGCGACCAGCGACACGGACGCCGCGAGATCCGCCGGCTCAAGGTCTGCACCGTCCAGCCCGGACTGCTCTTCCCCCACGCCGTCCAGGCCATCGAGGTCAAGCAGCGCCGCACCAACCGCAGGACCGGCAAGACCACCATCAAGACGATCTACGCGGTCACCAGCCTCACCCCGGACCAGGTCACCGCATCCCAGCTCGCCGAACTGATCCGTGGGCATTGGCAGGTGGAAGCCCTGCACCACGTGCGGGACGTGACCTTCGCCGAAGATGCCTCCAGCGTCCACACCGGCACCGCACCCCGCGCCATGGCGACCCTCCGCAACCGCGCCATCGGCCTCATCCGCCAGGCCGGATGGACGAACATCGCCGCCGCCACCGACCACTACCGGTCACGAACCGACCACGCACTCCAACTACTCGATCTTGAAATCTGAGAACGCATCAGCCCTGCCCCAGGGGAAGATCCCGCTGCCGACGGGCCAGCGGCCGACGGGCTCCGGGAAATTCCTGGCGGCGGGCATCTCGGCGGCCGTCGAGATCCTGTTCCTGGCATGGGCGGCCTTCCGGGGAACCACGGACCGACTGGCCTCGAAAACGACGGACAAGCCCGAACGGACGCAGGAGCCCGAAGACTCACCGGCCTGACGTGTCCGCAGCCCGGGACGCCGGTGCAGTATCAGGATCCCGTAGGTCTGCTCGTTTCCACCGCTTCGGTTGCGGCAGGAATCCCCGGTGCCCGGGGTCGCGTTCGACGATCTCGACGTCGATGCCCAGGCCGGCGCCGTGGTCGACGACCTGGTTCTTGAAGCCCTGGTCGACCAGGGCTTTGCGGACGGTGCCGCCGGTGTGCTCGGCGACCTGGTCCAGCAAGACGATGCCCGCAGTGGTGTCGTGAACGTTCGCGGTGAGGACGACGACCGCGATGACCAGGCCGGGGACATCCACGGCCAGGCCGCGCTTGCGGCCGTGATGGCGAACTGCCGTCGCGACAAGTCGAGAAGACTCATCACTGATTTCCTTCCGAGAGGACCGTCCTCAGGCGTCGACGACGGGGGTGGCGGACGCCGTGGCCCGGGAGAAGCGCGGGAGGGCGGCCGCGCCGACCGCGAGCAGGGCGACGATGCCCATCTGCACGTACTCGACGCCGGCGAAGGCGTGCTGGACGCCGTGCGGCGCCAGGGTCAGATAGAGGGTGCCGAGTGTGGCCACGCCGAGGGCCAGGCCGCTCTGCTGCAGGGTGATCAGCACGCCGCTGCCGATGCCACCGAGGTGGGTGGGGACGTCGGCGAGGACGCTGCGGAACAGACCGGCGAACAGCATTGACTGACCGGCGCCGACGAGGGCGAGCGGCAGTGCCATGGCCCACAGGCCGACGTGCGGCCACTTCACCAGCAGGACCGTCACCAGTGAGGCCAGCCCGGCGAGTTGGACGACGGCGCCGGCGGACAGCGCGGCCCTGCCGAACCGGGTGAGCAGACGCGGGGCGAGCAGGGAACCGGCGAAGAACAGCAGGGCCATCGGCAGGATGGCCAGGCCGCCGTGCAGGGCGTCGGCGTGCAGGCCGTTCTGGACGGTGAGGGCGAAGACGAACATGAACGCGCCGAAGCCGATGCTGAAGGCGAACACCATCGTCAGGCCGCGGGACATCGACGGCAGGCGCAGCAGCGACGGCGGCAGCAGCGGGACCTCGCCGCGCCGCTCGGCGCGCTTCTCCACGACGTAGGTGGCCGCGCCGAGGACGACCGCGACGGCGATCAGCAGCCAGGTCCACCACGGCCAGCTCAGCGAGTGGCCCTCGGTCAGCGGGACCAGCAGGGCAGTCAGGGTGGCGGCGAACAGCACGGTGCCGGGCAGGTCGATGCCGACCGGGTGGTGCGAGCGGGTGTCGGGCACGACCCGCGCCGCCACACACAGCACCACCACGCCGATGGGCACGTTGACCAGGAAGATGGGCCGCCAGGAGGTGCCGGCGATGTCCGCACTGACCAACAGGCCGCCCACCAGCTGTCCCACGACGGCGGCGATACCGGAGGTCGCCCCGTACAGGGCCACCGCACGTGCCTTGCGCTCCCCTTCGAGGGCATGGTGGAAGGTCGCCAGCACCTGCGGGATCAGCAGGGCGGCGGTGGCGCCCTGGACGACGCGGGCCCCGATCAGGGCGCCCACACCCGGGGCGAGGCCACAGGCCAGGGACGCCAGCACGAAGCCTACGAGCGCGCCGAGGAAGATCCGGCGGCGGCCGTAGCGGTCCCCCAGCCGGCCGCCGAGGACCAGCAGGGCCGCGTACGCGACGCCGTACCCGGCGATCACCAGCTCCAGCGACGACGCCGAGGCGTGCAGCGAGGCGTCGATGCTGGGCAGCGCCACGTTGGTGATGAAGAAGTCCATGATCGGCAGGAAGGCGCCTGTGAGCAGGATGAACACCCCGACCGGGTGCAGGCCGCCGGCACGGGCCGCCTCACGGGGCGACAGTGTCGCCGTGGCGGCGCGCCGGGAGGAAGTGGTTGTCGTCATGACAGCTCCAGAGAGCAATGAGATTATGGACTCATAACTATGAGACCATAAGGAGTATGGCCTCATAACCACTTACGGGCAAGCCCGTACCCTGGAGCCGTGACGGAGGACCAGACGCATCAGACGAGCCCGACGGCCGGAACGGACGAGGACCGGAGGTGGGCCGAGCTCGCCGACCTCGTGCTGATCATCAGCCGGGAGATCCAGTTCCGCGGCTACACCGACGAACGGGCCATCCCCCTGTCGCCGTCCGAAGGCATGGTGATGCGCCACCTCCAGCACGACCACGCCGCGCCGCCCAGCCGCATCGCCGCCGCCACCGGGCTGCAGCGCACCAACCTCTCCACCGTCCTGGGCGGACTGGAGCGCAAGGGCCTCGTCGAACGACGCGCCGACCCCGGCGACGGCCGCGGGGTGACCGTCCACACCACGGAACACGGACGCGCCAACTACGCCCTCGTCCGCCGGGAATGGGCCGCGGCCGTCTCCGCCGCGGCCGACCACGACACCACCCACCTCGACGCGGCCCTCACCCTGCTCTCCGCCATGGAAGCGGGACTGACCAGCACACGGCCACGGACCCGCGCCACCCGTCCGGCGGCACAGTCACACCCCTGACGGTCCGCTGGATCAGTCGACCACCTCGGCACACGCCCTGTCCCTCGCCGGGCAGCCGCACGGCGACCTGGCCGGTCAGGATCTGGCATCGATGCCACGCTGGTCACCTGCCGCTCCGAGACGGAGCACCCCGCGCAGTCTCTCCTGGCGAGTCAGCTGCTGCCCGGCCGCCCTGGGCTCAGATGCCGGTGCTTGGAGATCACGAGGGAGCGTTTCACTGCCACTCAAGCCCCGCCTCGGCAAACCGCGGTCTGCACCGGAGGCTCAGGCTGCCTTGTCGACCCATGTGACCTTGAGGATCTTGCATGCCCACGCAGTTCATGAACGCCCAGCAGACCGCCGAGTATCTGAACATGTCGATCACCTGGGTGTACCGAGATGCACCCAAACTCGGACTCATCCCCTGCAAGTTCGGAAACGGCCGCAGCGCCAAGCTGCAGTTCAAGATCGCCGACGTGCACACCTGGGCTCGGCAGCAGAAGCTCGGCTGAGGCACGCCACGCTCGATTCCTGGCCGCCGCCGCGGCCAGGAATCACCCCTCGCGTCGGGCCGTGAGTGCCATGTCCACCTTGCCCGACGCCTTGATCCGCTTCCACTGGTCGTCCGTCCCCCAATACGGATGTGGTTTGCGCGTATCGGTCGACTGACGCAACAGGTAGCCGCCAAACGTGCCGTACTTCTCGACGTACCACTCGATCGTCTTCCTGATGCGAGCGGGTAGGGGAA
Source organism: Streptomyces sp. NPDC001980 (assembly GCF_040296885.1). Lineage (NCBI taxonomy): Bacteria > Bacillati > Actinomycetota > Actinomycetes > Kitasatosporales > Streptomycetaceae > Streptomyces > Streptomyces sp. NPDC001980. The sequence continues at coordinate 9,469 of NZ_JBEOYD010000087.1, read as the reverse complement.
CGTCGCGGTACTCCCCCGCCTTCCTGTGCTTGAGCGGCCCGTACCGGCGCGTCGACTGCACAACCTGCTCGGTGACCCGATACACGTCATCGGCCACAATGTTGTTCAGGTTCACCGCGTACGCCTCGCCGTTCCGCAGACCACACCCGCTCATCAAGTCGACGACCAGCATGAAAGCGTCGTCACCTGCAGTTCGTATCGCGCGAAGCTGTTCGAGGAACGGGATCACCGCCCGAGCCGGGTCATACTGTGGCGGCTTGACGCCATCTAGCGGGTTGTCGCTGTAGTCGAAGTGCCGTACAGACGAGGCAGCCAAGTGCCGCTGGCCGACCTTCCACTCCTCGACGTACTCCTCGAACCGCATCCTCCCGTACTTCTGGATCCGCTCCGCCTTCGATTGGGACTGTGGCGCGGCCTTCTTCTGGTTGTAGACCTCCGTCAAACGCGCGATCGCCTTGTCCTGTGCCCCGAAACCGGACTCCTCCGTCTGCTTGCCCGCCGCGCTGCGGTACCGGATCTTGTACTCGTGCGGGCACTTCGACCAACGGGACTCAGGGTGCTCGCAGTCCTTGAAGAAGGTGCCCATGCCGCGGGCGAGCGTGCGTGCTGCCATGTGGTGCTGACTCCTCGGCGTCCGATGCTGACCTTTTGCTGACGTCCGAGGGTCTTCGATGCCCCTGACCTGGGAGGAACCGCCGAATCCGTGGTATGTGGTGGAACTTCGTCGCCCGTACCCAGCAGGAGATCGAACAGGCCCGCGAGGACTGGGCCAAGGGCACCCGCTTCGGCGAGGTGAAGGGCTACGACGGGGCCCCGCTGCGAGCGCCCGCGATGCCCGCGACGCCGCTCAAACCGCACGGAAGGACGCGCTGACCTGCAACAAGGCGGGCCGCCGGGCCGGGAAGCACCGGACCGTCCTTGCGGCCCGCCCCATGTGAAGGGGATTGAGCGTGCCGGCTGAAAGGTTCACCGAAGGTGCGCTTCTCGTGCCGCTCTCCGTCGAAGTCGGGCGGCCGTCCGCTGTCCGATCCCTTTCGCCGACGGACGGCCTGGTCGGAGACCTCGCCCGGGAGCGTCCGATGGCTACTGAGCCGCCGCATGGGCTCCGTCCGGGAGCACCAGCCGACAGGTGTCCCCGGGCTCCACGCGGACCGCGCGGTCCGGCAGCCGGATGTCGATCGACGAACGGTCCGAGGCGGGCACGAGCATCTCCAGCCGCCCTCGCTCCAGCCGCAGTCGTACGCCCCCAGTGTCCCCGGTAGCGAAGCGACACCGCGTACGACGACAGCTCGGGCAACGGCACAGGATCGAACCAGAGGGCTCCTTCGCGGGTCTCCAGTCCCGTCAGTCCGCGCTGGGCGAGGTCGAGGCTGCCCGCCATTGCACCCAGGTGGATCCCTTCTCCGGTGGTGCCGCCCTGCAGGTCGGCGATGTCGCCGCGCAGGGCCTCCTGAACGAAGGTCCACGCGTTCGCGCGCCGGGCACGGGCCAGGACCCAGCCGTGGACCAGACCGCTGAGGGTGGAGCCGTGGCTGGTACGGCGCAGGTAGTAGTCGACCGTGCGTGCCCAGACCTCGTCGTCAGGCGTGTAGCCCAACCGCTCGAAGAGTGAACGGAGTTCGGTCGGCGAGAAGAGGTATCCGAGCATCAGGACGTCGGCCTGTTTCGACGCCTTGTAGCGGTTCACGGTGTCGCCTTCGGCCTCCAGGATCCGGTCGAGGCGGCGGATGTCGTCGTAGCGTTCGCGGTAGCCGACCCAGTCGAGTTCGGCGAGGTCACCGTAGCCCTCGAACTGGCTGATGACGCCGTCGTGGAAGGGAACGTGCAGGGTGCGCGACACCTCCTCCCAGCGGTTGAGCTCGCCACGGTCCAGACCGGTATGGTCGGCGAGTTCGCGGCTGCGCGGCCCGGGCAGCACGTGCAGCAGTTCCAGGGTGCGGGTGAGCACCCAGGCGGCGGTGATGTTGGTGTACGCGTTGTCGTCGAGACCGGGTTCCGGTGCGTCCGGGTAGGCGTCGTGGTATTCGTCGGGCCCGACCACTCCGAGGATGCGATGGCGGCCGAGTCGGTCGTCCCAGGTGGCCGAGTCCGCCCAGAAGCGGGCGATCTGCAGGAGTATCTCGGCACCCTCGGTGTCGCGGAAGCCGGTGTCGCCGCTCGCCTCGCAGTACTGCCACACGTTGTACGCGACCGCCGAGCCGACATGCCGCTGGAGCCGGGAGTGGTCCGGGAGCCAGTGCCCCGAGCGGGGGTTGAGGTGCAGTTCCTGGGACTCCTCCCGGCCGTCGCTACCGCTCTGCCAGGGGTACAGCGCACCGCGTCGCCCGATCGCCCGGGCGGCCGCGCAGGCCTGATCCAGACGCCGGTACCGGTAGCGGAGCAGCGCACGGGAGACTTCCGGGAGGTGCAGGTTGAGGAAGGGCAGTACGAACAGCTCGTCCCAGAAGACGTGCCCTCGGTACGCCTCCCCGTGCAGTCCCCGGGCCGGCACTCCCACGTCCAGGTCCGCGGTGTGCGGAGACAGGGTCTGCAGCACGTGGAAGAGGTGCAGCCGCAGAATCTGTCCGGCCAGGCCCGGGACATCCAACTCGGCTCGCCGCCAGAGGTGTTCCCACGCCCTCCGGTGCGATCCGAGGAGAGCGTCGAAGCCGGGAGCGGCGCCGACACGGTGGACGGCGGCCTGCAGCGGGTCACCGATCGCGGGGTCGCGCGAGGTGTGGACGGCCGCGATCTTGTCCACGACGACGGTACGTCCGGGTGTGAGCCGGAGCAGGAGGCGCTGCACGGCTCGAAGCGGCGCGGGGGTTGCCTCGGTGATCCGCACGTCGGCCACCAGCCGGGCCGCCATGCCGATGCGGATGCCGGAGGTGCTGGTGCGGCAGCGCAACCACACCGTGTCCGGGGCGGCCACTCCGCCCTGCACGTGGGTCAGATGGCAGCCGTCCAGGTCACGGTAGCGCGGCACCCCGGCGTTGGTGACGCTCCCGTCGAGGGCAGCCTCGACCTCCAACTCCCCGGCGTAGCCCTCGGCGGTGAACTCGGTGCGCAGGACGGCCAGATGGGGATCGGCCATGTGCACGAGGCGTTGCTGACGGACGCGCAGCGCTCCACCGTCGCTGAGCGCGAAGCGGGTCCGGCGCTCCAGGAGGCCGGTGGCGAGGTGCAGGACCTGGCAGTGGTGGAGCACTGTCGAGGTGTCCGGTGTGAACCAGTCGCCGCCGGGCAGCCGGAACCGGAGCGGCAGCCAGTTCGGCAGGTTGACCATGTCCTCGTTCTCGACCCGGTGTCCCGCCACGTCCGAGGCGAGCCGGTTGTAGCAGCCGGCCGCGTAGGTCCCGGGGTAGTGCACGTCGTCGGCGGTGCACTCGGGCAGGGCGCCGCGGGTGGCGAAGTAGCCGTTGCCCAGCGTGCACAGCGACTCCCGCAGCCGCTCGTCGGCGGGCAGGTATCCGTCGTACTCCCACGTCCAGCCACTCACTTCGGCTCCCTCCGTGCAAGTCGCCGACGTGGAGGGCGGGCGGACCGCTCGACCAGGGCCGTACCCCGCTGTACAGGAGCAATCGTGTAATGAGGCTGAACGGCCATGGGGCACTCCCCTCCGCTGCGAGAATCGACTGAGCGGCTCGCCCGCGACAGCGTCTGTGGACGAGTGCAACGATCACTCCGTCTGCGGCACGACCGCCACCGGGCATTCCGCATGGTGGAGCAGCGTGTGGGCCACCCGGCCGAGTTGAAGACCGACATGCCCGTGTCGACGCCTCTCTCCTACGACCACCAGGTCGGCGGCGGCCGAACGGTGCACGAGGATCCGGTGGGCCGGTCCCTCGGCCGTCACACTGCGGACCTTGACCTTCGGATGGGCGGACCGGGCTTCGCCGAGCAGCGTATCGAGCAGCGCCGACGCCTTTCCCTCGTGCTGGCGGGCGACCTCCGCGAGCGCCACCTGGTTGCCGACCTCGTGGGCGGGGCAGCGCCAGGCCCGGACCGCGTCCAGAGCACAGTTGCGGACCTCGGCCTCACGGAAGGCGAACCGTGCGGCCGCAACGCCGGAGACGGGCTCCCCCGCACCCAGCAGGATCCGTTCGTGACCGCCGGCCAAGCCCGCCTTGTCGCCCCGCACCACGATCACCGGGCAGTGCGCTCGGGCCGCCACCGCCAGGCCGACCGACCCGAGGAGCAGCCCAGTCAGCTCGCCCCGGCCTCGCGACCCGGTCACCAGGGCATGCGCGCCGTCGCCCGCGCTCAGGAGGGCGCGCACCGGGTCGTCGAGGAGGACATCGGCGGTGACCTTCACATCCGGGCTGCGCAGTGCCGCGCGCTCCGCCGCGGAGGCGACGATGTGTTCGGCCAGCACGCGTTCCGAGGGACGTTTCCCGCTGTCCGAGGGCACTCCGGCCTCGTAGCGCTCCCAGAGGGAGGCATACACCAGCCGCAGCGGAATGTCGTGGCGGGCGGCCTCGTCCACCGCCCAGTCGACCGCGAGCAGGCTCCCGTCGGATCCGTCGACACCTACGACCAGGGGAAGGGTCATCGTCCCCACCGCCTCTCGTCGGACTGCCACGTCGTGCAGCAGGAGGCTCCGATTTCACCGTGACACGTTCCGGCAACGGGCAGGAGGGGCCACTCGGCCCGTTCGCGTACCCGGTCAGCCCCTGTCGGCGCGGAACCTCGCGCCGGAGGCTGAGGGCCGGGCCGGCCGGAAGGGCGGGCTCGCGATACGACCCGTCTTCGCACGGGTCATGGCCCTGAAGGAGGCCCGGACATGAAGCCCACGAAGGTCGGCGCCGTCATGGTCAGCGACGTCGTCACGGCCGGGTACGGCACACCGTTCAAGGAGTTGGTGCGGCTCCTGGAGGAGCACCGCATCAGCGGCCTTCCCGTGGTCGACGAGGACGACAAGGTGATCGGTGTGGTCTCCGAGACCGACCTCATGCTGCACCAGACGCGCGATCCCGAGCGCGACCGCAGGCATCCGATGGGCCACGGCGCCCGGCGCGAGGCTGTCAAGAGCAATGCCGGCGCCGCGGGCGGTGTCATGTCGGTGCCCGCCGTCACCATCCGCTCCGATGCCACGGTCACCGAGGCGGCCCGGCTGATGGCCGGGCACCGTGTCGAACGCCTGCCCGTGGTGGACGAGCACGACCAGCTGATCGGCATTGTCACCCGCGGCGACCTGCTTCAGGTCTTCCTGCGTTCCGACGACGAGATCGTCCGGGAGGTCCGGCAGGAGGTCCTCGGCAACACGCTCTGGCTGGCCCCGCACACCATCGAGGTCACAGCACACAACGGTGTGGTCACCCTCACCGGTCAGCTGGAACGGCGCAGCGAGATACCCGTCGCGGTCGGCATGACACGTCGGCTGGACGGTGTGGTGGATGTCGTCGACCACCTCACCTACCGGATCGACGACAAGCACCTGCGGCCGACCGAGCAGAAGCTCCACGGCGTGGCCGACGGCTGGCTCCGCCGGCTCTGACTTTGGGAACGAACAAGGGTCCGGCGCCCCCCACGGGGGGCGCCGGACCCTTGTCCAGCAGTGCACCGAAGTCCGATGGTCGGACGGCGCCGGCCGGTGCGGTACTCGCGGGGCCGCCGGTCCGTGCCGCCGACGGTCGCGCAGCCGGGCGGTGAGCGCTTCGAACGCCGTGGTGAACACCGCGGTGAGGATCGCCGTCATCGCCAGCACCAACAGGACGGAGAAATGCTCCCAGAACTCCGGTATGAGGCTCGTGCCCACTGCCATCGCCCTCCCTGATCGGGGTCGTCCCCTCACTCACAGCCAACTGCACCGCCGGTCGGGAGGCATGAGCCGGACGGTCCGGACCACGGCCCGGACCGTCCCTGCCTCAGGGGCCGCAGGGCCCTGGTCCGCCAGGCCCGGGCGCAGGACCGGACCCGCGCCGTCGGCGTACGTGTCTCCAGGGTGCGCGGGCGGGCGGGCAGCTCCTTGGACCGAAGGGTCCGGTGGGGGTGAACGGTCCTTCACGTGGAAGGCCCGCACACGAGTGCGGAGGACCCATACATGAGGCCGAACGACCCCTTGCCAGGTCCGGGCGGCCCGTGGCGGCCGGCCCCGCCCGCACACACCCTGGGATCAGGGACCCCTCGGCCCCGTCCGTCCTTCCGAGGAGGAGACCATGCCCGGCAAACCGCACACCGTGAGCGATGTGATGACCCGCACCGTCGCCGCGATCGGCCGCGACGCCCCGTTCAAGGATGTCGTCACCCTGATGGAGGAGCGGAAGGTGAGCGCCCTGCCCGTGCTGGAAGGCGGGGGCCGGGTGATCGGTGTCGTGTCCGAAGCCGATCTGCTCCCGAAGGAGGAGTTCCGGGACAGCGACCCGGACCGGTTCGTCCAGCGGCAGCGCCTCGACGACCTGGCGAAGGCCGGCGCGGTGACCGCCGAGGAGCTGATGAGCACGCCCGCCGTGACCGTGCATGCGAGCGCCACGCTCGCGCAGGCGGCGCGCGCCATGGCCCGGCACACGGTCAAGCGGCTGCCCGTCGTCGACGCCGAGGGCATGCTCGAAGGCGTCGTCAGCCGCTCCGACCTGCTCAAGGTCTTCCTGCGCGGCGACGAAGAACTCGCCGAGGAGGTACGGCACGAGGTCGTGGACCGTCTCTTCCCGCTCTCCGCCGACCACATCCAGGTCGAGGTCACCGAAGGCGTGGTCACCCTCACCGGGTGGGTGGACGACGACAGCGTGGCCGGGGTGGCACAGCGGCTGGCCGGTGCCGTCGAGGGCGTGGTCGACGTCCGCTGCTGCCTGGTCCCGGTGTCCGCGCGGAGCGACCCGTGATGACGGGTCCGGGCACGCGACAGCACCACCGAGCCGCGCCCGTGGACGGGCCGGGAACGGCGATGTGCGCGGCCGGTGGTCACCGGCCGCGCACACCTGATGTGGGATCGGCTGCCTCCCCCTGAGGGTCAGCCGGTCCGCACCGGAATGGTCCTGGTTCCCGTCTTCTCCTCCGGGACCGGGACCGGGACCGTGACGGTCAGCACGCCGTCCTTGTACTCCGCGGCCGCCTCGTCGCCCTTCGCTCCGGCGGGCAGCCGGACGGACCGGGCGAAGGTGCCGTAGCGGAACTCGGTACGGTGCTTCTCCCTGGTCTCCTCGGTGCGCTCGGCCCGCAGGGTGAGCACACCCTCCGTGACGGTGATCTCCACGTCCTCGGTGGGGTCGACGCCCGGAAGCTCGGCCCGCAGAACATAGGTTCCGTCCTTCAGTTCCTCCTCCACGCGGATGCCGTGCAGACCCGGAACCCCGTGCAGACCGGGGAAGCCGGACTCGGCCCAGCCCAACAGGTCCTCGGGCAGCACCGGCCAGCCGCGCAGCCGCTCGATCATGCCGCTCATGCGCTTCCTCCTTTCGGATTCTCATCTCCAGCCTCCCGCACGGGTGTTGGAACAGCCGTGGGCCGACCGGCCCTGTCCTGGCTCCGGTCGGCCCTCTCCTGCGGTCATCCCTTGCCACCACTGAGGTTCCGCCACTGGGGCCCGATCTGTCGCCATTCCGCATCCCACTCGGTGAGGCGGCGGCGCATCAGCCGACTGCGCAGGATCCATCCGGCGCCCCACGCCGCGGTGCCGGCGAGCGGCGCCACGAGGGCCGCGGTCGCCACCGCGTCCAGATCCGCCTCACCTCGGCTCGTCGGTGGACCGACCACCCGGCCACTGTGATCCACCCATACCTGAAGCCGACTTCCGGTGGTGGCTGTGGGGACAGCCTTGGCCATGCCGGTGTGGGCGGAGCCGTCCGCGTCGGTCCAGCGCACCGTGACCCACACCTTGCCCACGTCGTAACCGGCCACGACGGGCGTGCCGTTCACCGCGTTCTCGGTCAGTTCGGCGGGCACCATGTGGAGAGCGGCACGCCGCTCGGCGAACGTGTGGTCTACTGCCGCCCCGGCCGCTCCTCCGGCGAGCAGCCCGCCGAGGAGGGCCACGGTCCAAACGGCGAGCACGATCCAGGCTTCGACCACGTCGCTGTGGCGGCGTAGCGGATTGCGGCGCCAGCGCCAGAACGGTCCGCCGGTCGCGCGTGCAGGACTCGTGCCGGTCATGGTCCAGCACCTTCTTCCGGGATCCGGGACGTACAGCCTCGGTCCGGCGGGACGCGCTCGGCATCGGGAAGATCGGGGTCCAGGTCCGGGCGGCGGCGCGGGCCGGCGAGAGCGCACTCCACGTCGACCACCCCGTCAACGCTCCGCGCCCATCCCACCGCGACCGGAACGAGCGTGGTGTCCGTGACCCGGCCGGTGAGGGTGACGACGCCGTCGCAGACCCGCACGCGCACCGGTTCGGCGGAGTCCGGGAAGAGGTGCGGGACGATCTCGCGCCGGATCTCCTCGGCGATGTCCTCGTCGTCCCGCAGGAACACCTTCAGCAGGTCGGCCCGGCTCACGACCCCCCGCAACAGGCCGTCCGCGTCGACCACCGGAAGCCGCTTGACGCCGTGCCGGGCCATCGTGCGCGCGGCCTCCGGCAGTGTGGCTTCGGGGCGGACGGTGACGGCCGGACAGGTCATCAGCGCCGCCGCGGTGACCGATGGGGCCCTCGCCAGGTCGAGCTCGGGCCGGATGTGGCCGTAGTCGACCGGCGCGCCGATGCAGGCCTCCTCCTTGCGCAGCAGATCCGCCTCCGAGACGACGCCGACAACACGGCCGTCGTCGTCCAGGACGGGAGCCGCACTCACCTGCCACTGCTGGAGTGCCTTCACGATGCCCTTGAAGGCGGCGCCGTGGCGCAGGGCGAGGACGGTGCGGGTCATCACGTCGTTCACGACGTGTGGAGTGCCGGTCATGGCGACCTCCAAGGTTCGGCTGCCGTGGTGCGACACCCTCAGAATCGGCCGCCGGCTCTCGGAGGGCATGGGCCGAACAGTCCCCTTCGCGGTCCCGGACTTCCCCGAGTCGGCAGGCGACGCGCTCTGCTGCTACGGCCTCACCACCGGCACCCGCCACACGAGCGTCGTGCCCCCGCCCTCGGGACCTGCGGGGCAGTCCCATTCCAGTCGGCCGCCGAGTTCCGCGGCCCGCTCCGCCATGTTGCGCAGTCCGCTGCGGCGGCCGTCGGGCGGGATGCCGACGCCGTTGTCCCGGACGGTGAGGACCAGTTCCCGGCCGTCGGTCGCCAGCACGACCTCCGTGCGGTCGGCGCGGGCGTGCCGGGCGATGTTGGTCAGGGCCTCAAAGAGGACGGCGACCGCGTGGTCGGCGATCTCCTTGGGCACGTCGGTGTCGAGCAGCCCCTCCATACGGACGCTCGGCGCGAACCCGAGGGCCGGGGCCGCCTCACCGGCCACCCGCACGGCGTGCGCCCGCAGCCCGCTGCCGGCACCGCCCTCCCGGGTCCGCAGCCCGAAGATGGCCGACCTGATGATCTTGATGGTCTCGTCCAGGTCGTCCACGGCCCGCAGCACCCGCTCGGAGGCCTCCGAATGCTCGATGAAGCGCCCGGCGCTCT
>NZ_JBEOYD010000086.1:0-16388 GCF_040296885.1 Streptomyces sp. NPDC001980 | reverse complement strand
TGCGGTGCGTCGGCGGGTGCGGCGCCGTGGTGGCTGGTCGCGCAGTTCCTCCCCCCGCCTTCGGCCGGGGGTACCCCCAGCGCCCCTGACGGGGCGCTAGAGCGCCCGCGCCACCAGCAGCGCCACGTCGTCGTGGTCGTCGGGGTGGCGCAGGCCGTGCAGGAGGAGGTCGCAGGTCTCTTCCAGGGGGCGGTGGGGCTCGTCGAGGAAGCCGAGGAGGACGTCGAGGCGGTCGTCGATGGGGTGGCGGCGGGTCTCCACCAGGCCGTCGGTGTACAGGACCAGCAGGTCACCCGCGTCGAAGGTGACGGTCGTCGTCTCGAAGGGAATGCCGCCGACACCGAGCGGGGCGGCCGCCGGCAGCTCCAGGAGGGCCGGCGGCCGGCCGGCGTGCACCAGTGCGGGCGGCATGTGGCCCGCGTTGGCGATCTCGCAGCTCCTGGTGTGCGGGTCGTACACCGCGTACAGGCAGGTGACGATGTAGTGCTCCAGATCGCAGGTGATCCGGTCGAGGTGCCGGAGCACCGCGGCCGGGGGCAGCTCCAGGTCCGCGTAGGCACAGGTGGCGGTGCGCAGCCGGCCCATGGTGGCGGCCGCGTCGATGCCGTTGCCCATCACGTCGCCGACGACCAGCGCGGTTCTGTCCTGCGACAGCGGGATCACGTCGTACCAGTCGCCGCCCACCTCGCTCGTCGCCTGCGCCGGTTCGTAGCGCGAGGCCAGTTCGAGGCCGGTGTGCTCGGGCGGGTGGTCCGGCAGCAGGCTGCGCTGGAGGGTGAGGGCGGTGTTGCGCACGCTCTGGAACCAGCGGGCGTTGTCGATGGCCACGGCCGCCCGCCCGGCCAGCTCGGTGGCGAGGACGACGTCGTCCTCGTCGAAGGGGAGCGGATTGCGGGTCCGCTTGAGGTCGAGAGCGCCGAGCACCTCGCCGTGTGCGATCAGCGGCACCGCCAGATACGAGTGCACGCCCGCCTCCTCCAGCAGGACCCCGGCCTCCGGGCTGCGGGCGATGCGTGGCAGGTCCTGCTTGCCGACCCGCGGGACCAGCACCGGCCGGGCGGTGTGCACGCACAGCGTGACCAGCCGGTCGCCGTCGTAGGAGGCGAGGTCACCGGGCGTGTCGGCGGCCCGCAGGGCGACCGTGGGATGGGCGGCCTCGAGGGCGAGGGCCCGGAACAGCTCCGGGCCGTTGTCGGGGCGGCGCGAGCGGCGCAGGGCCAGCGCCGCGTCCAGCACGTCCACCGCGACCACGTCCGCGAGCACCGGGGTGGCGATCTCGGCCAGCTCGTGCGCCGTGCGCTCCACCTCCAGCGAGGTGCCCACCCGGGCCGAGGCGTCGGCGATCAGGGCCAGGCGGCGCCGGGCCCGGTCGGCCTCGGCCGCCGCGCGGTGCCGTTCCGTCACGTCGACCACCGAGATCGCGGCGCCCAGGACCCGGCCACCGGGGTCCTCGAGCCGGTAGAACGACAACGACCAGGCGTGCTCGTGCTCGGGGTCGGCCGGCGGACGGCCCACGTGGTACTGGTCCAGCAGCGGCGTGCCCGTGGTGAGCACCTGGCGCAGCGCCGACTCCACGGTGTCGATGTCGGGCAGCGGCAGCGTCTCCCGCAGATGGCGGCCGATGTGCTCCTCGGCGGGGACGCCGTCGATCCGCTCCAGCGCCGGGTTCACCAGGAGATAGCACAGATCGGGGTCGAGCAGGGCCAGGCCGATCGGGGACTGGCTGATCAGCCGCTCGCACAGCGCCAGGTCGGTCTCCAGCCGCTGGAGCAGGGTGTGGTCGGCGACGATGCCCAGGGCGTAGACGTCGCCGAGATCGTCCAGCAGCCGCATGGTGCGGAACTCCATCAGCCGGCTGCTGCCGTCCTTGTGCCGGACGGGGAAGGCACCGGCCCAACTGCGTCCGGTCTCCAGTACGTCCATGAAGACCTTCACCGCGGCCTTCAGATGCTCCGGCTGAACGAGTAGCCGCGCCGCGTTCCTGCGGAGGGCCTCCTCGGACGTGTAGCCGAAGAGTTCCTCGGCCTGCGGGGTCCAGAACACGATCCGGCCCTGCGAGTCCAGTGCCACCGCCGCCACGCTCAGGACGTCCAGCAGACCGGTCGGGCGCGGTAGGCCGGAGCCGTACTCCTCGCCGCCGGAGCCGCCGGAGCCGCCGGAGCCGCCGGAGCCGCCGGAACCGTCGGCGTCACCGGACCGCAGGGAATCCACAGCCATCCCTCAACCACCTCCACCGGCCGCCGGGCCGATGCCGATGCCGTTGCTACGGCCCTTCCATGCTGCCCCCGGCTCGCGGCTCGCCCCAACTCCAGGCCGGGTACCCCGGTCCGGGCCCGGTCTCACGCGCTGTGTCCGGCCGCCCGTTACCCGCCCGTCAGGGGCCGTGCGCAACGGGTGGACAAGCAGGAACATGGGGGTACGTACAGGATGTAGCCAATGGATTCTCCGCGAGAAGATTTCGACGTGCCGACCACCGTGGGGCCCCACGACCTCCTGGACGCCTCCAGTGACGCTGCGGCGGTGCTGTCGGCAGAGGGCGACGTGATCGGCTGGACCCGTGGCGCCGAGACCCTGCTCGGCCATCCGGCCGCCGCGGTGCTGGGCAGCCCCGCCGCGCGGCTGCTCGCCATGCGCGTCGACCCGGCCCGGGCCGCCGGCGTAGCCGAGCGCTGCCGCTCCGGCATGGGATGGAGCGGCCTCGTCCCGGTACGGCACCTCGACGGCCGCAGCGTCGTCGTCGACCTGCGGGTCTCCGCGTCCTTCCGGATCGACGGCGAGGAGTGCTTCCTGGTCTCGGCGCGGGAGCAGCGCCCGCAGTGGACGGTGGGCCAGTCCGTTCTCGACGGGTTCCTCACCCGGTCACCGATCGGCATGGCCGTGATGGACCTGGACCTGCGGTACGTCTGGCTGAACGACACCCTGGAGCAGTTCGGCGGGGTCCCCCGCGAGCAGCGCCTGGGCCGCCGGCTGAGCGAACTGCTGCCCGGTCTGCAGGTGAGCACCATCGAGGGCCTGATGCGCAAGGTGCTGACGACCCGGGAGCCGGTCACCGACTACGAGTACCTCGGCTGGAGCTGGTCCGATCCGCACCGCCAGCGCGCCTACTCGACGTCGTTCTTTCCCCTCGTCGCCCCCGACGGCTCGGTGACCGGCGTCTGCTACATGGTCTCCGACGTCACCGAACGCTGGAACGCGCGGCAGCTGCTGTCGATGGTCAACGAGGCCGGCACCCGCATCGGCACCACCCTCGACGTGCTGCGCACTGCCCAGGAACTCGCCGACTTCGCTGTCCCGCGCTTCGCCGACTTCGTCATCGTCGACCTGCTGGAGCCCGTCCTCAGCAACGAGGGACACGGTGCCTGGCTGCCCGACGCGGGCCCGGCCCCCGCCCGGGCGGTGATGCGGCGCGCGGCGCTGCGGACGGTCCGCGAGGGCAGCCCCGAGGCCGTGGCGCGGATCGGCGACCCGGTCGACTTCCTGCCCCCGCCGCACGGCGTCGACCTGCTCATCAACGGCGAGCCGGTCCTCATCCCCGAACTCGACCCGGACGACCGCCTGTGGGTCACCGAGCAGCCCGCGCGGACCGCCCGCATCCGGGAGTTCGGGCTGCACACCCTGATCTCGGTCCCGATGCGGGCGCGCAACACCGTCCTGGGCCTGACCACGTTCGCCCGCTCGCTCAACCCGCTCTCCTTCGGACCCGACGACGTCCTGCTCGCCCGGGAACTGGTCGCGCGCGCCGCCCTCTGCGTCGACAACGCCCGCCGCTACACCAGGGAGCACACGGCGGCCGTCACCCTTCAGCGCAGCCTGCTGCCCCACGCCCTGACCGGAGGCACGGCCCTGGACGTCGCCTCCTCCTACCTGCCGGCGGACGCGACGGACGGCGTCGGGGGCGACTGGTTCGACGTGATCCCGCTGTCCGGTGCCCGGGTCGGGCTGGTCGTCGGCGACGTGGTCGGCCACGGCCTCACCGCGGCGGCGAGCATGGGCCGGCTGCGCACCGCCGTGCAGACCCTCGCCGACATGGACATGCCCCCCGACGAACTCCTCGCCCACCTCGACGACCTCGTGCTGCGGCTGGGTGAGGAGGGGAACGCGGGCGCGGTGGTGGAGGGCAGTGCGGACACGTTCGTCGGGGCGACCTGCCTGTACGCCGTCTACGACCCGGTGACCCGGCGGTGCGCGATGGCCCGCGCCGGACACCCGCCACCGGTGGTCGTCTCACCCGACGGACACGTCCACTTCCCCGAGATCCCCGCCGGACCGCCGCTCGGGCTCGGCGGCATGGCCTTCGAGGCCACCGAGATCGAACTCGCCGAGGGCAGTCTGTTCGGCCTCTACACCGACGGCCTCATCGAAGGCGCCGACCAGGACGTCGAACTGGGCATGGCCCGCCTCCGCGGCGCGCTGGCCGTCCCCGGCGCCGATCTCGACACGCTGTGCACGTCGGCCGTGCAGCAGCTGGTCCCCGTTCCCCAGCCCGACGACATCGCGCTGCTGCTGGCCCGTACCCACGCCCTGGGCGCCGACCACGTCGTCTCCTGGGACGTGCCCGTCGACCCGGCCGCCGTCGCCGACATCCGCGCCGAGGCGGTCCGCCAGGTGGTCGCGTGGGGCTACGACGAACTGGCGACGACCACCGAACTCATCGTCAGCGAACTGGTCACCAACGCCATCCGCTACGCCGAACCGCCCATCCGGCTACGGCTGTTGCGCGACGCCTGGCTGACCTGCGAGGTCGCCGACGCCAGCAGCACCGCACCCCGGCTGCGGCACGCCCGCAGCACCGACGAGGGCGGCCGCGGCCTCTTCCTGGTGGCCCAGCTCGCCCGCCGCTGGGGCGCCCGCTACACCGGAGAGGGCAAGATCATCTGGGCTGAGCAGGAGATCCCCGGGGCGTGACCGGGCATGTACTGACCGTCTTCGTGCCCCTGTCACATTCGCACGTATGGCCGTACGCTATCAATTCCGAAGGATTCGGCAGCAATTGGGGGAGCCGCCATGTCCGGGGACGCGTATGGTCCACACCAGGAACCACCGCACCAGGGACCGCCGAACCACGGCCTCCCCCACCAGGGGTTCCCCGGCCAGGCCGCCCCGGGCCCGGGTTTCCCGACCCCGGGCCCCTTCGTGCCGCCCATGCCGTCGGCTCCGCCGCCCGCCCCGCCGGACGCCCTGCGCGCCACCGCCGTCGCCCTGCTCAACCTGAGCGGCCTCGGCCTCGGCTACCTGCTCCTGCGAAGATGGATCCCGACGGCCGTGTGCCTGGCGGCCACCGTCGTCCTGCTGCTCGTGGCCCTGCCCGCGGACGCCGACGGCGTACCCGGAACCGCACTCGTCCTGTACGCCGTTCTCCTCCTGCTGGCCGCCGTCCACGGCTGGTTCGCCGGCCTGCGCACCCGCCTGGTGCGGCCGGGACAGCGGCCCGTCGCGCTCGTGCTGGGCATCGTCCTGCTCGCCGTCCCGGTCGGCGGTGCGCTCTGGTACGACAGCGCGCAGAACGAAGCCGTCGAACGCGCCCTCCTCGACCGACTCGACCGCGCCGACCGGCAGGTCAGCGCGGCCGCCGGGCAGGACTTCGGCACGGCCAGGTCCGGGTACCGGGACGCCCTGGCCGTCTACCGCGACCTCGCCGTCCACCACTCCGGCTCGCGCGCCGCCGGCCAGGTCCCCGACCGCCTGAAGACCTACTACACGACGGTCGCGGCGGCCTACAGCCACCGCGACTACTGCTCGGCCGTCGAACCGCTCCAATTCCTGCGGACGGTACCCGACTCCATGCCGAAGGACCAGCTCGGCACGCTCGCCCACTGGCCCGACGACCGGCTGGCCACCTCGCTGTACGAGTGCGGGGCGGAGGGCCTCGGCGACGGCGGGACCGACTGGGTCACCCGGTTCGGCGACCTCCTGAGCACCTTCCCCGACTCCGACCAGGCCGCCAAGGTCGTACCCGCCGTGGACGCCGCGGAGAAGAAGGCGGCGAAGGCGGTCTCCGGGAAGGATCCCTGCGGCGCCGTCAAGCAGTTGGGCACTCTGAACACGCAGATCATCCAGCTGTCGAACGGGTCGAGCACCCAGGCCGACGGTCTCGTCAAGGTCGCCGGCCGGGCCGAGCGCAGCGGTGACGCGGGGGAGTACCAGTGCGGCGTCAAGCAGTACGAGGACGGTGACTACGAGCAGGCGCAGCAGACCATGCAGCAGTTCGTCACCGACAACCCGCACGACGGGAACCGCGACCGCGCCCGCAAGATCGCCATCGGCGCCGAGGTCGCCCAGACCCTCCCGGCCGCCGGCAAGAAGCTGCCCACCACCGCCTCCGGCGGCGGCATCTCCGTGACCGTCAAGAACGACAGCCCCGACGACATCACCGTCCTGTACACGGGCCCGGTCACCGGCAGTTTCACCCTGAAGGCGTGCGGCAGTTGCAAGGCGTACTCGTTCGCCAGCCCGCTCATCAGCGGCTGGGAGCCGTGCAGCGACAGCGGCAAGAACTACCCGCAGCGCACGATCAGTCTCCCGCCCGGCACCACGTACTTCGTGCACAAGCCGAAGAGCGACAGCACCGCCACCCCGGGCTCCGACACCGCGAAGCTGCGCTACGGCTACATCTACACGGAGTGCGCGTACACGACGCAGACGCTGGGGTCCACTTACTGAGCGGGGCCAGAGGCTGTCGGCGGGGCCAACTAAGCTCCCGCGCATGAACGGCGAGGGCAGGGACGACCCCGCGAGACGGGTCGTCGACGGGCGGTTCGAGCTGGTGGCACGGCTCGGTGGCGGCGGCATGGGCACGGTGTGGCGGGCCACCGACCTGGTGCTGCGGCGCAGCGTGGCCGTGAAGGAGGTACGGCCGTCCGACCCCGGGCTCGCCGAGTGGGACCCGGAGGCCGCGCGGCTGCTGCGGGAACGGGTGCTGCGTGAGGCCCGCGCGCTGGCCCGGCTCGACCACCCGAACGTGGTGACGATCCATCACATCGTCGACGGCGGGCCGGGGACCTACCCGTGGATCGTCATGGAACTCGTGACCGGCGGCTCGCTCGCCGACCGCCTCGCCGCCGGTCCGATGAACCCGGTCGAGGCCGCACGCATCGGCCGCGAGGTGCTGGCCGCGCTCCGCGCCGCCCACGAGGCGGGCATCGAACACCGCGACGTCAAGCCGGCCAACGTCCTGCTGCGCCCCGACGGGCGCCCCGTGCTCACCGACTTCGGCATCGCCGCCGTCCGCGAGTCGACCGCCCTCACCGCCACCGGGTCGGTCATCGGCACGCCCGACTACATGGCGCCCGAACGCGTCTCCGGCAAGGACGGCGGGCCGGCCGCGGACCTGTGGTCGCTCGCGATGATGCTGTACGTCGCCGTCGAGGGCCACCATCCGCTGCGCCGGGGCACTACCCTCGCCACGCTCGCCGCGGTCCTCGCCGAGGACGTTCCGCCGCCGGTCCAGGCCGGGCCTCTCACCGACGTCCTCAACCGGGTCCTCGTCCGCGACCCGGCGGCCCGCCCCGACGCCGCCGCACTGGAGCGGATGCTGGCCCGAGCCGCCCGGCAGACCGAGTCCCCCACGTCCTTCCCCCTGCAACCTCCGGCCGCACCACCGCAGGACGCGACACCCCAGGATGTGCCGCTGCCGCACACGGCGCCGACGTCCCCCGGGCCTGCCCCGAGCCGCCGCCGGACACTGCTCCTCCTGCCGACGGCCGCGGTGGCCGTCGCCGGCGTGCTCGCGTGGACGCTGCTGCCGGGCACGGGCAACGACGCCTCCGGGTCCACGGACTCGGGCACCACGGCTCCCAAGACCTCGGCCTCGCCCTCGGCAGGGAGCACCCACTCACCCACGGCCACGGAGCAGACCGCCACGACCGACCTGCTGACCCCGCAAGGCATCCGCACCGCCGTCACGGCCTTCGAGAAGCAGACCGGCCGGGACCGCTTCGGCAAGCTCGCGGTGTACCCCGACTACGTCATCGCCTACCTGATGGTGAAGGGCAGCGACACCGCGTACGACATGTACACCTACCGCCCCGGCCAGGGCGTGCAGAAGGACATCATCTCCGGCACCCTGCCCGGCGAGGGGACGCCCGTCCGCCTCGACGGGTTCGCCTGGGACAAGGTCCCCTCGCTGCTGACCCAGGCCCGGAAGCGGCTCAAGGTGCCCGACCCGACCAGCCGCTACCTCCTCGTCGTCCTGCCGGGAAACGCCTTCGGCGACCCCGCCGGGATGTCCGTCTACCTCAGCAACAAGTACAGCCAGGGCGGGTACCTCCAGACGGACGCGCAGGGCAAGGTCGTCAAGGTGATGCCGTACGACGGCTGAGCGGACCCCGGTAATCGGAAACGGTCGACTCACCCCGTGAGGGTCCGCACCGGCGTTCCGGCCCGCCAAGCCGCGATGTCCTCGACCGCGTCCCGGTAGAACACCTCGTACAGATCCCGGCTGACATAGCCGATGTGAGGGGTCACCACGGCGTTCGGCAGGGAACGCAGCGGGTGGTCGGACGGCAGGGGCTCGCGGTCGAAGACGTCCAGCGCCGCGGAGGCGATGGTTCCCTCGGTCAATGCCCTGATCAGCGCCGCCTCCTCCACGATGGGCCCGCGTGAGGTGTTCACCAGGATCGCCGTCGGCTTCATGAGGCCCAGCTCGCGTGCCCCGACGAGACCCCGGGTGCGCTCGCTGAGCACGACGTGGACGCTCAGCACGTCGGAGCGCTCGAACAACTCGTCCCGTGCCACGTAGGTCACCCCTTTCGCCTGCGCGTCCGCCGGCGTCAGGTGCTGGCTCCAGGCGATGCACCGCATGCCGAAAGCACGCCCCACCTCCGTCACCGCCGTGCCCAGCCGGCCGAGGCCCAGCACCCCCAGGGTGGCGCCCCGCAGACTCGTCCCCAGACCCTCCTGCCAACCGCCCCGCCGCACCGAGTCCACCTGCTGCGGGATCAGCCGCGCCGCGGACAGGATGAGCCCCCAGGTGAGTTCGGCCGTCGGGTACGAGAAATATCCGGTCCCGCAGACCGTGATCCCCAGCCGGCGCGCGGCGTCCACGTCGATCGCGGCGTTGACCGGCCCGGTGGTGACCAGCAGCTTCAGGCGCGGCAGCTTGCCCAGGGTCGACGCGGGGAAAGGTGTCCGCTCGCGCATGGCCACGACCACCTCGAAATCGGCGAGCGCGGCCACGACGTCACCTTCGCCGCCGAAGGCCTCCGAGAAGACCTGCACGTCGGCGCGGAGTGACTCCCAGTCCGCCAGGCCCAGCGCCACACCCTGGTAGTCGTCCAGGATCGCGATCCTCATCCGCATTCCTCTCGCTCTCGGCCCCGATCTTCAGGGTGTCACCTGAGCGGTGCCGGAGGCATCCCGTGCGGCACGTGGTCCGCGGGGCAGGCCGTGCCGATCCGCGGAGCCGTCGCGTCAGCCGACGTCCTGCAGCAGCAGGTGCCTGGCGCTGAGCGGACCGTCGAGCTGCATCAGCCGCCCGCCGTCCCGCAGACCGCCGAGGTCCAATGCGGCGAACCCGAACCCGTCCAGCACGTCGGCCACGGTTGCCTTCGCCCCGGCGTCGTCACCCGCGTAGAAGGCGACCTGCCGGCCTTCGGCATGCCGGGGGTCCGCGGCGATGAACGGGGCGAACAGGGTGTTGAGCGCCTTCACGACCCGGGCGCCGGGAAGGTGCCGGGCGACCCACTCGCTGCCCGTGAGGTCACCGACGTCGTACCGGCCCCGCCACGGGCCGGCCGCGGCGAACTGGTTGGTCGTGTCGACGACGATCTTCCCGGCCCAGTCGGTGAGGCCGGTCAGCTCCGGTACGGCGAAGAACGGCACCGCGAGAAACACGAGCTCCTGCCGCGCGGCCTCCTCGGCCGTCCCCGCGCGGGCCGTCGGCCCCAGCCCGCTCACGACGGCCCGGAGGGTCTCAGGACCCCGGCTGTTGCCGAGGACCACCTCATGGCCGTGACGGACGGCCTGACCGGCGACCGCCTGCCCCACCTCGCCCGCGCCGAGTACACCGATGGTGCTGTGCGTGGCCATGATGCGCCTCCTCCGTCTCCTCCGTCGTACCCGAAGGGCCGTTCTATGCGCGGCGGGGGTTGAAGTCCAGGAGGACCTTGCCGTTGTGCTCCAGGTGGGCGAGGGCCTCGAAGAAGTCCGCGGCCCGGTAGACGGGGGCGGAGGGCAGGGTCAGCTTTCCCTCGGCGACCAGGCGCGCGGACTCCGCGCCCAGGGCCGGATGACGGGGCAGGTACTTCTCCTCGTACATCCAGAACTCGTTCGTGGTGACGTTCTTCGCCCGCAGGACGTTCCGGTCGGGCGTGAAGGGCTCGCCGCTCATGTAGCCGTAGACCACCAGCAGGGCGCCCTCGGTCAGCACGTCCAGAAGCAGTGCGGTGGCCTTCCCGCTGACGCCGTCGAGTCCGAGGAGCACCGGTTCGTCGCCGATGGCGGCCCGCACCCGGGCGGCCACGTCCGGACGGTCGACGAGTACGAGGTCGGCGCCCAGTTCGCGGAGTTCGGTGACCAGGCGCTCGCGGCGGACGATATTGATCGTGCGCAGTCCGCGCTCCTCGGCGAACGCGATGACGGATCGGCCGACCCCGCTGTTCGCCGCGTTCTGCACCACCCAGGATCCGGCCGGCAGGTCACGCGCCTCGACCAGCAGGCCCCCGGTGGTGGGGTTGATGGTGAGCATCGCGGCCTGGTCGAGGCCGATGGACCGGTCGACGACCGTCAGTTTCGCGGCCTCCGCCAGGACCTGCTCGGACCAGGCGAAGGTGCCGAAGGGAAGCAGAACCGTGTCGCCGGGGCGGACGTGCGTCACGTCAGGCCCGACGGCCAGCACCGTGCCCGCACCCTCGTTCCCGATGACGCTGGGCAGCTCCGGGCGGACCGGATAGACGCCCCGTGCGAGCAGCAGGTCATGGTGGTCGAGCGGGGCGTACTCCACCTGGATCAGCGCCTGGCCGGCGGTGGGAGCCTGCGGCTCGGGCACGTCCACGACCTTCAGGCACTGCTCGGGCTCGCCGAACTGCGTGAGCTGAATCGCGAGCATGTGACTCGTCTCCTTGCACCGGGTCCTTGCGTCGCCTCACGTGCGGTTCGCGGTGGTGTGCGGCGCACGACTGCATGATCTCCATTCGGATACATCCGATCCATCCGATACATAAGGCATATCCGATGTATTAGGTGTAATGGACGTCGCTCAGATCGATACTGACCATGACGTGATCGTGGTCGGGCCGTCCGTCCGGTCGGCGCAGGTACGCGCGACGCCTGGTGGGGAACTTGATCCCGTCCGCTTCCCGGATGTCGTGGACGTACTGCGCGGCCGCGAAGCCCCCGGCGATGTCGACGTGGTAGTCATGGCGCCTGAGCAGGCGGTCGTCCCCGAAGTAGAAGTCCTGGACCGTGCTGTGGCTGGCGATGTCCGCCGGAAAGGTGACCCGCAGACAGCGCCATCGCTCGGTCGGCGACTCGTCCCAGGGTTCGGCCTCCGCCACGCGCATGCCGCGCAGCACGGTGAAGAACGGCGTGGTCAGATACGTCCACAGGGCGTATCCGTTGAAGTAGGCGCGGTCCAGCGGATCCCAGGGCGTCTCCAGGGTGTGTCCGGTGAACGCCTCGCGGGGGTCGAGGCGTTCGGCGACGACCGTGCCGTCCGTGCGTTCGATCGCGATGCGGCCCGGGGTGAAGTCCGAACGCTGGTCGGAAGCCCCGAAGGGATACACCGAAGCGTGTTCGCCGTGCAGGTCCACGGTCATCCGCCGCGGCTGGAGGTCCTGGGGCAGGCCCTTGGCCGCGAAGAGCTCGCCGTCGCTGACGATCGTGGCGGTCACGGTCGTCAGCCGCTCCCACCGCTCGGTGCCGCCGTGGGCCTCGAGAACCTCCGAGAGCAGGTCGGTCATGTCTTCTCCATCGTGCTCAGCCGTGATCGCTGGTCATTGCCTCCCCCGCCGGTCGGGTCGGGCGGCGCGACGGCCGCGACGCCCGCCGCACTGAGCCGGGGCACGACGCGGGACCAGCTCGATGCGTCCGCGAACGCTCCGTGAACGAGCACCACGGTGGCCGACGATGCGGGTGACGTCATGGTGGTCTTCCTCTCGCTTCCTGCGGCGGCCTCGGCCCGTGCCGCGGGCCCAGGGGTGGGCGGGCGTTCCGGCCACGCGAACGCCGGGAGACGCCGTCACCACCACGGTCCGGCACCCGGGGGCCCACGGCATCCCGTGCGGTTCGTGGTCCGCGGCCGCCCTGATCCCGTGCACCGTCCGGCGCTCCGGATCCGGTCAATGGACCCGAGGTGCCCGCTGTGGTTCCATGGCGGGGTGTTGCCCAGCACATACCCGGACCAGGACTGCTCGCTGGCGCGCGCACTTGAGGTGGTGGGTGAGCGCTGGACGCTGCTGGTGATGCGGGACGCCTTCTACGGCGTCCGCCGCTTCAACGACTTCTCCGCGCACCTCGACGCGCCCAGGTCCGTGCTGAGCGCCCGGCTGGCCGCCCTGGTCGACGCGGGCCTGCTCGAACGCCGGCCCGACCCGGAGCACGGCGGGCGCCGGCTGTACGAGGTGACGGACAAGGGCAGGACGCTGTGGCCGCCGCTGTACGCCCTGCGCGCCTGGGGCGAGGCGTACGCGGCCGGTGACCACGAGCCCGGCCGGACGTTCACACACGCACACTGCGGCCGGCCGCTCGACCCCACCGCACGCTGTGTCGCCTGCGACACGGTCCCAGAGCCGCAGGACGTCATGGTGATCCCGCTGGGAACCCCGGGGGAGGGGGCCCGCACGGATCCAGTCGCCCTCGGGCTGCGAAAGCCTCATCGCCTGCTGGATCCCCTCCCGGGCCCGGACACTCGGCCGGTAGGGCGACCCGCGGGCGGCTGACCGCCGTCACCCCGCGCCGACCACTTGCCACCCCGGGGCACTTGGTCTGCACCATTGACATGTACGCGCGCCGGGGCCTTCAATGCGGCTCACCCGCATATGTATCCGACGGTCACGTATGAGGAAGGCCCCCGCATGAACACCCCCCACCCGCACCTCGCCTGGCCCCGCACCCTGTTAAGACTCCTCGCCCTGGTCGCGGTCGTACTCGGCGTCCAGGCCGGCCCCGCCCACGACGCCCACGCCGCCACCACCGTCAACGTGATCGCCTTCTACGACGGCACGTACGACGCGGCACACATCAGCTTCGACCACGAGGCCAACACCTGGTTCCCGCAGGCCGGCGCGGCCAACGGCTTCACGTACACCGCGACCACGGACTGGAGCCGGCTCAACGCCTCGACCCTGGCCAACTACCAGGTCGTCATGTTCCTCGACAACTATCCCCACACCGCCTCGCAACAGGCCGCCTTCCAGAACTACATGGCGGCCGGCGGCGGCTTCATCGGCTTCCACGTCTCGGCGTACAACGACAACACCAGCGACTGGCCCTGGTACCACAACACGTTCCTCGGCACCGGCACCTTCAAGAGCAACACCTGGGGGCCGACGCAGGAGACCCTGCAGATCGACGACCCCTCGCACCCGGCGACCGCGAACCTCCCGTCCACCATCACGTCCTCGGTGAGCGAGTGGTACAGCTGGCAGAACGACCTGCGGCAGAACCCGGCCATCGACATCCTCGCCTCGATGGCCCCGTCCACCTTCCCGATCGGCACCGACCCCAACCAGACCTGGTACAGCGGCTACTACCCGATCGTCTGGTCCAACCGCAACTACAAGATGGTCTACAACAACTTCGGCCACAACGCGATGGACTACTCGACCAACACCACGCTGTCGTCGACGTTCGCGAGCGCCCAGCAGAACCAGCTCCTGCTCCAGGAGATCAAGTGGGCAGCCGGCCAGTCCGGTCCGGTCACCCCGCCCACCGGTGCCACCGGACCGATCCACGGGTACGGCGGCAAGTGCGTGGACGTCGCGGGCGCCGCATCCGCCAACGGCACCGCCGTACAGCTCTACGACTGCAACGGCACCGGCGCCCAGAACTGGACGGTCGGCAGTTCCGGCACCCTCAGCGCCCTCGGCAAGTGCATGGACGTGACCGGGGCCGGTACCGCCGACGGCACCAAGGTGCAGCTGTACGACTGCAACGGCACGGCATCGCAGGTCTGGCAGGCCGGCGCCAACGGCTCCCTCGTCAACCCGCAGTCGGGCAAGTGCCTCGACGCCACCGGCCCGAGCTCGGCCAACGGCACCCGGCTCCAGATCTGGTCCTGCTCGGGGGCCGCCAACCAGAACTGGACGCTCCCGTCCTGACTCACCCGACCCTCCTGTCAGACGCGGGCATGCCGGCAGACGGCGTGCCCGCGTCTCACGTATTCCCGGAGAACGGCACCTCCGTGGCAGCCGGGGAGCGGGAAGGGGGGGCAGGCGTCAGCGCCGTTCACCTTAGGTTGCAGGTCCAAGGGCATCTCCGCAGGCGGCACGTCGGTATACGGTCCGAAGCGCTTGCCCCGACAGAAGTGGCTCACGTCAACGGAGATTCCGGCCGAACCCGCCGCGCAGGCGCCGCGCGGACGGCAGCCGGGACCGACCTGACGCGCCTCCCGCTGTCGGCCCGGCGGCAGAGCCGCGGTGCACCCGTCGATCGGGAGTCGACAGGTCACCCCAGCGCCGCCCCCGGACGTCGCCCTGTCACTCCACTGCTCCGAGGTGCCCTGTGGCCATGCCTTCTCCTGCCTCGTCCCCGTCGTCCGCGCCGCCCGACACCGGCACGCGGCACATCACGGCCACCATCGTGCTGGCCTGCCTCGGGGTGTTCGTCTCGTACCTGCCCGTCGTCGGCGTCTCCGTCGCGCTGCCGGTCATGCAACAGGCACTCGACGCCTCCACCGAGGGCCTGCAGTGGATCACCGACGCCTTCATCCTGCCGACCGCGGCGCTGCTCCTGACCTGCGGCATGGTGGGCGACCTGTACGGGCGCAAGAAGACGTACCTCGCCGGGCTTGCGCTGTTCTGCCTCGGCTGCCTGGTCTGCCTGACCGCCGGCAGCGTCGCGCAGGTCTGCGTGGGCCAGGCGCTCACCGGCGTCGGCACCGCCGCGCTGCTGCCCTCCACGCTCGCCCTGATCGGCCACGTCATCCCGGACCCCCGCAAACGCGCTCGCGCGATAGCCCTGTGGACGGCCGCCCTCGGCCTCGGACTGACCCTCGGTCCGGTCGTCAACGGCGTGATCGTGGCGCACACGAGCTGGCGGTGGATCTTCCTGCCTTCGCTCGTCCTCGCCGTGGTCACGGCCGTGATCGGCGCCGCCGTCCTCACCGACTCCCGCTCGGACCGCGAACGCCACCTGGACGTCCCCGGCCAGCTGCTGGCCGTCGTCGCCATCACCGGACTGGTCTACGGCGTCATCGAAGGCGGCAGCGCCGGCTGGTCCTCGGCCCAGGTCGTGATCGCCTTCGTGGCCGCCGCCCTCGGCGCGGCCGGCTTCGTCCTCGTGGAACTCCGCTCCTCCTGCCCGATGCTGGACATGCGGCTCTTCAAGTCGTCGGCGTTCTCCGGCGCGGCCCTCGTCATGGCCGTCACCCTGTTCGCCCAGGTCGGCCTGGTCTTCGCGCTCAGCGAGTACTTCGGGCTCGTCCACCACGCCTCGACGCTGGACATCGGCATCCGCCTCATCGCCATCAACGGCTTCACGGTGGTGCTCGGCCCGCTGGTCGGGCGGCTGATGAACCGGGCCACGCCCGGGCTGCTCCTCGTCACCGGCCTGGTGATCGGCGGCATCGGCGCGCTGCTCATGAACGCCTTCCAGGCCGACACCGGCACCGGCGAGGCCGCCCTGATCATCGGTGTCCTCGGCATCGGCATCGCGCTCGCCATGGCGCCGATCACCACCATCGCCATGGACGCCCTGCCGCACCGGCTCGGGGGCACCGCCGCCGCGGCCAACAGCGCGCTCCGCCAGATCGGCAGCGCCCTCGGCCCCGCCGTCTTCGGCGTCATCCTCACCCACCGCACCCTGGCCACCCTGCCCGGACACCTCGCCTCGTCCGGGCTGAGCCCCGCCGACCAGGGCCAGGTGAGCGGACTGGTGTCCAACGTCGGCATCCAGGCGGGCGCCTTCCTGCACCTGAAGACCCCGGCGAGCACCGGCCAGGCGCAGGCCGCCTACGGCGCGAGCTTCACCGACGCCCTGCACACCTGCGCCCTCGTCGGCGGCATCGGGATGCTGGTGGCCGCGGTGATCGCCGTGGCCCTCATCGGGATCCGCCCGGCGCGCGCACCGCAGACGGCGCCGGAGGCGGCGGTGCACCCGGCCGGCGCCGCCGGCTGAGGCACAGCGCGAAGCGGGGGGGCCCCCCCCCCCGCGGGCCCCCGCCCCCCCGGGCGACCCCCCCCCCCCCGCCCCGCCGCTCCGGCCGAGTGAGGACAACCCCCCACATAAAGACA
>NZ_JBEOYD010000085.1:0-17872 GCF_040296885.1 Streptomyces sp. NPDC001980 | reverse complement strand
GCCGGCCAGCACCCCGCCCAGAGCCAGCACGGCGGCGGGGGCGCCGGCGGCGACCAGCGTCACCAGGAGGGCCACCGCGAGCGGCCCCGGACCCCCTCTCGCCTCACCTCACGTAGTGGTACGCCTCCTGCGCGCCCCCGGCCGCCGCTCACTCGGCCGCGTCACCGGATCCCCGGCCTCCAGCGCGCTCGCGCGCCTCCGCAGACCGAACTCCGCCAGCGCCTCCACCAGCTTCGCGGCCGACGGCTCCGGAGCCATCACGTCCACCCGCAGCCCGTGCTCCTCGGCCGTCTTGGCCGTGGCGGGCCCGATACAGGCGATCACCGTCACGTTGTGCGGCTTCCCGGCGATACCCACCAGGTTCCGCACGGTCGACGACGACGTGAAGAGCACCGCGTCGAAGCCGCCGCCCTTGATCGCCTCCCGGGTGTCGGCCGGCGGCGGCGACGCCCGCACGGTCCGGTAGGCGGTCACGTCGTCCACCTCCCAGCCCAGCTCGATGAGCCCGGCGACCAGCGTCTCGGTGGCGATGTCGGCCCGCGGCAGAAACACCCGGTCGATCGGGTCGAAGACCGGGTCGTACGGCGGCCAGTCCTCCAGGAGTCCTGCGGCGCTCTGCTCGCCGCTCGGCACCAGGTCCGGCTTCACGCCGAAGGCGACCAGCGCCTTCGCGGTCTGCTCGCCCACCGCGGCGACCTTGATGCCCGCGAAGGCCCGGGCATCGAGCCCGTACTCCTCGAACTTCTCCCGGACCGCCTTCACCGCGTTGACCGACGTGAAGGCGATCCACTCGTAGCGCCCGGTGACGAGCCCCTTGACGGCCCGCTCCATCTGCTGGGGCGTGCGCGGCGGCTCGACGGCGATCGTCGGCACCTCGTGCGGCACGGCCCCGTACGACCGCAACTGGTCGGAGAGGGACGCCGCCTGCTCCTTCGTACGCGGCACGAGCACCTTCCAGCCGAACAGCGGCTTGGACTCGAACCACGACAACTGGTCGCGCTGCGCGGCGGCGGACCGCTCACCGACCACGGCTATCACCGGCCGGCCGCCGTCCGGCGAGGGCAGCACCTTCGCCTGCTTCAGGGTCTGCGCGATGGTGCCGAGGGTGGCGGTCCAGGTGCGCTGCCGGGTCGTCGTACCGGCGACGGTGACCGTCAGCGGGGTGTCCGGCTTGCGGCCGGCGGCGACCAGTTCCCCGGCGGCCGCGGCCACCGAGTCGAGGGTCGTCGACACGACCACCGTGCCGTCCGAGGCACCGACCTCGGTCCAGCACCGGTCCGAGGCGGTACGGGCGTCGACGAAGCGGACGTCCGCGCCCTGCGCGTCCCGCAGCGGCACACCGGCGTACGCCGGCACCCCCACCGCGGCCGCGACCCCGGGCACGACCTCGAACGGCACACCCGCGGCCACGCAGGCGAGCATTTCCTCGGTCGCGTACGTATCAAGTCCCGGGTCCCCGGACACCGCACGGACGACCCGCCTGCCACCCCGCGCGGCCTCCATGACAAGATGAGCCGCATCCCGCACGGGCGGGAGGGAAGCGGTTGTTGACACACCGTCAACAACCGTGAGTTGAGGCGTGCCTGTGCCCGGATACGGGTCCGACGACGGATCCGGATTCGTGGCCACGACGGAGACGCCCTGCCTGGCGTGGCTTCTGATCACGTCGAGCACGTCGTGCTCGGCGACCAGGACGTCCGCGCTGGACAGTGCCTCCACGGCACGCAAGGTCAGCAGTCCCGGATCCCCGGGTCCGGCACCCAGGAAGGTGACGTGCCCGTGTTCCAGGCCGGCGGGAAGGTTGGTGGGGCTCACTGTGCTCGCTCCCCCATCAGACCGGCCGCGCCCTGGGCAAGCATCTCGGTGGCGAGTTCGCGACCGAGCGCCGTCGCCTGGTCGTATGTCTCGGGCACGGGACCGGTGGTGGACATCTGCACCGTCCGGGTGCCGTCGGTCGTGCCGACGACGGCCCGCAGGCGCATTTCCTTGACAATCTGCCCGTCGGCCAGAAGGTCGGCAAGCGCGCCCACAGGGGCGGAGCAGCCGGCCTCCAGGGCGGCGAGCAGTGATCGCTCGGCGGTCACGGCGACCCGCGTGAACGGGTCGTCGAGTTCCCCGAGCAGGGCGATGAGCTCCGCGTTGTCCGCGGCGCACTCGATCGCCAGTGCCCCCTGGCCGGGGGCGGGCAGAACCGTGTCGACCGACAGGAAGTCGGTCACCTCGTCGATGCGGCCGATGCGGCTCAGGCCGGCCGCCGCCAGCACCACGGCATCGAGCTCGCCGTCGTGCACGTATCCGATCCGGGTGTCGACGTTCCCCCGGATCGGCACGGTCTCGATGTCCAGCCCGTGCGAGCGCGCGTACGCGTTCAGCTGCGCCGCCCGGCGCGGCGAACCGGTGCCGATGCGGGCCCCGCGCGGCAGGTCGGTGAACTTCAGCGCGTCCCGGGCGACGATCACGTCCCGCGGGTCCTCGCGCACCGGTACGGCGGCCAGGACCAGGTCGGCGGGCTGGGTGGTCGGGAGGTCCTTGAGCGAGTGAACCGCGAAGTCGACCTCGCCGCGCAGCAGCGCGTCCCGCAGGGCGGTCACGAAGACACCCGTGCCGCCGATCTGTGCGAGGTGCTCGCGGGAGGTGTCGCCGTAGGTGGTGATCTCGACCAGCTCGACGGGCCGTCCGGTCACCCGGCTCACGGCTTCCGCCACCTGTCCGGACTGGGCCAGGGCGAGTCTGGATCGCCTGGTTCCCAGTCGCAATGGAATGTCACTCATGCCGGTCGGTCCTTCTTGTCTGTGCTGTCCACGGCCCGGGAGACGGCGGCCACCGTCTCGGGGTCGAGGTCGAACAGGGTCCGCAGCGCGTCCGCGTACCCGGCGCCGCCGGGCTCGGCCGCGAGCTGCTTGACCCGTACGGTCGGCGCGTGCAGCAGCTTGTCGACGACCCGGTGCACGGCCTGCCGGATCTCTCCGCGCTGCCGGTCGTCCAGGTCGGGCAGCCGCCCGTCGAGCCGTGCGATCTCGCCCGCGACGACGTCGGCGGCCATCGTCCGCAGGGCCACGACGGTGGGCGTGATGTGCGCCGCCCGCTGGGCCGCGCCGAAGGCGGCGACCTCGTCCGAAACGATCCGCCGCACCTGGTCCACGTCGGCCGCCATCGGCGCGTCCGCGGACGCCTCCGCCAGCGACTCGATGTCCACAAGCCGCACCCCGGCCAGCCGGTGCACGGCCGCGTCGATGTCGCGGGGCATGGCGAGGTCGAGGAGGAAGAGCGCGGGAGCGGGCCGGGCGAACCCGGCGACCGGCTCCGGCCTGCGCCGCTCCGGGATCCGGCCGACCCGGGCGGCGGCCGCGGCCAGCGCCCCGATCAGCTCGGCCTCGGCCTCGGGGGTACGACGGCCGGTTTCCCGGATGTCGACGGTCCCGTTGTCCACCCAGGCCGCGTGCTGCTCCAGCTCGGCCGCGGCCATCCCGGCGACGGCGGCCTCCCCCATGACGGAGAAACCACTCTGCTCGGCGGTGAGGTCGAGCGGGCAGTTGTCGTCGGTGCCGAGCCCGGCGGCGGGGCCGGTGGCGGCGGGCAGCTGCTTCGGCGCCTGCGGTACGTCGATCTCGGCGACGGGCTCACCCGTACGGCCCTCGACCGCCTCCGCAACCGTCTCCGCGGTCAGCACCAGCCCGGTCGCCCCCGTGCAGGAGACGGCGACGTCGGCACGTGTCAGCTCGCCCGGCACCGACTCCATCGGTACCGCGCGGGCCACCACGTGCGCGTCGTCGTCGTTCAGGATCTGCGCGAGCCGCTCCGCACGGTCGTACGTGCGGTTCGCGACGACGATCTCCGCGACCCCCGCCCGCGCCAGCGTGGCGGCGGCCAGCGAGGACATCGATCCGGCGCCGATGACCAGCGCCTTCTTGCCCCTGGCCCATTCCTGCACATCGCCGCCGGCGGCCAGCTGTTCCAGCCCGAAGGTGACCAGGGACTGTCCGGCCCGGTCGATCCCGGTCTCGGAGTGGGCGCGCTTGCCGACCCGCAGCCCCTGCTGGAACAGGTCGTTCATCAGCCGCCCGGCGCTGTGCAGCTCCTGCGCGCGGGCCAGGGAGTCCTTGAGCTGCGCGAGGATCTGTCCCTCGCCGACGACCATCGAGTCGAGCCCGCAGGCCACCGAGAACAGGTGGTGGACGGCCCGGTCCTCGTAGTGCACATAGAGATAGGGGGTGAGCTCGTCCAGCCCGACCCCGCTGTGCTGAGCGAGCAGTGTGGACAGCTCGGCGACCCCGGCGTGGAACTTGTCCACGTCGGCGTAGAGCTCGATGCGGTTGCAGGTGGCGAGGACCGCGGCCTCGGTGGCCGGCTCGGCGGCGACCGTGTCCTGGGCTAGCTTGACCTGGGCGTCCGCGCTGAGCGCGGCCCGCTCCAGGACGCTGACCGGGGCGCTGCGGTGGCTCAGCCCGACGACGAGGAGACTCATGCCGGCATCACGGCGGGTACGTCCCCGTCGGGCCCCTGCTCGCCGGCGTCCTGGTTCGCCGCGACGGGCGCGGCCGCCGCCTCGTGCTCCTCGCCGGCCTTGCGCTGCTCGTGGAAGGCGAGGATCTGCAGCTCGATGGAGAGGTCGACCTTGCGTACGTCGACGCCGTCCGGGACGGACAGCACGGTCGGCGCGAAGTTCAGGATGGAGGTGACCCCGGCGGCCACCAGCCGGTCGCAGACCTGCTGGGCGACGCCCGGCGGGGTGGTGATCACGCCGATGGAGACGCCGTTGTCGGAGATGATCTTCTCCAGGTCGTCGCTGTGCTGCACGGCGATCCCGGCGACCTGCCGTCCGGTCATCGCCGGATCGGCGTCGATCAGGGAGGCGACCCGGAAGCCACGGGAGGCGAACCCGCCGTAGTTGGCGAGGGCGGCGCCCAGATTTCCGATACCGACGATCACAACCGGCCAGTCCTGGGTCAGGCCCAGCTCACGGGAGATCTGGTAGACGAGATACTCGACGTCGTAGCCGACACCGCGCGTTCCGTACGAACCCAGGTAGGAGAAGTCCTTGCGCAGCTTCGCGGAGTTGACCCCCGCGGCGGCGGCCAGCTCCTCCGAGGAGACCGTGGGGACCGAGCGCTCCGACAGTGCGGTCAGAGCGCGGAGGTACAGCGGAAGCCGGGCGACGGTGGCCTCGGGGATCCCTCGGCTGCGGGTCGCCGGTCGGTGAGTTCGGCCAGTTGCCACGGTGCTCCAACGGGTTGAGCGGGGCTGCGGACGGTCACACGTACCCAGACCGCCCCGTCGACAGCAGGCTATGTCTTTGTGAACGCGTGCACAAAGATGGTGTCCGATTTGCCCGGCCAACGTGACCGGGGTCACGCACGCTCGGCGCGCCCGCACGGGATCGGCGCAGACGCGCCCACGCTCCCTCTCCAATGGGGGCAAAATCGTACACACTCCTCACGAATCCCGCCCCCGAGACCAAGCCGCCGTCGATCCTAAGCGAATTTTCCAGCCGGTTTGGACTAGTCGGTCAGTGCCTTGCGGAGCCGTGCCTCGTTCACGCGCCAGAAGGTGTGCTGTTCGCCGTCGACGAGTACCACCGGGATCTGTTCCCAGTAGAGATCGTGAAGCTGCGAATCCTGGGTGATGTCCTTCTGCTCCCAGGGCACTCCGAGATCACCGCACACCTTCTCGACCACGACCTGTGCGTCATCACACAGATGGCAGCCGGGTTTACGGATGAGGGTGACCGATCGCGCACTCGGCGCGGGCGCCTTCCGGCCAAAGAGGGGACTCATGACGTCCATTGTCCCGCCCCTGGGAGGGCATGTCCGCCGTCTTCTGCACGGGTTCTTCGCCTTGTTTAACGACCCGGTCGCGGAGTGTTCACACCGAGCCAACTCCCGTGACTCCGGAACTCCCGAACAAACTGGCTATGCTCACGACATGGCCGCTCTCGGATGGCTCACTCCCCGTAGGCGCTCCGCCACGGCGCGGAGCGTGTTGGCAGGCGAGGCCTCGGCGGAGGCCGCGCGCAAGAACCAGGAAGCGACGGCGCCGCCCGCCGAGCAGGCCGCGGAGCCGGACTTCCCGGTGCTCGGCGACGACAAGGCCGCCGCGTTCTTCGACCTGGACAACACCGTCATGCAGGGCGCCGCCATCTTCCACTTCGGCCGCGGCCTGTACAAACGGAAGTTCTTCGAGACCCGCGACCTCGCCAGGTTCGCCTGGCAGCAGGCCTGGTTCCGGCTGGCCGGCGTCGAGGACCCCGAGCACATGCAGGACGCCCGCGACTCCGCCCTCTCCATCGTCAAGGGCCACCGCGTCGCCGAGCTCCAGACCATCGGCGAGGAGATCTACGACGAGTACATGGCCGAGCGCATCTGGCCCGGCACCCGCGCCCTCGCCCAGGCCCACCTGGACGCGGGCCAGAAGGTGTGGCTCGTCACGGCGGCCCCGGTGGAGATCGCCGGCGTGATCGCCCGCCGGCTGGGCCTGACCGGCGCGCTGGGCACGGTCGCCGAGTCGGTGGACGGCGTCTACACGGGCAAGCTGGTCGGCGAGCCCCTGCACGGCCCCGCCAAGGCGGAGGCGGTCCGCGCCCTGGCCGCCGCCGAGGGCCTCGACCTCTCCCGCTGCGCGGCCTACAGCGACTCCCACAACGACATCCCGATGCTCTCCCTGGTCGGCCACCCCTACGCCATCAACCCGGACACGAAGCTGCGCAAACACGCCCGCGAACTGGACTGGCGCCTGCGCGACTACCGCACGGGACGCAAGGCGGCGAAGGTGGGCATCCCCGCGGCGGCGGGGGTCGGCGCGGTGGCCGGCGGCACGGCGGCCGCGATCGCGCTGAGCCGACGGCGCCGGTAGGCACGACCGGCGGAGTACCGCCGTAGGACCGCGGCCCGGTTTCCGGCTGCGGGTAGTCGAGGGTTGCTCGCGCAGTTCCTCGCGCCTCTTACGGGGCGCTGCCCAGCCGCCCCCTTTCCGTTACTCAGCTGCGGGCAGGCGTGCCGCAGGGCGGCACGGGTGGGCGATGGGGGTCCCCCCGCTCGAGCGAAGCCGAGAGTGGGGGAGGCACCCTGCCGGCGCCGGTAAGCGTCCCCACCCCCGCCCCCCTGCACGCGCCCGGAATTATCGCGCCGTCACCCCAACACGCCCCGCACATCGCCGAAACCCGCACGTTTTCGTTCAACAACCGGTCACTCTATGGCTCTTGAGCTACCTCCAAACGGTTACAGAAGCGACGCAATCGATGATTTGAGCAACTCGGTGTAGCAGTGCCTGCACGAAGCGTTATTCTCCTCAGACGCAAACCGGTTCCCCTCCGTCGCTACGACGGGTGAAAGGTTCCGTACTGCACGTGATGGAAGCTCTGCCTCTGGGAGTCCCGTGTACCCACACGTCGGGGTTGACGCCTCGGGCCTGGCTACGCTGCGCGCAACAGTCGCGACGGTCAAAGAGACGCTGCGCGGCCTTGTCCCGACCGCGTACGCCGTCCCCGCCTTCGCCGCCGCCGCCCCCGTCGGCCCGTGCTACGCACTGGCCGACGGCATGGAACAGGTGCCGGCGCGCAGCGCCGTCGTCGAGGGCCGCCGGTCCGGCGACGGAAGGGGCGTGGGCAGACGCGGCCGCACCGCCGGTGCCGGCACCGGTGCCACCACCGCCCGCCGCCCGGCCGCAGACAGCGACAGCGCCCGGATGATGGACCTCGTGGAGCGCGCCCAGGCCGGCGAGGCCGACGCCTTCGGCCGCCTCTACGACCAGTACAGCGACACCGTGTACCGCTACATCTACTACCGCGTCGGCGGCAGGGCGACCGCCGAGGACCTGACGAGCGAGACGTTCCTGCGTGCGCTCCGAAGGATCGGCACCTTCACCTGGCAGGGCCGCGACTTCGGCGCCTGGCTGGTCACGATCGCCCGCAACCTGGTCGCCGACCACTTCAAGTCGAGCCGCTTCCGGCTGGAGGTCACCACCGGCGAGATGCTCGACGCCAACGAGGTCGAGCGCTCCCCCGAGGACTCCGTCCTGGAGTCCCTCTCCAACGCGGCCCTGCTCGACGCCGTACGACGCCTCAACCCCCAGCAGCAGGAGTGCGTGACGCTCCGCTTCCTCCAGGGCCTCTCGGTCGCCGAGACCGCCCGCGTGATGGGCAAGAACGAGGGCGCCATCAAGACCCTCCAGTACCGGGCCGTGCGCACCCTCGCCCGGCTCCTCCCGGACGACGCCCGCTGAACCGGCAACCCTGGGCGACGTCCAACTCACGCTCCGTCAAAGCGCGTTGCCTTTTGCAGCCGATCACCGGCCGTCCGTAACCCAAGTGCCGAGCCGCTCGTTGTGCGGGATACAGGCTCCCTGTGGTCACGTCCGACCAGACCCCGATCACCCGATCGTGTGGACTGGTCGGGGGCGTGCAACCCTCAGGACCCCCTGGGGAGTCGACCGTCATGACGAGAGGAGGTGCCGCCAGTGATCGCGAACGTATCGGCCCACCGGCGGGCGAACGCCTTCGCCCAGGCCCTGGAGGAGCAGCCCGACCGGGACCCGGCGGCCGAGCCGTCCGGAGGACCGACAGGCGATCCGCCGGCCGCCCCGAACCGGGCCGAACGGACCGAGCAGGGCGAGCTGTTGGCCCTGGCGACCGGGCTCGCCGAGCTGCCCAAGCCGGAGCTCGACCCGGAGGTCAAGGTCGTCCAGCGGGCCCAGCTGGTGGCCGCTATGGAGGCCATGCTGGCGGAGGGCACCCTGGGCGGGGCGGCGGACGCTTCGGTACCCGAGCAGCGGGCGTCCCGAGCCAAGGGCGCACATCGGGCCAGCCCACTGGGCAAGTTGCGGCCGCGTTCCCGGCTCACCAAGGGGCTCGCCGCGGGCGGCCTGAGCGTCGGCGTGGCCGCCGGAGCCTTCGGCGGGGTCGCCGCCGCCAGCTCCGACGCCCTGCCCGGCGACTCCCTGTACGGCCTCAAACGCGGCATCGAGGACTTCAAGCTCAACTATCTGTCCGACGGCGACGACCAGCGCGGCCAGACCTACCTCGACCAGGCCTCGACCAGGCTGATGGAGGCCCGTCGGCTGATGGACCGGGGCCGCGGCGGCCACCTCGACCACGAGTCGATCGGCGAGATCCGCCGCACCCTGTCCGGGATGCAGCACGACGTCACCGAGGGCCACCGGCTGCTCCACGAGGCGTACGAGCGCGACCCGGACTCGCTGGGCCCCATCCAGGCCCTGTCCGTCTTCGCCCAGTCCCACCGCGAGGCCTGGGGCGCGCTGCGCAGCAAGCTCCCGGTCCAGCTCGGGGACGTCAGCCAGCAGGTGTCGTCGGTCTTCGACGCCATAGACCAAGAGGTCGCCCCGCTGCAGTCCCTGCTCCCCCAGCCGTCCCAGAACACCGGCGGCAGCGGCAGGCAGGACTCCGGCACGGCGTCCACCGGCTCCTCCGGCAGCCACCGGTCGACGGCCCCGTCCTCCTCCGGCAGCTCCTCCTCGGGCCACGACACCGGCACCGGCAGCCCCAGCGGCTCGGCCTCCGGCAGCGCCGACAACGGCCTGATCGGCGGCACCACGGGCGGCCTGCTCGATCCCCCGAAAACCGGTTCGAGCACCCCGTCCCCGTCCAAGAGCGCATCCAGCGCACCGGACGTCACCCTGCCCCCGCTCCTGCCCGGTCTCCTGCCGGGCCTGGGCATCGACAGCGAGGACAGCAGCAACTGATCAACCCCCGCGCCCCCAAGGCGGCGAAGCCGCCGTTTTGGGGGCGCGGGGCTGTATCCGATATGCGGCTCCGCCGCGTGGGCGCGACCAGCCCCCACCGGCCCGCACACAACACTCAACGCATCGCAGCTCAGAAGAAAACCGACCTCCGCTGCACAAGCAACTTGTACAGCGTGTGCTGAATCTGCTCCCGCACCTGATCCGTCAGGTTGAACATCAGCATCGGATCCTCGGCCGCCTCCGGCGGATAGCCGTCCGTACGGATCGGCTCCCCGAACTGAATCGTCCACTTCGTCGGCAACGGCACCGCCCCCAGCGGCCCCAGCCACGGAAACGTCGGCGTCAGCGGGAAATACGGAATCCCCAGCACCCGCGCCAGCGTCTTCGCGTTGCCGATCATCGGGTAGATCTCCTCGGCCCCCACGATCGAGCAGGGAATGATCGGTACCCCCTGCCGCAGCGCGGTGGACACGAACCCGCCCCGCCCGAACCGCTGCAGCTTGTACCGCTCGCCGAACGGCTTCCCGATGCCCTTGAACCCCTCCGGCATCACCCCGACCAGCTCGCCCTGGGCCAGCAGCCGTTCGGCATCCTCCGCGCACGCGAGCGTGTGCCCGAGCTTCCGCGCCAGTTCGTTCACCACCGGCAGCACGAAGACCAGGTCCGCCGCGAGCAGCCTGAGGTGACGATTCGCCGGGTGCCGGTCGTGCACGGCGACCTGCATCATCAGCCCGTCCAGCGGCAGCGTCCCGGAGTGGTTGGCGACGATCAGCGCACCACCGTGCGCCGGGATGTTCTCCATGCCCTTCACGTCGACGCGGAAGTACTTCTCGTACACCGGCCGCAGCAGGGACATCAGGACCTGGTCGGTCAGCTCCTCGTCGTACCCGAAGTCGTCGACCTCGTACTCCCCGGTCAGCCGCCGCCGCAGGAACGCGAGTCCGCGTGCGACACGCTGTTCCAGGCCGGCCTCGTCGTGCGGCGGCTGCTTCACGCCCGTCTCAGGGTTCTCCCGGGTCACATGCACATCTTCCTGCGCGGGGATCCGCCCGGCGAGAGGCTGGACCTCACGCACCACCGCGGACTCGCGCACCGCCGCAGGCTCGCGCACCGCCGCCTGCTCGCCGCCGCCCTTGCGCCGGCTCCCCGCACCCCGGCGCCGGGCGGCCGGCCGCTGCACGGCAGCCCCGCGGGACCGGTCGTCGTCGAACGGAATGACCTTGGCGTCCGCCATCGTTGCTGCGCTCCTCAGTTGGCGCTCTGGGTCGGGTTCTGCGTCGGGGTCTCCGCCGGCGCCCGCCCACCGCTCAGGGCGGGCAGCGCGGCGATCCGGTCGACGGCCGCGGCCACGGCCTGGGGCGGCAGCAGACCCGGGGCCTGGGCACGCACGAAGTCCGCGAAGGTCTCCGCCGTCGTGTACCTCGGCCGGAACCCCAGCGTCTCGCGCATCTGGACGGTGTCCACCACCCGGCCGTGCGTCAGCAGCCGGATCTGCTCGGGCGAGAAGTCGCTCATGCCGAGCGTCCGCACCAGGGACCCGGCCCAGGTGACCGCCGGCAGCAGCAGCGGCACGGTGGGCCGCCCCAGCCGCCGCGAGCACTGCGAGAGCAACAGCACCCCGTCACCCGCGATGTTGAACGTGCCGCTGTTCAGCGTCCCCCGCTCCGGCTCGTGCGAGGCGATCCGCAGCACCTCGATCACGTCGTCCTCGTGCACGAACTGCAGCCGCGGGTCGTATCCGAGGACGGTGGGCAGCACGGGCAGCGAGAAATAGGACGCGAGCGGAGTATCCGCGGTCGGCCCGAGGATATTGGCGAACCGCAGCACGCACACCGCCACGTCGGGCCGCCTCCTGGCGAACCCCCGCACATACCCCTCCACCTCCACCGTGTCTTTCGCGAACCCCCCACTGGGCAGGGATTTCGGCGGGGTGGTCTCGGTGAAGACGGCCGGGTCCTTCGGCGCGGAGCCGTACACGTTCGTACTGGACTTGATCACCAGCCGCTTGACGTTCGGCGACTTCTGGCAGGCGCCGAGCAGCTGCATGGTCCCGATGACATTGGTCTCTTTGACGGTGGCCCGGCTCCCGCTGCCCAGCGGCGTCCCGGTCACGTCCATGTGGACGACGGTGTCGGCGCCGCTCTCGGCCAGCACCCGGGCGATGGTCGGCTGCCGGATGTCGGTCTGGATGAAGTCCGCCCCGCCCAGATGATGCTCCGGCGGCACCGCGTCCACGGCGACCACCCGGTCCACCTCGGGGTCACGCTGAATACGCCGTACGAACCGGCCCCCGAGTTGACGGGCCACTCCGGTCACGAGCACGACCTTCCCCAAGATCAGCGCCTTTCTTCCGTGTTCCCGTATGCGGGCCAACTTAGCGGGTTGATGTTGCGCTGGCATGACCCCCAGCAGGCCACGACAAGCCGCAACGGCCGGAAAATGCAGTGGCCCCCCACCGTACTGGTGGGGGGCCACAGACAAGCTCTCGCGGCTCGGCGCCGTAATTACTTCTTGTTACGACGCTGAACACGCGTGCGCTTGAGCAGCTTGCGGTGCTTCTTCTTGGCCATCCGCTTGCGCCGCTTCTTGATAACAGAGCCCACGACTACCCTCGCTCACTTCTCATCACTCGGTGCTGGGCATCATGGGCCCATACGACCTACGAGGGGCTAGCCTACCCGCCCGAGCGCTGAGGTCGTAATCGAGGTGCCCCGGGACGAATCCCGGAACGGCCGTCAGGCGGTCTCCACCCCCACATAGCTCTCGCGAAGGTACTCGTGTACCGCTTGTTCGGGAACGCGGAAGGACCGCCCCACCCGAATCGCGGGCAGATGACCGCTGTGCACCAGCCGGTACACGGTCATCTTCGACACTCGCATCACCGCGGCGACCTCCGCCACGGTAAGGAACACAACCTCGTTCAGAGGCCTCTCGCCAGCTGCCATGACACACCTGAACCTTCCGCACTCGACGGGCCACCGGCTTCCCCTTCCGGTGACTCTTCGTCGTTGCGTGCTCACTCCCCAATGTAGGGGCGGGTGATGCGAGTGGGGAAGAGGTGCACCCATCGGCGGCCTACTGTGACAGACACGCTCGATTGAGTACGTAGCGGGTAAGCGGCGTGTAGCAATCAGACCGCACGCCGTCATCAACCGGAACGGCGACGGACACCACCCCCTCGACCTCCCCGACAAAGAGCGCAGGGTCATCCGTATCCGCAAGACCAATGGCCTCAAACCCCAGCTGACCTGCACCGCAGACCCACCCATGGTCCCCGACCACCAGCTCCGGCAAGGGCCCGCCACCCCCCGCCGCCGCATCGAGCGCCACCCGAACCGGCAGCGGCGAATGCGTGTGCGCACCCGGCGCACAACCGGGGCGTTCACGGCCCACTTCTCTCACGAACCCGACACCTCGTACGTAATCGAGGTTGCACGTACGTAGACCGAACCGGGTCGTTATGTCGACACAGTGGCCCTGCGCGGGGGTGAGGACCTCACACCCCGCCGCCGACAGCGCGTCCGCGAGACCGGCGTAGAACCCGATCAGCCGATGCGGATGCCCGGTCCCGAACAACACGGCAGCCCGCCGCCGGGCCGCCGCCCCCACCCGCTCGGCGAACGCATCCAGCCCGGCGACCGTCAAGTCAGGATCGATCACATCATGCCCTGAAACACACCGAGGATCGTCCGAAACCCCACACTTGGCAGCCATCAACCGAATCAACTCCGCCTCGCCCCACCCCCCTTGCGGATCAATCCCGATCAACACCCGAGGATCCCGCGCCGCGAACAACCGATAACTCCGCAGACTCCGCTCCCGCGAGGTCCCCACCACCCCCGCCAGCCCGGCAGCCACCAAATAGGCCCGAAGCCCACCACCACTCACCACACCAGAGATGCTGACGCCCCCCACCCCACCAGACCCCCAGAACAGACAAAAACCGCACAGTCGGCCTAACGCACCGGAGGAAGACGGCCGGTCGACACCCCCTCCAGCCCGTCTGGGGGTACCCCCTCTGGGGGAGTTTGAGGACGAGGCCGTTCAGTCCGAAGCGGGGGTCCGGGGGTGGCAACCCCCGAAACGGACGGCCGCAACCGGGGGGCGAAGGGGGCCCACCCCCTGGAGGACGGGACGGGTAGGGGCAGCGGGGGCGAGAAAACCCCTACGCCAGCAACCCCCGCAGCGGAAACACGGCCCGCCGCGTCGCCAGCACCGCCTGATCCAAGCGATCAGCGGGGTCGTACCCCGCCTCCCACCCCGCCCACCCCACCGGCCACCGCCCATCCGTCATCCGCCCAGGCCCCAACTGCCGAGTCCGAGCAAAAACCTCCTGCCGCCACCCCTCAGGCACCAGCGCCTCAGGCGCAACCTCCCGCCCCGCCGCAATCCCCACCAGATGCGTCCACGACCGCGGCACGACATCCACCACCTCGTACCCACCCCCACCCAACGCGACCCACTTCCCCCCGGCGTACTCGTGCGCCAGCTCATGACACGCCACCTGCACCGCCCGCTGCGCATCCAGCGAAACAGCCAGATGAGCCAGCGGATCCTCGAAATGCGTGTCGGCACCGTGCTGCGTCACCAGCACCTGCGGCCGGAAGTCGGCGACCAGCTCCGGCACGACGGCGTGGAACGCCCGCACCCACCCCGCGTCCCCGGTCCCCGCCGGCAGCGCCACGTTCACCGCGGAGCCCTCCCCCGCCCCGGACCCGACC
Source organism: Streptomyces sp. NPDC001980 (assembly GCF_040296885.1). Lineage (NCBI taxonomy): Bacteria > Bacillati > Actinomycetota > Actinomycetes > Kitasatosporales > Streptomycetaceae > Streptomyces > Streptomyces sp. NPDC001980. The sequence continues at coordinate 3,458 of NZ_JBEOYD010000085.1, read as the reverse complement.
TCCTCCGGCCACCCGGTCTGCGGGAACAACGTACGGGGATGCTCGTGCAGCGAGATCGTCAGGACCCGCGGGTCCTCCCAGAACGCGGCCTGCACCCCGTCCCCGTGATGCACGTCCACATCCACGTACGCGACCCGCTCGGCCCCCAGCTCCAGCAACCGCGCGATGGCGAGCGAAGCGTCGTTGTAGATGCAGAACCCGGACGCCGCCCCCGGCATCGCATGGTGCAACCCACCCGCGAAGTTCACGGCGTGGTCGGCGTCCCCCCGCCACACCGCCTCGGCGGCCCCCACCGACTGCCCGGCGATCAGCGCCGACACCTCGTGCATCCCGGCGAAGGCGGGATCGTCCATCGTCCCCAGCCCGTACGACTGGTCGGCCGCCGCCGGATCCGCCGAGGCCGCCTTCACGGCCTCGATGTAGTCCTCCCGGTGCACCAGCCGCAGCGTCGACTCGCCGGCCGGCTTCGCCGCGACGACATCCACCACCCGGTCGAGCCCGAAGGCACTGATCAGACTCCGGGTCAACGCCAGCCGGACCGGATCCATCGGATGACCCGGACCGAAGTCATAGCCCGTTACTGCCTCGTCCCACATCAGCTGTGCGCGGCCGCTCATGCCCGCCACCGTATCGGTCCGACCTGGTCGCGAACGAACGGGCGTACACCAATGTCACCAGCACCAACACCATCGGGACCAGCATCGCCCCGCGATAACTCCACGCATCGCCGAGCGCTCCCACCAACGGCGAACCGATCAGGAACCCGACGTAGTTGAAGATGTTCAGCCGAGCGATGGCCGCATCCGAAGCCCCCGGAAACAGCCGCCCCGCCGCCGCGAAGGTCTGCGGAACCAGCACGCACAACCCCAGCCCCAGCAGAGTGAACCCGGCCATGCCGACCCATGCCCCCGGCGCCGCCGCCACCACCGCGAACCCGGCGGCCGCCACCACCGCCCCCAGCCGTACGACGGGTACGGCACCGAACCGCCGTACCCCGAAGTCCCCGATGCCCCGCCCGACCAGCGTGGTCACCATGTACACGTTGTACGGCACGGTGGCGAGCTGCTCACTGCTCCCCAGCACGTCCTTCAGGTACTTCGCACTCCAGTTGGAGACGGTCGAGTCCCCGATGTAGGCGAAGGTCATCACCAGACACAGCGGCAGCAGCATCTTGAAGACGACACCGCCCGCACCTCCACCGGCAGCCTCTTCCTCCACCGGCGCGGGATCACCGTCCACGTACCAACGGCTCCCCACCAGCGCGGCCGGCAGCAGCACCGCGACCACCGGCAGATACGACACCCACAGCGCCAGATGCCAGTGCGCCCCCACCCAGGCCAGCGAGGCCCCGAGGATGCCGCCCAGGCTGTACGCCGCATGGAAGCTGAGCATGATGCTGCGCCCGTACGTCCGCTGCAGGCTCACCCCGAGCATGTTCATCGAGGCGTCCAGCGCACCGACGGCCAGGCCGAACGCGGCCAGCGCCACCGCCAGCTCGGCCATCACCCCGCCGGACCCGACCCCGAGCAGCGCCAGCATCACCACGGGCTGGGACCAGCGCAGCAGCCGACTGGGCCGTATTCGCTTCACCAACTGCTCGGTGGTGACACTGCCGACGCCGGCCAGGATCGGCACGGCAGCGAGAAAGACCGGCAGCAGCGCGTCGGAGACGCCGTACCGGTCCTGGATCGCGGGGATGCGCGTCACCAGCAGCGCGAAGGTGGCGCCCTGAGTGAAGAAGCTGAACGCCAGCGAGGCCCTACCGCGCCGCAGCACATCTGTCATGGCGGCGAGCGTAGGGCCCCGACGTACTCGTGGGTAGATCCAGCCAAAGATGAATTTCCTTCAGCTTTACCTTCCGGCCGCTCAGGCGGCGACCGCGAGCTCCTGTTCCTGCTTCTGCGCGGCTTCCTGACGCTTCACCTCGTCGGTGATCAGGCACGCCATCGGCTCGGCGGCCGCCCCACCGCAGATCACCATGCCGAGGCTGATCGCCACGACCAGGAGGAGCGAGCTCAGCCAGACCATGGTGGCCACGGGGATCGTGTAGGCGCCGACGACCCGGGCGACGCACTCCACCACCAGCACCAGACCCCAGATCACGGAGAAGACCCGCTCCTTGCGCAGGAACTCCGCCGACCGGGCCGCGCTCCCGGACGCCAGCCGCTCCCAGGCTGCCTCCCGCGCCGCGTCCCCCTTGAGCAGGAAGGGCTTCAGCCCCGCCGTCATCATCGGCCGGCCCAGCGCCACCGACACCAGGATGCCGATCCCGACGGTGCTGCTGACCGCACCGTCCTTGGCGAGCATGAGCCGCGGGTCACCGGTGACGAAGCTGAGCGCCAGCCCGACCACGTTGACGACCAGGATCAGCGCCGCCAGCCCGTTGACCCGGCGCTCCTTCGCCACACTCCAGACCGTCCGCACGGCCGGCACCACGCTGCTCCAGGCGAGCGCCGCGAAGGTGCTCATCCCGAAGGCCCCCTTGAAGAAGTAGTACGACCCGAGAGGCACCGCCACATCCACGATCAGCGGCCGGAGGTTGTCCAGCACGCTGGGCTGCTGCTTGCTCTGGGACCCGGTGCTCGTCGTCTTCGTCATGCCCTCAGCTTCGCGTCCGGCCGGGGTCCCCCAGTAGAAACGAACGTCCGGAGCTCGGCATGACAATTGTCAGCGCCGCCGTCATGCCCCCGGTCATTCCAGCAGGTCAGCCAACTGCCCCATGTCGGAGAAGAGTTGAGTGGCGCCCTGCAGCCTGTCGGCCGGCGTCATGGCCGTGAACCCGTACACGTCCATCCCGGCCGCCACAGCCGCCTGCACCCCCAGCGGGCTGTCCTCCACGACGGCACACCGCCCCGGCTCGGCCCCCATCCGCTCCGCCGCGTACAGAAACAGATCCGGCGCCGGCTTACCCCGCCCCACATCCTGCGAACTGAAGATCCGCGACTCGTCGAACCACCGGTCGAGCCCGGTCGTCCGATGCCCCACCCGAATCCGCTCATGGCTCCCCGACGACGCGACGCAGTACGGCACCCCGTCCGCCGCCAGCTGCTCCAGCACCCCCGCGACCCCCGACACGGGCTTCAACTCCTCCTCGAAGGCGGCGAACACACGCCCGTGGAAGACGTCGTCGAAGTCGTCCGGCAGCCGCTGCCCGGTCCGCTCCAGGACGAGGTCGTGCACCCGATGCATCGCGGACCCCATGTAGTCCCGTATGGAGTCCTCGTACGAGGTCGGGTGCCCCAACTCGGTGAGATAGGCGGCCAGGAGCCGGTTGGAGATGGGTTCACTGTCGACAAGGACGCCGTCGTTGTCGAAGATAACGAGGTCGTAGCGCATACCCCGAGCTTAAACGCACCCGTAAAAGCAGAAAGGCCCACGCCAATGGCGTGGGCCTTTCCTAATATTTGTTCGGCGGTGTCCTACTCTCCCACAGGGTCCCCCCTGCAGTACCATCGGCG
>NZ_JBEOYD010000084.1:0-17964 GCF_040296885.1 Streptomyces sp. NPDC001980 | reverse complement strand
TCCCTGCTGCACTGGACCCGGCGCATGATCGAGATCCGCAAGCAGAATCCTGCCTTCGGACTGGGGTCCTACACCGAACTGCAGTCGTCGAACCCCGCGGTTCTCGCGTTCCTGCGCGAGTACGAGGACGATCTCGTGCTCTGCGTGCACAACTTCTCGCGGTTCGCACAGCCCACCGAGCTCGATCTGCGGGCCTACGACGGCCGGCATCCGGTCGAGCTGATCGGCGGGGTGCGGTTCCCCGCCATCGGTGAACTGCCGTATCTGCTCACCCTCGCGGGGCACGGCTTCTACTGGTTCCGGCTCTCCCGAGTCGCCTCCCGCATCGGCCGCCGGCGCTGAACGTGCGGAGCCGAGGAAAGGACGCGTCACCATGACGAAGACAGTCGACCTGCCCCGGGGCACGACGGCCGGCCTCGACCGGCCGCTGGGCTCGCTGGGCTCGCTGGGCGGGCTGCTCCGCGACTGGCTGCCGCGGCAGCGCTGGTTCGCGGGCAAGGACCGGCCCGTCACCGAGCTGACCGTGCTGTCCGTGACCGAACTCTTCCCCGGCTGCCTGCACCTGCTGGTCCACGCCGACCACTCCCCGCATGGCGGTACCGCCCCGTCCGGCGACTGCTACCAGCTCCTGCTCGGCGTCCGCGAACACCGCGCGCCCAGGCTGGAGCGGGCCTACATAGGCCGGGCCGAGGAGGGCCCGCTGGCCGGACTCGCGGTCTACGACGCCCTGCACGACCCGCGCGCCGCCGAACTGCTCCTGGAGCGGCTGCGCATACCCGGCACGGCCGGCCCGCTGCGCTTCGAGACCGCCCCGGAGGCCCGGATACCCGGCGGACTCGCGCCGCGGCTGCTGGACGCCGAGCAGTCCAACTCCTCCCTGGTGTACGGCGACTCCTACATCCTGAAGGTGTTCCGGCGGATACAGCCCGGCGTCAATCCGGACCTGGAGGTCCCCGGCGCCCTGGCCGCGCAGGGCTGCGCGCGGGTGCCCGCGCCGGTGGCCTGGTTCCGCACCACCGAGCCGAGCCCGGCGACCCTCGGGGTGCTGCAGCCCTTCCTGCCGGACGCGGCCGACGGCTGGACCCTGGCCCTGCGCGCGCTCGCGGCCGGGGGCGACTTCACCACCGAGGCGCACGAGCTGGGGCGGGCCACCGCGGACGTGCATCTCGCGCTCGCCGCCGCCTTCCCGTCCGCCGTCCACGACGAACACAGCCGCACGGCCGAGGCGATGTCGGCGCGGCTGGCCGCGGCCGCGGACGCGGTGCCGGTACTGCGGCCGTTCGTCCCCGGGCTGCGCGGCGCCTTCGACGCCCTCGCCACCTGTGACGCGGGGCCGCTAGCCCAGCGGATCCACGGCGATCTCCATCTCGGGCAGGTGCTGCGGGCGGAGCACGAGTGGTTCGTCATCGACTTCGAGGGCGAGCCGTCCCGGCCGCTCGCCGAGCGGCGCAGCACCCAGTCGCCGGTGCGGGACGTCGCCGGGATGCTGCGCTCCTTCGACTACGCGGCCCGGCAGCGCCGCCCCTGGCGCCCGGAGTGGGCCCGCCGCTGCCGGGAGGCCTACTGCGCGGGTTACGCTGCCCGGGCCGGCTGGGACCCGCGCAAGAAGCACGCACTGCTGCGCGCCCACGAGACGGACCGCGCGGTGTACGAGGTGGTGTACGAAGCCCGGCACCGGCCGGCCTGGCTTCCGGTTCCGATGGCCGCGATCGAGCGGCTCGCCCGCTGGAGAGGCTGACGTCATGGCACTGCGCGACTCCTCGCTCCCGGAGCCCTCCGGCCCCTCCCGTTCCACGGCCCCGACCCTGGACGCCGCCGACCGCGGGCGGCTGCTCGCGGGCACCCACCACGATCCGCACGCCCTGCTCGGCGCCCGCCCGGTGGAGGGCGGCACCCTCTTCCGCGCGCTGCGCCCGCACGCCCGCTCGGTGAGCGTGCTCGTCGACGGGGTGCGCAGCCCCCTGGCGCCGGAGGACGACGGGCTCTTCGCGGCCGTGCTGCCGTACGCCGAGATCCCGTCGTACACCCTGCTCGTCGAGTACGAGGACGGCGAGGACGGGGAGCACGAGGTCCACGACCCGTACCGCTTCCCGCCCGCGCTCGGTGAGTTCGACCTGCACCTGATCCGGGAGGGGCGGCACGAGCAGCTGTGGAAGGCGCTCGGCGCCGAACCGATGACCCATGACGGGGTGGCCGGCACCCGGTTCACGGTGTGGGCGCCCAACGCCCAGGGTGTGCGGGTGGCCGGGGACTTCACGTGCTGGGACGGCACGCAGTTCCCGATGCGTTCGCTGGGCGCGGCCGGGGTGTGGGAGCTGTTCCTGCCGGGGGTGGGCGAGGGCGCCCGCTACAAGTTCGAGATCACGTCCCGGTACGGCGGCCGGTTCCTCAAGGCGGACCCGATGGCCCGGCGGACGGAGGTGCCGCCCGCGACCGCGTCGATCGTGACGGTGTCCCGGCACGAGTGGGGTGACGGGGACTGGATGGCGCACCGGGGCGACGTCCCGGTGCACGAGGCGCCGTTCTCGGTCTACGAGGTGCATCTGCCGTCCTGGCGGCCGGGCCTGGACTACCGTCAGCTGGCCGAGGAACTGCCCGCGTACGTCAACGACCTGGGCTTCACGCACGTCGAGTTCATGCCGGTCGCCGAGCACCCCTTCGGCGGCTCCTGGGGATACCAGGTCACCGGCTTCTACGCGCCGACCTCCCGGCTCGGCACCCCCGACGACTTCAAGCACCTGGTCGACGCCCTGCACCGGGCCGGCATCGGCGTGATCATGGACTGGGTGCCGGCGCACTTCCCCAAGGACGACTGGGCGCTGGCCCGCTTCGACGGAGATCCGCTGTACGAGCCCGGGGACGAGCGGCGGGCCGAGCACCCGGACTGGGGGACCTACGAGTTCGACCTCGGCCGGGTGGAGGTGCGCAACTTCCTGGTCGCCAACGCCGTGTACTGGTGCGAGGAGTTCCACGTCGACGGGCTGCGGGTGGACGCGGTCGCCTCGATGCTCTACCTCGACTACTCGCGGGACTCCGGGCAGTGGACGCCGAACGTGTTCGGCGGGCGCGAGGACCTGGACGCGGTGGCGTTCCTGCAGGAGATGAACGCGACCGTGTACCGGCGGGCGCCCGGGGTGGTGACCATCGCCGAGGAGTCCACCGCGTGGGACGGCGTGACCCGGCCGACCGACAGCGGCGGGCTGGGCTTCGGACTGAAGTGGAACATGGGCTGGATGCACGACTCGCTGGAGTACATCCGGCACGAGCCGGTGCACCGCAAGTACCACCACCACGAGATGACCTTCTCGATGGTGTACGCGTACAGCGAGAACTACATCCTGCCCATCTCCCACGACGAGGTCGTCCACGGCAAGCGCTCGCTCGTCTCGAAGATGCCCGGCGACTGGTGGCAGCAGCGTGCCAACCACCGCGCGTATCTGGCCTTCATGTGGGCCCATCCGGGCAAGCAACTGCTCTTCATGGGGCAGGAGTTCGCCCAGGGCGGCGAGTGGTCCCACGCCGACGGCCCCGACTGGTGGCTGCTCGACCCCGGGTACGGGGCCGAGGCCGATCACCGGGGTGTCCGGGATCTGGTCCGCGATCTCAACTCCGGGTACCGCGCGCACCCCGCGCTGTGGCAGCGGGACACCGACCCGGCGGGCTTCCAGTGGGTCCTGGGGGACGCGGCCGAGGACAACGTCTTCGCCTTCCTGAGGTTCGATGCCGAGGCCCGGCCCCTGCTGGCGGTCTCCAACCTCTCCCCCGTGGTCCGGCCCGGCTACCGGCTGGGCGTGCCCAAGGGGACGCCCGTCTGGCAGGAGATCCTCAACACCGACAGCGCCCGGTACGGCGGCGGGGACGTCGTCAGCCGGGGGCCGCTGCTCGCCGACGACGGCGCTCTGCGGCTCACGCTGCCCCCGCTCGCCACGGTATGGCTTGAGCCCGTCGCCCCTTAGCCCGCCGAGGGCGCCGTCACGTGTTTCCGTGGCCGGGTCCGGGCAGTCCGGGATGAAAGACCCCGCCGCGCCCGGTCGCGGCCCGGCCGGAGGGCGGTTCCCCGTGCTGCGTACCGTCGGAGTGGAGGAAGAACTTCTGCTGGTCCACCCGGACAGCGGGGAGCCGGCGCCCTGGTCGGCCGCCGTCGTCGACCGGGCCGCACTGGACGCTCCCGGACAGGCCGTGTTCCAGACCGAACTGTTCGGGCAGATGCTGGAGCTCGCGACCAGTCCGCAGCGGGACATGGCGGAGCTCGGCGCCGAGATCGTCGGCTGCCGCAAGGAGGCGGGACGGCTGGCCGGCGAGATCGGCTGCGCGGTCGCGGCGCTCGCCACCTACCCCCTGCCGGTCGACCCGGCGCTCACCCGGCACGAGCGCTACCGCTGGATGGCCGGGCGGTACGGCGCCGCCATGGTGGACTGGTTCGTCTGCGGCTGCCATGTGCACGTGTCGGTGGAGTCCGACGAGGAGGGCGTCGCCGTCCTCGACCGGATCCGGCCCTGGCTTCCGGTACTGCGCGCGCTCAGCGTCAACTCGCCGTTCTGGCAGGGCCGGGACTCCGGTTACGCCAGCTTCCGCAGCCGGCTGTGGGCGCGCGGACCGTCGGCGGGGCCGACCGAGCTGTTCGGCTCGCCCGAGCGGTACCGGCGGCGGGTCGCGGACATGGTGGCCAGCGAGGTCATCCTCGACACGGGGATGGTGTACTTCGACGCCCGCCTGTCCACGCGCTACCCGACGGTGGAGATCCGGGTGGCCGACGTGTGCCTGCGTGCGGACACCACCGTCCTCGTCGCCACGCTGATCCGCGCCCTGGTGGAGACGGCCGCGCGGGACTGGCGGGCCGGACGGCCGCCGCTCGACCCCAGCGTGAGCATGCTCCGGCTGGCCTCCTGGCAGGCCGCCCGCGTCGGTCTGGAACAGGACCTCCTCGACCCGGTGACCATGCGGCCGCGGCCCGCCGTCGAGGTGGTGCGCGCGCTGCTCGCGCACACCGCGGAGGCGCTCGCCGACAGCGGTGACACGGTCGGCGTCGAGGAGGCCGTCGCACAGTTGCTGCACAGGGGTACCGGCGCCCGCGAGCAGCGGTCGTTCCTGGCGCGCACCGGGAGCCTGCGGGACGTCGTCGTGGAGTGTGTACGCCGCACCCAGGGCTGAACTCCCGGGCTGAGCTTTGTCATCAGGTGGAAACGAGTTGACCGTTCCCGACACGAGCCGCACTCCCCTGGGCTAGATTCGACCCGCGTCGACAACAGTACCGATCGGGAGGGTCACCCTCCGTACATCCAGGAGCAGCGCATGCGCGACTACGCCCTCGCTCCGACGACCGCTTCGACCCTGACCGGCGGGCTCGCCGACAGCATCTTCGAGACGGCGGACCGGAACCCCACACTGCCGGTGCTGGCGCGCCGGCCCGAGGGCGCCCCCGCGGGCTGGGAGGAGGTCACCGCGGTCGAACTGCGGGACGAGGTGGTCGACCTGGCCAAGGGGCTGATCGCGTCGGGGATCTCGCCGGGGCAGCGGGTGGCCGTGATGGCGCGGACGCGCTACGAGTGGACGGTGTTCGGCCTCGCACTGTGGTCGGTGGGGGCCGAGGTGGTGCCGATCCACCCGACGTCCGCGCGGGACCAGGTCGAGTGGATCCTGCGGGACGCCCGCTGTGTGGCGGTGGTGGTCGAGGACGACCGGGCGGTCATGACCGTCGGTACCGTGTGCGAGGGGCTGCCCGGGCTCAAGCACGTGTGGCAGCTGGACGCGGGGGCGCTGCCCGAGCTGGTGCAGAAGGGCACCTTCGTCCCGCTGACCACGGTGGAGTCGCTGCGCCGGATCGTGATGCCCGACTCGACGGCGGCCATCACCTACACCTCGGGCACCTCGGGCCGTCCGCTGGGCTGCGCGCTGAGCCACCGCGGGCTCGCCTACCCGTGCGACACCCTGCTGGCGGGCTGGGGGCACACCGCGGCGCGCCCCGGCGAACAGGCCTCCGTCCTGGCCTTCCTGCCGTTCTCGCACGTGTACGGCCTGATGACCATGGTGATCTGTCTGCGCGGCGGGATCCTGATGGGCCACGAGCCGGAGATGACCGAGGCCGCGCTGGCCGCGGCGCTGGGCACGTTCCGGCCGACCTATCTGTACGCGGTCCCGTCGGTGCTGGAGAAGGTGTACAAGACGTTCCTGCGCACCTCCCAGCAGCACGGCCGGGGTGCCCTGTTCGAGCGGGCCGCGGAGACCGCGCGGGACTTCGCCGCGGCCACGGAGCGGCAGCGGCTGGGCACCGGGGCGGGCCCGGGCTTCGACCTGCGGCTGCAGCACGCCCTGTACGAGCGGACGGTGTACCGCAAGCTGCGGGGGGCACTCGGCGGGCGGGTGCTGCGGGCCACGTCCGGCGGCTCCTCGCTCAGCCGTGAACTCACCCTGTTCTACGAGGGCATCGGCATGTACGTCCATGACGGCTACGGCCTCACCGAGTCCAGCGGCGGGATCACCATGCAGCCGCTGGGCCGCGAGAAGTCGGGCACGGTGGGCCAGGCCCTGCCGGGCACCCAGATCCAGGTGGCCGACGACGGCGAGATCCTGGTGCGCGGTCCGTCGGTGTTCCAGGGGTACGTCGGCGACGACTACGCGACCCGGGCCGCGCTGCGCGGCGGCTGGCTGGCCACCGGGGACATCGGGCGGCTGGACTCCGAGGGCTATCTGACCATCACGGGCCGCAAGAAGGACATCATCATCACGAGCAGCGGCAAGAGTGTGGCACCCGCCCCGCTGGAGCAGCGGCTGCGGATGCACCCGCTGGTGCACCAGGCGGTGGTCGTCGGCGACGACCGGCCCTGTGTGGGCGCGCTGATCACCCTGGACCCTGACTTCCTCGCGCACTGGCGGGGGGCGCTGGCGGTGCCGGGCGACTCGCCCGGGCGCGAGGCGCGCGAGGAGAACGCGCTGCGCGAGGAGATCGCCCGCGCCATCGCGTCCGCCAACAGCGTGGTGTCCCGCTCCGAGTCGATCCGGGTCTACCGCGTGCTCCAGGAGCCGTTCGCCCCGGGCAACGGCATGCTGACGCCGTCGATGAAACTGCGCCGGGACGCCATAGCGCGCCACTACGCGGCCGAGATCGACGCCATGTACCAGGCCCGCTCGCAGGCGGTACGCCGGCCGGGCCAGCCCGAACCGGCCGACTGGGACGACTCCGACAACGTGTTCCGTTGAGCGGATCACGCGTATCCGGGGCCAGGGTGGGAACTCGCCGCGAAGGAGGAGGGACCAGCGCGACGAGGGCACCTTTCCGGGACTGAGAGAGACGAGATGGGGACCGGACCACGGCGGGACGACAGAGGATCCGCTCAGGAGACCGACGGATGCACGGTCCCTTTCCCGGGTCGGCTCCGCGACGTGACCGGTGCCCGGCTCGCCGCCGACGGCTACCTCGCCGGTCTCGCCCGCATCTCGCCGCCCACCGGTCCCGACTGCTGGAACGACATCCTGCTGGTGGTGACGGAGCTGGCCGCCAACGTCGTCCAGTACGCGCCGGGCCCCTTCGAGCTGCGGATGCGCCGCACGTACGACGGCGTCCACGTCACGGTGCACGACTCCAGCCGGGTCCGGCCCGAGCCGCGGCCCTTCCACCCGGACGGGGGCGGGGGCGGCGTCGGGTGGCACCTGCTGCACACGCTGTGCGACCAGGTCAGCGTGGTCGTCACCGCGGACGGCAAGGACATTCACGCCTTCCTGCCCTGGTGAGGACGGTCCGGTGGGGACCGGGTGCGGTCACCCGGGCCGGTGCGCGACCACACCGAACATCGTCACCGACATGTGCACCGCGCCCCGCTCGGCCGCCTCCGCGAGATCGGCGTACAGGGTGTCCCGCTGTTCCTCGGTGACGGCGCCGGCGCGCACGGCGGCCTCGCCGAGCATGCGGATCAGCGGCCAGGCCACCGAGCCGTGGTCCTGGAGCAGGGCCTGCGAGCCGCGGTCGTCCACCACGAACCCGGCAGCGCTCAGCTGGCCGACCAGGCGGCGCCCGGAGTAGGGGTTGGCGCCGTTGAGGGCGGCCGCGGTCAGCGCGCGCACCACCGCCGGGTCGCCGGGGTGCAGGAGGGTGGTCCCCCAGTCGGTGTCCAGCAGCGCCACCCGGCCGCCGGGGCGCAGCACCCGGGCCATCTCGGCGATCGCCCGGTCGGGCTCGTGCAGGTGCTGGAGGACCCGCTCGCACCACACGACGTCCATCGAGCCGTCCGGCACCGGCAGCGCCTCCGCCTCGCCCTGCAGGAAGCGGGCCCTGCTGTCGGCGGACCGCTCCTCGGCGACCGCGCGCAGACTCGGGTTGACCTCGACGCCGATGGCGACACCGTCCGGGCCGAGCGCGGCGGCCAGGGCCCGGGTCTGCGAGCCGGTGCCGGAGCCGACGTCGAGGAGCCGCTCGCCGGGCCGCACCGCCAGTGCCTCCTCGGCCCAGGCGCGCAGCCGCCGCACGCCGGGGTTGGCGTCCTGGGAGTCCAGGGCGGCCACCAGCGGGGTCACGCGGTCGGGGTCGACGTGCCGCTTCTGGAAGCCCGTTCCGGGCTGGGTCTGCGCCATGGCGGGCACTCTATGGCGTATGTGATCGCCGAGTGACGGCCTTTGACCGGACGGAAGTCCGGCACACATCTGTGCGACCGCCGGTTTCTCCCGGCGATCCAGGGGCATGCTGGAGCCCACGCGTTCGGCTGCCTGCTCCGCCCGGCTGGCGGAACGGCGTCGGGCACGGTGGGATCGATGTGGTGCGAAGCAAGCGTTCCGGGGCACGCGGACGGCGTCGAGCCGGACGGCCCGGAGCAGCGGAAAGGGATACACCGTGACACGACCCAGGATCCTGGTGGTGGGCGCAGGCTTCGCCGGAGTGGGGTGCGTGCGCCGCCTGGAGCGGAAACTCTCCCCCGACGAAGCCGACGTCACCCTGGTGTCGCCGACCTCCTACCAGCTCTATCTGCCCCTGCTGCCGCAGGTCGCCTCGGGCGTGCTGACGCCCCAGTCGATCGCCGTCTCGCTGCGCCGCAGCAAGAGGTACCGCACCCGGATCATCCCGGGCGGCGCGATCGGGGTGGACCTGAAGTCCAAGGTGTGCGTCGTCCGCACGATAACCGACCAGCTCGTCAACGAGCGGTACGACTACATCGTGCTGGCCCCGGGCAGTGTCACCCGCACCTTCGACATCCCCGGCCTGACCGAGCACGCGTTCGGGATGAAGACCCTCGCCGAGGCCGCCTACATCCGGGACCACGTCATCTCCCAGCTCGATCTGGCCGACGCCAGCGACGACCCGGCCGAACGCGCCGCACGGCTGCAGTTCGTGGTGGTCGGCGGCGGCTACGCGGGCACCGAGACCGCGGCCTGTCTGCAGAAGCTCACGCACGCGGCGCTGCACCGCTACCCGAACCTGGACCCGAAGCTGATCAAGTGGCACCTGATCGACATCGCCCCGAAGCTGATGCCGGAGCTCGGCGACAAGCTCGGCCGCAGCGCCCAGGAGGTGCTGCGCCGCCGCGGTGTCGACGTCTCCCTGGGGGTGTCGATCGAGAAGGCGGGCCCCGAGGAGGTCACCTTCACCGACGGCCGGGTGGTGCCCACCCACACGCTGATCTGGACGGCCGGGGTGGTCGCCAGCCCGCTGATCGCCACCATGGGCGCGGAGACGGTCCGGGGACGGCTCGCGGTCACCGCCGAGATGACCCTGCCCGGCCATGACGGGGTGTTCGCGCTCGGCGACGCGGCTGCCGTACCGGACAAGGCGAAGGGCGAGGCGGGCGCGGTCTGCCCGCCGACCGCGCAGCACGCCATGCGGCAGGGCAAGGTGGTCGCCGACAACGTCATCGCGGCCCTGCGGGGCCAGGCGCTCCACCCGTACGTGCACAAGGACCTGGGGCTTGTGGTGGACCTCGGCGGCAAGGACGCGGTCTCCAAGCCGCTCGGCATCGAGCTGCGCGGTCTGCCCGCCCAGGCGGTGGCCCGCGGCTACCACTGGTCGGCGCTGCGCACCAACGTGGCCAAGACCCGGGTCGCGACCAACTGGCTGCTGAACGCGCTGGCCGGCGACGACTTCGTGCGTACGGGCTTCCAGTCCCGCAAGCCGGCCCGGCTCAAGGACTTCGAGTACACGGACACGTATCTGACGCCGGAGCAGGTCCGGGCGCGCGCCGAGGGCCCCGAGAACCCCGGCGCCTCGCCGGCGTGACGCAGAGCGCGGCTCAGTGAGAGCGGCGGGGCGGTCGGCGTGGGCGGAGCTCCGGGGGCGGCTCGCGGCGGCCGACCCCGGGCTGCTCCGGTTCACCGCGGGTCTGCGCACGGTCACGTCGATCGCGCTGACGCTCGCCGTGCTGGCGGCACTGCACTCCGACGTGTCCCACCTGGTGGCCGGGGCCATCACGGCGATGGTGGCCACCTTCGCGATCCGGGAGAAGGGGCGGCCGGAGCAGGCCGTCACGCTCGCCCTCGGCCTGCCGGTGGCGCTGGCCTCGATGTCGCTGGGCGCGCTGCTCAACGCGCGGGTGGTGATGGGCGACCTGTTCTTCGTGGCGCTCATCTTCTGCGCGGTCTACAGCCGCCGTTTCGGCGACCGGGGCACGGCGCTGGGGCTGATCGGCTTCCAGATCTACTTCGCGTCGCTGTTCGTGCACGCGACCGTGTCCGCGCTGCCGGGGCTCTATCTCACGATCACGGTGGCGTTCGGCTGTGCGGCCGTGGCGCGTTTCGTGCTGGTACGGGAGACCGCCGCGGGCATCCTGGACCGGCTGCGGCGGGCCTTCCGGGCCCGGCTGGCCCAACTGGTGGCCGCACAGGCCGAGTTGCTCGACGCCGGACCGGACGAGCTGGACAAGGCGGTGGAGGAGGTCCGGGTCAGGACGGCCCGGCTGCACGAGACCGCGCTGCTGATCCAGGGGCGGCTAGCGGACGGCACCTCCGACGAGGCGGTGGCGAGGCTGGTGCAGCGCCGGATCGCGGACGCGGAGATCGCCGCCGAGCGGCTCGGGTTGCTGCTGCTCACCGCTCGCAGCACCGAGCGGGCGGACACGCTCACCCTCCATCTGCCGGGTGCCCCGCTGCCGTCGGCCGTCGTGGAGCCGGTGCGGGACGAGGCGATGGAGCGGCTGCGGCTCGATCTGGAGGCGCTGCGGCTGCTGGTGCTGCGGCCGGGCGGCCCCGGGAAGGGGACCGCGCTGGCCCGGCTCCGCAACCGGCTCCTCGGCTACCGGGAGGGGGAGAACCTGCCGGCCGCCTCGCCCGCCGTCCAGGACGTCTTCCGGGGCATCGGCGAGGCCGGGCGGGCGGTGCTGGGCCTGCGGATCGCCCTGGACGGGCCGCAGGACGAGACCGACGACACCCCGGCGACCTCCCGGTCCCGGGAGGAACTGGACGCCGAGGACGCGGCGATCGAGGGCGTCGAGGAGGGCGACCGGGAGACGCCGGAGGCGACCGGGCTGCGCCGGCCCACCACGCGGGCGGCGGTGCAGGTGGCGGTCGGCTCGTCGCTGGCCATCGTGGGCGGCGAGTTCCTGTCCGCCCAGCGCTGGTACTGGGCGGTGCTGACCTGCTGGATCGTGTTCCTCAACACCGCGTCCACCGGCGAGATCCTGGTGAAGGGCTACCGGCGCCTGCTCGGCACGGTGCTCGGCGTGGTGGCGGGCATCGTGCTCGCGGGACTGGTCGGGCACCACACCTGGACGGCGTTCGGGCTGGTACTGCTCTTCATCTTCGCGATGTTCTACTCGGCGCCGATCTCCTACACCCTGATGTCGTTCTTCGTGACGGCGATGCTCGGTCTGCTGTACACGCTCCTCAACACCTACAGCCTGGACGTCCTGGTGCTGCGGGTGGCGGAGACCGCGCTCGGTGCGGTGTGCGGGGTGATCGCGGCCGCGGTGGTGCTCCCGGTGCACACCGACCGCCGTACCGACGAACTGCTGGTGGCGACGCTGGACCGGCTGGCCGACGTGACCCGGGCCGCCGCCGACCAGCTGGGCGGGGCGCCGCCGGTCGACCTGGTGGAGAAGGCCCGTGACCTGGACCAGGCGCTGGCCGATCTGGCCGCTGCCGTCCAGCCGCTGACCCATCCGATCACCCCGCTGCGCTCCCGCCGGGACACCGCCCGCTATGTGGTGGCGCTCCTGGAGACGTGCGCCTACCACGCGCGGTCGCTGGCGGCCACGGCGGAGCTGCTGCCCACCCATCCGGCCATCGCGGCGGATCCCCGGCTGCGCGGGGCGGGACGGCGGATCGTGCACAACATCGAGGCGATCGCCGCGCATGTCGGAGACGACCGGTCCGGCGCCGGGATCGAGACCGGCCCCAGCATCGCCTCGATGCTGGAGCCGGGCACGCTCCGCGCCCCGCGCTACGGCAGGGTGACCGACCGCGTGCTGCGCCATCTCCAGCGCCTGGACGAGTCGGTGACGGGCCTGGCCCGCCCCCTGCAGGTCCCCGTCCGGCAGCCCGCCCCCTGACGCCGGATCACTCCGCCTCGGTGCCACGGCCCAGCGCCTCGGCGCGGACCCGGGCGCAACTGCGGCTGATGAGGCGGGACACGTGCATCTGGGAGATGCCCAGCTTGTCGGCGATCCGGCTCTGGGTCATGTCCTCGAAGAACCGCATGTAGAGGATGGCCCGCTCCCGCTCGGGGAGCCGGCGCAGCCCCTCCTTGGCCGCCTCCCGGTCGACGACGACGTCGTAGGAGCCGTCGGAGTCGCCGAGGGTGTCGGCGAGGCTGTAGCCGTCCTCGCCCAGGGCGAGTTCGGCGTCCAGGGACAGGGTGCTGAAGCTCTCCAGGGCCTCCAGGCCGGCGCTGACCTCGTCCTCGGTCAGCCCGGTGTGGGCCGCGAGGGCCGCGGTGGTGGGCTCGGAGGAGCCCGGGTTCTGGGTGAGTTCGCGGCGGGCCACCCGTACCCGGTTGCGCAGTTCCTGCACCCGGCGCGGTACGCGCAGCGCCCACATCCGGTCGCGGAAGTGCCGCTTGACCTCACCGGTGACGGTGGGCACCGCGTAGCTCTCGAACGCGCCGCGTACCGGGTCGTAGCGGTCGACGGCCTTGACCAGGCCGAGGGCCGCGACCTGGCGCAGGTCCTCGACGGACTCGCCGCGGTCGCGGAAGCGGCCGGCGATGCGGTGGGCCATGGGCAGCCAGGCGGCGACCAGTTGGTCGCGCAGGGCGTCCCGCTCGGGGCCGTCGTCGAGCGCCGCGAGCCGGGCGAAGAGGGCCGCCGTGTCGGGGGCGTCGTCATGGGCGCGGCGGGGTGTCGTGCGGGTGGTGCGGTCGGGCGTGCGGGAACGGCTGGTCGACAAGTCGGTGGGCATACGGATTCGCTCCTGAACTGTGGATTTCAGGGCGTCGCCGGAACGTGGTTCCGGGACTCGACCCGAACTGCGATGTCAGGGTCGCCGCGGAAGCACCACCCGGACCGCTCTGCCGGCCCGGGGGCTGTCGTACGACGGCTCCCACTGGCGCGCGCCTCCGGTCCGAAGCACGACACTCCGCCTGCCCCTTCGATCCGGGCGCAAACACCGTTCCCGGCACAGGCCCGTCCGCGGGTTCAGGCCAGGGGCACGACCGCGGTGATCCGCTTGCCTCCGCAGGGCAGTCCGGCGACCTCCACGTCCCGGGCCAGCCGGCAGACGATGGGCCAGCCCCGGCCGCCTGCCCGCCACCGCTGCCGTTCGTCGACGGTCCGTTCGGCCACCGGTATCTCGTCGCTGCGGTCGCTGACCGACACCCGCACCGCGCCCCCCTCGACGTCGACGGCGAAGCCGGTGATGCCGCCGCCGTGCACGATCGCGTTGGTGGTCAGTTCCGAGGTGACGAGCAGGGCGTCGTCGAGAGCTTCGGCGGCGCACGGCACGGCCCGTCGGGCGACCGCGCCGCGTACCGCTCTGCGGGCGTCGGCCGGCCGCAGCGGCGGCCGACGGGACTCGGGTGCTGCCATGGCTGACTCGGTCCGGTACTTCTCGTACATCCTTTCGCCCCCTGAGTGGTGGACCGGTTGGTCTGCTCAGTCCCGTCCGTACGGGACTCTTCTCTTCGGCTCACCGGTGGGGGCGCGGCCAAACCCGTTCGCGGGCGACGAGGGGCTCCCCAAAGTGAAACGGGTCACGTACCCTGTTCATGGCTACGCGAAATAGCTCTGGATGGTTTACCGTTCATCCATAAGTGGTCGAGGAGTTGACACCAGGTCCTCCCGCGCCACCTCTGACGGCCCTGGCTGGCCTCCCCCGTCCAGCCAGGGCTTTTTCACGCCCGGACGGCTTCCCGACGGCGATTCTCACCTTCTTCGAGGTGCCCGGCGGGGCGGCAGCGGCTGAAATGGGCGTAGGGAAAGCACCCCGTACCCTCGCCGGCGAGGAGCCCCGTGCCATGACCAAAGCCATCAAACTGCTCACCGCCCTGCCCCAGGCCCAGCGCGAGCGCCTCATGGAACTGGCTCACGAGGTGTCCTTCCCCGAGGACTCCAGGATCTTCGAGGCCGGCGGCACCGCGGACCGCTTCTGGGTGATCCGCTCGGGCGCGGTCAACCTGGATCAGGAGGTGACCTCCCGCAAACGGGTCACCGTCGCCACGCTGGGCGCCGGCGACCTGCTCGGGTGGTCCTGGCTGTTCCCGCCGTACTCCTGGGACTTCGGGGCGGTGGCCTTCAGCCAGGTGCGGGCCTACGAATACGACGCCTCGGCCGTGCTCGCGCTGTGCGTGGAGGACCCGTTGCTCGGTCTGTCGCTGGTGCGGACCGTCGCCGAGATCCTCGCCAGCCGCCTGGAGGTCACCCGGGGCAAGCTCCTCGACGCGTACGTGGGGCGACGGCCCGCGTAGCCGCGCAGCCCGGTCAGACGCGGTAGCGGCGCAGGGCCGGGACGGCGACGGCCAGGGCCAGCATCGCCGCCACCACCAGCAGCCCGCCGCCCGCGACCGCCGCGCGCGGCCCGAAGACCGAGCCCGCGGTGCCGTGCAGCACGTCGGCCAGCCGCGGACCGCCCGCGACCACCACGGTGAACACGCCCTGCATCCGGCCCCGCATCTCGTCGGTCGCCGCGGACAGCAGGATCGCGCCGCGGAAGACCATCGAGACCATGTCGGCGACGCCGGCGGCGGCCAGGAAGGCCACGGCGACCCAGAGGTTGCGGCTCAGCCCGAACCCGGCGACGGCAGCGCCCCAGGCGACCACCGCGCCGATCACCATCAGGCCGTGCCGGCGGGCCCGCGAGAAGGTGCCGGAGAAGAGCCCGCCGAGGACCGCGCCGACCGGGATCGCCGCGAACAGCAGGCCGAGCGCGAGCCCTTCGCCGTAGGAGGCGTAGGTCTGGGCGGCGAGCTGGGGGAACAGGGCGCGGGGCATGCCGAAGACCATCGCGATGATGTCCGCGAGGAACGACAGCAGCAGCACCTTGTGCATGGAGATGTACCGGAACCCCTCCACGATCTCGCGCACCCCGGCGCGCCGCGCCGTCGCGCCCGCCAGCGGCGGAAGCGCGGGCAGCCGGTAGACCGCCCAGACCGTCACGCACAGCGCCAGCGCGTCGATCAGGTACAGCGCGGGCAGCCCGATGACGGGGATCAGGGCACCGGCGAGCAGCGGGCCGACCACCTGCCCGGTCTGCATGACCGTCGACCCGAGCGCGTTGGCGGCGGGCAGCTGCGCCTCGGGGACCAGCCGGGCGATGGAGGCGGTGCGGGCGGGCGCGTTCAGTCCCCAGAACGCCTGCTGCATCGCGAGCAGCACCATCAGCGCGGCCACGGATTTCATCCCGGTGGCCGCCTGCACGAAGAACAGCAGCGAGGTCACGCCGATACCGATGTTGGTGATCAGCAGCAGCTTGCGGCGGTCCACGGTGTCGGCCACCGCGCCGCCCCACAGCGCGAACACGATCAGCGGCAGCAGCCCGGCGAGACTCGCCGCGCCGACCCAGGCGGACGACCCGGTGATGTCGAAGATCTGCTTGGGCACGGCGACGGCGGTCAGCTGGCTGCCGACCGAGGTGACGATGGTCGACGTCCACAGCCTGCGGTAGGCCGGGATGCGCAGCGGGCGGGTGTCCATCGCCCAGCGCCGCCAGCCGCTCCGGGGCGGGGCGGCCGTGGTGCCGTCGGGGGTCTGTATGTCGGACTGGGTGCCGCTCTCGCTGGTGTCCACGGAGTTCCTGGTGTCCTGCTCTTCTCGATGCCCGCTACATCTTTTCGGTTGCAGGTTCACTATCGCAGCAACTTCCGTGGCTGCCGAACCGCTTGTCTCAGGATGCGGCCCTTCGAGGGTCCGGGCGGCTCAGGATCCCGCCACGAGCATCAGGCCGAGCCCGATCATGGTCAGCGCCACCAGCCCGTCCAGCACCCGCCAGGCGGCCGGCCCGGCGAGGTACCGGCCGAGCAGCCGGGCGCCGAAGCCGAGGGCGGTGAACCAGCAGAGGCTGGCCAGGGCGGCGCCGAGCCCGAAGGTCCAGCGCAGGTCGCCCCGGTCGGCGGCGAGGGAGCCGAGCAGGAACACGGTGTCCAGGTAGACGTGCGGGTTCAGCCAGGTCATGGCGAGGCAGGTGAGCACCGCGCGCCGCCGGGACCCGGCCGTCTCGCCCTCGGTGCGCAGACCGGAGGTGCCGGGCCGCAGGACCCGGCGGGCGGCCAGTGCGCCGTAGCAGAGCAGGAAGGCGCCGCCGACCAGCCCGACCGCCCGCACCGCGCCCGGCCAGGCCACGACGATCGCGCCCACCCCGCCGACGCCGAGCGAGATGAGGACGGCGTCGGAGAGCGCGCAGATGCCGACGACCACGAGGACCGCGTCACGGCGGATGCCCTGGCGCAGCACGAAGGCGTTCTGGGCGCCGATGGCGACGATGAGCGAGAGGCCGCTGCCGAAGCCCGCGGCAGCGGCGGCGAGAGAGCTGGACATGCCCTCGACGCTACGGAAGCGATCACTGTAGGTACAGCTAAAGATTTTTACGTACCCTTAGCACAGCTGAAGACAGGAGGGGAACGGTGGAGCTTCCGCTCGACCAGGTGCGGACGCTGCTGGCGGTGGTGGACGAGGGCACGTTCGACGCGGCGGCCGCGGCCCTGCATGTGACCCCGTCGGCGGTCAGCCAGCGGGTGAAGGCGCTGGAGCAGCGCACCGGCCGGGTGCTGCTCCAGCGCACCAAGCCGGTACGGCCGACGGAGTCGGGCGAGGTGCTGGTCCGGTTCGCCCGGCAGCTGGCACGGCTGGAGCGGGACGCGCGCGGCGAGCTGGGCATGAGCGGCGCCGGGGAGCCGACCCGGGTGTCGGTCGCGGTCAACGCGGACTCGCTGGCGACGTGGTTCCTGCGGGCGCTGACCGGGCTGCCGCACGTCTATGTCGAACTGCGGCGGGAGGACGAGGACCACACGGCCGCGCTGCTGCGGGAGGGGCTGGTGATGGCGGCGGTGACCTCGTCGCCGGACGCGGTGCCGGGGTGTTCGGTGCGGGCGCTGGGGCGGATGCGGTACCTGCCGGTGGCGGCGCCGGAGTTCGCGGCGGCGCGCCTTGCGGGGGTGCTGCCGGATGCGCTGGCCGAGGCGCCGGTGATCGTGTTCGACCGGGTGGACGACTTCCAGGACGGGTTCGTACGACTGCTGGGGGGTGCGGGCGCGAGTGCGCTGCGGCACTACGTGCCGACGTCCGAGGGCTTCGCGGACGCGGTGACGGCCGGGCTGGGGTGGGGCATGGTGCCGGAGGCGCAGGCGGAACTGCGGTTGCGGGAGGGGCGGTTGGTGCGGGTCGGTGGGCGGGAGCTGTGGGTCGACGTGCCGTTGTTCTGGCAGCAGTGGAAGCTGGATTCGCCGGCTTTGGGGGCGGTGGCGGAGGCGGTTGTGCGTACGGCGGGGGGTGCGTTGCGCCAGCCGTAGGGAGTCAGCTCGTACGCGCGCGGGTGCGGGTGGGTGGGTATTTATTCGACAATTAAGCTTATTTTTAGTATTTAGTAATTTTTATTATGTTGTAAGTTGAAAAAAGAGAAAAG
>NZ_JBEOYD010000083.1:0-18275 GCF_040296885.1 Streptomyces sp. NPDC001980 | reverse complement strand
CGGTTTTCCTGTTGTACCTGATGTATAACATATAATAAAGGATGCGCTTTCATTTATCTCTTCAAAGTTGTCACTTTTTCTATCTTCTTGGGGCGCTGCAGTGCGCCCCTTTAGGGGCGCGGGGAACTGCGCGACCAGCCACCACGCACCCGCGGCCGAAATCCGGCCTGCCGGATCAGGCGGCGCCGGCCACCGAAGCCAGGTACGCCTCTGTCTTCTCGGGCTCGTAGAAGAAGTTCTCGTAGTCGGCGGGGTCGTTGAAGCCGTTGGCGAAGCGGTTGGCGACCGGCTGGAGCTGGCCTGCCGCGCCGATGAGGTTGAGGATGTGCTCCGGCGGGGGCGCCAGCATGGCGTTCGTCCACTTGGTGACGTGCTGGGCCGTGTTCCAGTAGCGGTCGAACGTCTCCTGCATCCAGGTCTCGTCGAACTCCTTCTCGCCCTGTTCGAGGATCGAGGCGAGGTAGGAGGCGGCGCACTTGGAGGCCGAGTTGGAGCCCTGGCCGGTGATCGGGTCGTTGGCGACGACGACGTCCGCGACGCCGAGGACCAGGCCGCCGCCGGGGAGGCGGCCGATCGGGTTGCGGACGGTGGGGGCGTAGCGGCCGGCGAGGGTGCCGCCGGCGTCGGTCAGTTCGACCTTGGTGGCCCGCGCGTGCTCCCAGGGGGTGTACCGCTCCATGAGTTCCAGGGTCAGGGAGAGGTGCTCCGAGGGGTCCTTGACGCCGTTGAAGACGTCCAGCGGGCCGCCGGGTATGCCCTCCCAGAAGAGGATGTCGGCGGGTCCCGAGGTGGTCAGGGTCGGCATGACGAAGAGCTCGCCGACGCCGGGGACCAGGTTGCAGCGGACCGCGTAGTAGTCCGGGTGCTCGGGGCGGGGGCCGAGACCGTGGACGTAGGAGACGGCCAGCGCCCGCTGCGGCTCCGTGTAGGGGGAGCGGGAGGCGTCGCGGCCGAACATCTGGACCAGCTCGCCCTTGCCTGCCGAGACCAGCACCAGGTCGTAGGTACGGGCGAAGTAGTCGAGGTCGCCGACCGCCGCGCCGTGGATGACCAGCTGGCCGCCGCGCTGCGCGAAGGTCTCCATCCAGCCGGCCATCTTCACCCGCTGGTCGACCGACTGCGCGTACCCGTCGAGCTTGCCCACCCAGTCGATCGCGCGGGCCGCGGGGCCCTCGCCCCAGGAGCCGGGGGCGGCGACCGAGACACCGAGTCCTTCGATCTTCGGGGCCTGGGACTCCCAGAAGTTCAGCTGGAGATCGCGCTCGTGCTGCAGTGCCGTGTGGAACATGCACTGCGTCGACATGACCCGGCCGGAGCGGATCTCGTCCGCGGTCCGGTTCGACATCAGGGTGACCTCGTAGCCGTGCGACTGGAGGCCGAGGGCGAGCTGGAGACCGGCCTGGCCGGCCCCCACGACGAGTATCTTCCGCATGCGGTGGTGGCTCCTAAGGGTTCAGCAGAACTACTCGGGGGTTTCGTCCAGCGCGTGGGCGACCAGGGACAGCAGCGTCTCGATGGCCGAGATCCGACGGCGGGCGTCCATGATCATTACAGGGATGCGCGGAGGGATCGTCAATGCCTCCCGCACGTCCTCGGGTTCGAAGCGCTCGCTGCCGTCGAAGTGGTTGACCGCGACGACGTACGGCAGCCCGCAGCTCTCGAAGTAGTCCAGCGCCGGGAAGCAGTCCTTCAGCCGCCGGGTGTCCGCGAGGACGACGGCGCCGATCGCACCGCGCACCAGGTCGTCCCACATGAACCAGAACCGCTGCTGGCCCGGCGTGCCGAACAGGTAGAGCACCAGGTCGTCGTCGAGCGTGATGCGGCCGAAGTCCATGGCCACGGTGGTGGTCAGCTTGCCGGGCGTGGCGGTGAGGTCGTCGGTCTCCTCGCTCGCCTCGGTCATCAGCGCCTCGGTCTGCAGGGGCGTGATCTCCGAGACGGCGGTGACCAGCGTGGTCTTGCCGACGCCGAAGCCGCCCGCCACGACGATCTTCGTCGCGATGGGGGCCCGGGTGCGGTCCGTCTGCCAGGACCGCGGCTGCTCCTCCTCGTCGAGGAGCGGGTTGACGCCGGTGGCGTCAGAGACGGCGTAGTCCACTCAGCACCCTTTCCAGCAGAGCGCGGTCCGGGCGGCCGACGCCGTGTCCGGTACCGGTTCCGTACACACGGATCTTTCCCTGGTCCGCGAGGTCGCTGAGCAGGACCCGGACCACGCCGAGCGGCATCTTCAGCAGCGCGGCGATCTCGGCCACCGTGCGCATACGGCGGCACAGTTCGACGATGGCCTGCATCTCCGGCATCACCCGGGTGCTGAGGGAACCATTCGTCAGTTCCTTGCGCTCCTCCGGGGCCTCAAGGGCCGCCACGAACGTCTCCACGAGGAGGACGTGGCCGAAGCGGGTACGGCCGCCGGTGAGCGAGTAGGGGCGGACGCGGGCGGGTTTGCGGTCGCCGCCGCGTACCGGGAGGTTCTGCATGCGGTTCTTCGGCGCGTTGCTCATCGGCCGCTCCTCGTCGCGTCGGCCTCTAGGGACTTGCGTAGCTCGGTGCGGAGTTCGGGGGTGAGGACGTGACCGGCGCGGCCGACGAACAGTGCCATGTGATAGGCCACCACGCTCATGTCGCACTCCGCGCTGCCGTGCACGCCCAGCAGCGAGCCGTCGCTGATCGACATCACGAAGAGGCTGCCCTCGTCCATCGCGACCATCGTGTGCTTGACCGGGCCGAAGTCCATCAGCCGGGCGGCGCCGACCGTGAGGCTGCCGATGCCGGAGACGATGGTGGCGAGGTCGGCGGCGGAGCCGCGCGGGCCCGTCCGTTTCTCGTTCCTGGCCTCGCGGGCCGCCTCGTTCTGGCCGGGGTCCGAGGAGAGCAGGAGCAGTCCGTCGGAGGAGACCACGGCGACCGACTGGATCCCGGGCACCTCCTCGATGAGGTTGCTCAGCAGCCAGTGCAGGTTACGGGCCTCACTGCTCAGTCCGAAGGTACTGGGCGCGGTCAACTGCTTGCCTCCTCGACAGTGCCCCCCGTGGCTTCTTCGGAAACGGCTGTTCCGGGTACGGCTCGTACGGTGCTCGGCACCTGGTTCTGGCCGGTCTGCTCGGCGATCTCCGCCTCGACGTCACGCCGTCCGGCGTCGGCGCCCCGGCGGAAGCCGCCGAGCCTGCGGCGGAGGGCGTCCGCGTCG
This sequence comes from Streptomyces sp. NPDC001980, assembly GCF_040296885.1. NCBI lineage: Bacteria > Bacillati > Actinomycetota > Actinomycetes > Kitasatosporales > Streptomycetaceae > Streptomyces > Streptomyces sp. NPDC001980. The sequence goes on along the minus strand of NZ_JBEOYD010000083.1, from coordinate 15,088 downwards.
ACGCCGGTGCTGCGCTGGCGGGGCGACGGGGCGGGGGCGCTGATCTTCGGCGTGCGCTTGGGGAGGCCCTTGCTGGTGACCTCGTCGTCGTCGGCTTCGCCTTCGGAGATTTCGCTCCCACCCGCACCACCCGTGCGGGTTTCGTGGTCGGGCGCGGGCGGCCCCTGCGGGGCGTACTCGCCGTGGGCGGCCGCGGGCAGCGGGCGGGCGTGAGCGCCGGCGTCGGCAGGGTGCGCGTGCTCCCCCGCCGTACCCGCCTCCGGCTCCAGCGGGACCAGCAGCTCCATCGTCGTCTCGGCGAACGTCTCCGCCGGAGCCTTCGGGCGGGCCGTCGGCTCGGGGTCCGCCGACTTCGGTGGGGCCGCCTGCTCGTGTACGGCGTCGTCTTCGGCCCGCCGTACCGCTAGGGCTTCCTCGTCGGCCCCCTTCACGGCTGCGCCGTGCCCGTCCGCCTCCCGTACCGCCTTCTCCGCCAGCGTCACCAGCGGGTCGCCGGACGCCGAGCGGCCGTACAGGACGTTGGAGTTGACCTCCGCGTCCGCGCCGGGGAGGGAGAAGGCGTGGGCGCCGGCCGAGGTCGTCGTGGGCGAGGGGACCGCGGTCCGCGGGGCCTGGGCCAGCAGCGGCTGGGGCAGGACCACGACCGCCGCCACCCCGCCCTGCTTCTGCTCGCGGAGCTGGACGCGGACGCCGTGCCGGTGGGCCAGCCGGGCCACCACGTAGAGGCCGAGGCCGAGACCGTCCTCGCCCTCCTGGTCGTAGGGCGACTCGGGGTCGAAGTCGGCGAGGCGGCCGTTGAGGCGGACCATGCGGTCGGCGGTCATGCCGATGCCCTCGTCCTGGACGGAGAGCATGACCTCGCCGCTCTCCAGCAGCCAGCCGGAGACCTCGACGGGGACGTCGGGCGGGGAGGACGCGGTGGCGTTCTCCATGAGCTCGGCGAGGAGGTGGGAGAGGTCGTCGGCCGCGAACCCGGCCACGTGCGCGTGCGGCGGGAGGGCCGCGATCCGGACCCGCTCGTAGCGCTCGATCTCGCTGACCGCCGCCCGGACGACGTCCACCAGCGGGATCGGGCCCGCGTGCTGCTGGACGTGTTCGGTGCCGGCGAGGACCAGGAGGTTCTCGCTGTGGCGGCGCATGACCGTGGCGAAGTGGTCGAGCTTGAAGAGGGTCGACAGGCGGTCGGGGTCCTGTTCGCGCTCCTCCAGGGTCTCGATCACGGCCAGCTGACGCTCCACCAGGCCGAGCGTGCGCAGCGCGAGGTTGACGAAGGTGCCGCCGATGCTGGTGCGCAGCCGTTCCAGCTGGGTGGCCGCGTCGGTGACCTCGGCGCGCAGCTCCTCGCGGGCGTCGGCCATCTTCTGGCGCTGGCCGACCAGGTGCTTGCGGTCGGTCTCCAGGGTGGCGATGCGGTCGTAGAGCTCGGCGGCGTGCGCGTGCAGGGCGTTGACGGAGCGGACGACCTGGGCGAACTCGTCGTTGCGGCCGGTGAAGGCGACCGGTTCCGCGGTGCGCGGGTCCTCGGCCTCGGCGAGGCGGGCCGAGCCCCGGCGGAGCACGGAGAGCGGGCGGGTGAGGGTGCGGGCCATGGCCGTGGCGATGCCGACCGCGACCAGCATCAGGGCGCCGACCACCGCGACGCGGATCTCCAGCGCGGTGACGTCGTCGTCGCGGAGCGCCTCGAGGTCCTTGGTGCGGTGGTCGTAGAGAGCGGACTCCACACCCCGCATCAGGTCCACCCGGGCGGTCAGCGCCGCGTCCAGCTTCTTGGTGCCGGTGCCGAGGTCGTCGTCGGAGAGGGTCGGCTGGTCGGTGAGGGCGGCCAGGTACTTGTCGGCGTCGTTGACGTCACCGCCGGTGACCGTGGAGTCGTACGAGTCGACCGCCGCCTTGGGCGCGGTGTCGCGGAAGTCGGCGAGGGCCGCGTCGGCGCGCAGCCTGGCCTGCTGGGCGGCGGCGGTGAGCGCGTCGCGCTGCTTCTGGTCGGCGGCGGAGGTGACCTTGGTCGTCGTGGCGAGGCCGGTGAGCGGGTCGATCGTGCTCTGGGTGGTGCTCGGGATGTTCAGGGCCGCGAGGAGCAGGCCCCGGGCGGCCGCGGACTGCTGGACGGCGGAGTCCAGTTCGGCGAGCGCGTAGGCGCCGGAGCCGGCCCTGGGGGGCATCTGCTCGGCCAGTTGCTCGGCGAGCCGGTGCAGTTCGGTGATGGTCGCCGAGTACGCCTGGTGCGCTTCGAGGGCCGTGCTCTTGCCGGTGAGGGCGGAGCGGCGGACGGCGGCGATGCCGTCGAGGTCGGTGCGCAGCCAGCCGGGGGCGTCGGTGTCCGCGCGCAGGTCCTCGACCTGGCGGTCGACGCGGGCGCTGCGGTCCTCGGAGGGCGCCTTGGACTTGGGGCGGCCGGCCGCGATGTAGGAGGTGACCTCGTCACGCTCGTCGGCGAGCGAGTTGGCGAGGGCCAGCGTGTCCTCGGTGCGGCCGGACAGGGTCACCAGGTCCTGGGAGTCGCTCAGCTGCCCGGAGGCGGTGAGCAGGGCGGGCGCTCCGGCGCCCGCTATCGCCGCGGCGACCACGGCCACGGCCACGATCAGCCGGGTGCGGACGTGCTTGGGGCGGCCGGTGCCGACGGGGGCCGCGGCGCCCGTTTCGGAGGCCGTCTTCTTGCCTGTGCGCCGAGGCCGCGTCTTCTGCACCGGTGCTCGCATTCCTGAACTCGTGTACCCAAGGGGCTGGGTGGCACCCCGTCATGATCCCCGGCATTTCGGTGCCAAGTGGTGCACGCACCCGACGCGTGCGCCTGTATATCGGTCCCCGACCCTCCCAGCGCCGGTGGGCAGTGGTCTCACATCACCCGACCCGCCACCCGAAGGAGTGAACATCGGAGGGGAGTTGGCGGGCAAGTTCCTGCGGACTGTGCGGGTGCCTTTTCCGGCTGGCCGGTTGGACGCGGACGGCAGGCTTTGACAGGATTCGCCACCGCACCTTCCCGGAGTACGCCATTCCACCCCAAATCAGGCGGCTGACCTGCGGGGCCGTATCAATTCCGGGGTCGTTGCCAGCCTTTGGTGAAGCCCGTGAAGGGGTCGTGCAGACTGGCCGAATGCGTACTGAAGTCGTTTCGGAACCCGGCGCCCCCGACCGCCCCAACGAGGACTTCGCCGGTGTCGGGCTTCCCGCCTCGGGGCAGGGGGGTTGCGTGATCGTCCTGGACGGAGTCACGCCACCCCCGGACGGCACCGGGTGTCTGCATTCCGTCCACTGGTTCACCGCACGGCTGGGCGGCGCCCTGACCGAACTGACCGTTTCGCGAGGGGATCTGACGCTGCGGGAGATCCTCGAACAGGCGATCGCCCGCACAGCCGCCGCACATGGTGCCACCTGTGACCTTTCTCACCCGCGCACCCCTCAGGCGACGGTCGTGCTGAGCCGCTGGTCCGCGGAGACCGTGGAGTTCCTGGTCCTGTCCGACTCGGTGCTGCTCCTGCGGTCACCCGACGGCACGGTCACCCCGGTCCTGGACGACCGGCTGGACCGGGTGCCGCGCGCCTCGCTGGCCTCGGACGCGATCGCCGACGCCACGGTCCGCAACAAGGAGGGCGGCTTCTTCACGGCCGCCGCCGACCCCGCGGTGGCCGCCCGCGCGGTCACCGGGACCGTGCCCAGCGCCGAGGTCCGCGCGCTGGCCGCCCTCACGGACGGGGCGACCCGCTGGACGGAGAAGTTCCGCGAGGGCGACTGGACGGCCCTCCTGGACGTCGTGCGCAAGGAGGGTGCGCGGGCGCTGGTCGGCCGCGTGCGCGAGCTGGAGGCGGCCGACCGGGAGGAGCGGGTGTTCCTGCGGCGGAGCAAGACGCACGACGACGCGACGGTGGTGTACGTGGAGCTGTGAAGCCCCCCGGCGGCAGCCCGGTAGCGGCCCGGCGGCAGCCCGGCGGCGGCTACTTCTCCATGACGCCGTTCAACTGGTTCAGCAGCCGGGCCAGTTCCGCGACCTCGGCGCGGTCCCAGTGGGCGAGCTGGCGGACGTAGCGGCCGCGGCGGGCCTCGCGGACCGTGCCGACCCGGAGCCGGCCCTCGTCGGTGAGGGCGACCAGCCAGGCCCGTCCGTCGGCCGGGTCGGGCTCCCGGGCGATCAGGCCGAGCTCCTCCAGGGCGCGCAGCTGGCGGGACATGGTGGCCTTGCCGACGCCGACGTAGGCGGCCAGTTCGGTCGCGCGCTGGGCACCGCACTCGTCGAGCCGTACGAGCAGTCCGTACGCGGCGGACTCCAGGTCGGGGTGGACCTCCCGGGCCATCTCCCCCTGGCTGGCCCGGGCGCGGCGCAGCAGCACCGTCAACTCGCGTTCCAGGGCCAGGAACTCCTGGTCCGCACCGCTCGGCGTCAACCCGGTGGCGGCGCGCCGTTCGTCGCCCTTTTCGTCCTCGTGCACGTCAGCACCCCTGATCGGTTTCGCAGTCCTGAAAGTTTCCGTCAAGCCCCGTCATCGCCGCAGCTCGCCAAGTATTCCGCAGGCGTAGACCAACGGCGGCCTCCGGACCCCCTTCCCCCGGGGTCCGGCCCGTGCGTAGCGTCTGCACCAAGGCAATCGCTGGCATGCCCACGTCATGCAATCGCGTCGTGCCGTGTGACACTGCGTCGTGTCGCGCCGCGCGCACCGACCGCCTCTGGCATACCTGGGACCCCTACCTCACCCCACGGAGGCACGTCATGCCCGTGCACAGACCCGCCCCCACCCTCCTCACCGGCCTGCTGGTGCTGCTGTTCGCGGCACTCTCCCCGGGCCCCGCCCACGCCGACGCGTCCGGCCCGGCCGTCCCGGCCCGCGGCTCGGCGTACATGGGCATCGGCGTCCTGGCCCACGACGGCCAGACCGGCACGCCCAAGACCGGGCTCGCCACCCAGACCGAAGGCGTCGACGTCGCCAGCTACCAGGGCGACGTCTCCTGGCCGACCCTGCTGGGCAGCGGGGTCAGATGGGCGTACTCCAAGGCGTCGGAAGGCACGTACTACACGAACCCCTCCTTCGCCCAGCAGTACAACGGCTCCTACGACGTCGGCATGATCCGCGGCGCCTACCACTTCGCGACCCCGGACACCGCGGGCGGCGCCGCACAGGCCGACTACTTCGTCGACCACGGCGGCGGCTGGTCGAAGGACGGCCGGACCCTTCCCGGCGTCCTCGACATCGAGTGGAACCCGTACGGCGCAGCGTGCTACGGCAAATCCAAGAGCGGGATGGTCACCTGGATCACCGACTTCCTGAACCGGTACAAGGCCCGGACCGGCCGGGCCGCGGTCATCTACACGGCCACGAGCTGGTGGACGGACTGCACCGGCAACTACAGCGGCTTCGGCGCCACCAACCCGCTGTGGGTCGCCCGCTACGCCTCGGAGGTGGGCACGCTGCCGGCCGGCTGGTCGACGTACACGATGTGGCAGTACACGTCGACCGGACCGACGGTCGGGGACCACGACAAGTTCAACGGGGCCATCGACCGAGTGGTGGCACTGGCCAACGGCTGAGCGCGAAGGCCCGGGTCTCCTCGCGGGGACCCGGGCCTTCTTCTGCATCCGGCAGCGTCCGTCACGCCGCTACCGGAACCTCCGGCGCCGCGCCGTTCGTGGCGGGCGCGAGCGCCAGCTCCAGGACCTGACGGACGTCGGTCACGGCGTGGACGTCGAGCTTGTCCAGCACCTCGGCCGGGACGTCGTCCAGGTCGGCCTCGTTGCGCTTCGGGATGATGACGGTCGCCACCCCGGCGCGCTGGGCGGCGAGCAGCTTCTGCTTCACGCCGCCGATGGGCAGCACCCGGCCGGTCAGCGAGACCTCGCCGGTCATCGCCACGTCCGTGCGGACCAGCCGCCCGGAGAGCAGCGACGCGAGGGCCGTCGTCATCGTGACGCCGGCGCTGGGGCCGTCCTTCGGGACCGCGCCCGCCGGGAAGTGGATGTGCACACCCCGGTCCTTCAGGTCGCCGACCGGGAGTTCCAGTTCGGCGCCGTGCGAGCGGAGGAAGGACAGGGCGATCTGCGCGCTCTCCTTCATCACGTCACCCAGCTGACCGGTGAGGGTCAGCCCCGCCGCGCCCGTCTCCGGGTCGGCCAGCGACGCCTCCACGAAGAGGACGTCACCACCCGCTCCGGTGACCGCGAGCCCGGTCGCCACACCCGGGACCGCCGTACGGCGCTCGGCCGGGTCCTGGGCGGACTCGGGCACATGGTGCGGCCGGCCGATCAGGGCGCGCAGGTCCTCGTCCCTGATGGTGAACGGCAGCTCCCGCTGGCCCAGTTCGTGCTGGGCCGCGACCTTGCGCAGCAGCCGGGCGATCGACCGCTCCAGGGTGCGGACGCCTGCCTCCCGGGTGTACTCGCCGGCCAGCTTGCGCAGCGCGCTCTCCTCCAGGACGACCTCGTCCTTGTCGATGCCCGCCCGCTCCAGCTGGCGCGGGAGCAGGTGGTCACGGGCGATGACGACCTTCTCGTCCTCGGTGTAACCGTCCAGGCGGACCAGCTCCATACGGTCGAGCAGGGCCTCCGGGATCGCCTCCAGGACGTTGGCGGTGGCGAGGAAGACGACGTCGGACAGGTCGAGCTCGACCTCCAGGTAGTGGTCGCGGAAGGTGTGGTTCTGCGCCGGGTCCAGGACTTCGAGCAGGGCGGCCGCCGGGTCGCCCCGGAAGTCGGACCCCACCTTGTCGATCTCGTCGAGCAGGACGACCGGGTTCATCGAACCGGCCTCCTTGATGGCCCGGACGATCCGGCCGGGCAGCGCACCCACGTACGTACGCCGGTGACCACGGATCTCGGCCTCGTCCCGGACGCCGCCGAGGGCGACCCGGACGAACTTCCGCCCCATGGCATGGGCGACGGACTCACCGAGCGAGGTCTTGCCGACACCGGGCGGACCGACCAGCGCCAGCACGGCACCGCCACGGCGTCCGCCGATGACCCCGAGCCCCCGGTCGCTACGGCGCTTGCGCACCGCCAGGTACTCGGTGATCCGCTCCTTCACGTCCTCCAGGCCGGCGTGCTCGGCGTCCAGGACCGCCTTGGCGCCCTGGATGTCGTACTCGTCCTCGGTGCGCTCGTTCCACGGCAGTTCCAGCACCGTGTCCAGCCAGGTGCGGATCCACGAGCCCTCGGGCGACTGGTCGCTGGACCGCTCCAGCTTGTCGACCTCCTTGAGGGCGGCCTCGCGAACCTTCTCCGGCAGGTCGGCGGCCTCCACGCGGGAGCGGTAGTCGTCGGACTCCTCGCCGTCCTTGGCGGCGTCGCCGTTCAGCTCGCGCAGCTCCTTGCGGACCGCCTCCAGCTGACGGCGGAGCAGGAACTCGCGCTGCTGCTTGTCGACGCCCTCCTGGACGTCCTTGGCGATGGTCTCCGCCACGTCCTGCTCGGCGAGGTGGTCGCGCAGCTGCTGGGTGGCCAGCTTCAGGCGGGCGACCGCGTCGACGGTCTCCAGGAGTTCGATCTTCTGCTCGGTGGTCAGGAAGGGCGAGTAACCGGAGTTGTCGGCGAGCTGGGAGACGTCGTCGATGGCCTGCACCCGGTCCACGACCTGCCAGGCGCCGCGCTTGCGCAGCCAGGTGGTGGCGAGGGCCTTGTACTCCTTGACCAGTTCGGTGACATGACCGGGCACCGGGTCCGGGACGTTCTCGTCGATGCGGGTGCCCTCCACCCACAGGGCGGCACCAGGGCCGGTGGTGCCGGCGCCGATGCGCACCCGGTAGCGGCCGCGGATCAGCGCGCCCGGGTCGCCGTCGGCCAGGCGGCCGACCTGCTCCACAGTGCCGAGCACACCGGTGCTCGGGTAGGTCCCGTCGACCCGCGGCACCAGCAGCACCTTGGGCTTGCCGGGCTCGGTACGGGCGGCGGCCTGCGCGGCCTCGACGGCGGCGCGTACATCAGGGTCCTTCAGGTCCAGCGGGACCACCATCCCGGGCAGCACAACCTCGCCGTCGAGCGGCAGCACAGGGAGGGTGAGTGATGCGGACGTCGAAGCCATGATCTCCCCTTCGGCAGTCAACTTGAGTTATGCCGACTCAATGCATGTGAGCCACCGAATGTTCCCAGGCGTGCGTTCGCTGTGAGCGATCGGCTGCCGACCTGGTCGTACGGGGCGTACGGCCGAGGCCTACGAACGGAAAACAGTTGATCGGAGCGGGCTCATTCCCCGTACGGTCGGCCGGTGACCGACACCGACAGCACCGCTGCCCTGCTGGCCGCCTACGACGCCCAGATGCGCGCCGTCCAGCCCGTCCCCGCGCCCGGGATCACCTACGAGCACGACGGCCCCGCCCTCCGGGTGGTGGGCCAGCACCGCGGCTTCGTGACCGGGCCGCGGGACTGGGGCGGTGTGCGCGGCGCCGAACTGGACGCGCTGATCGCACGGCAGCGGGACTTCTTCGCGGCGCGCGGCGAGGCGATGGAGTGGAAGACGCGCGGGCACGACGACCCGGCGGACCTCCCCGGCCGGCTGCGGGCGGCGGGCTTCGTGCCCGAGCCGCCGGAGACGGTCGTGGTCGCCCTGGTCGGGGAACTGGCCGTGGCCGCACCCGCCCTGCCCCGGGGCGTGACCCTGCGCCGGGTCACCGCCGACGCGGACCTGGACCGGATCGCCGCGCTGGAGACGGCGGTGTGGGGCGCGGACATGGCGTGGATCGCCGGCTACCTGAGGGGCCGGCTCACGGTCGCCCCCGACGACAACGAGGTGTACGTGGCCGAGGCCGCCGGAGAGGTCGTCTCGGCGGCCTGGGTGGCCTTCCGGCCCGACACGGACTTCGCCATGCTGCTGGGCGGCTCCACGCTGGCCGAGTGGCGCGGCAAGGGCATCTACCGCGCCCTGGTCGCCCTGCGAGCGACCCGAGCGGCAGCCCGGAACGCCCCCTACCTCCTCGTGGAGGCCTCGGACGACAGCGCCCCGATCCTCGAACGGCTGGGCTTCAGGACGCTCACGACAACGACCCCGTACGTCTGGACCCCGGCCACCTGACAGATGCCGCCGCATCAGCGCCCCACAGGGGCGCGGGGAACCGCGCGAGCAACCGAACGAAGCCCGCACCCGGCAACCACCCGGAACCCCCGACGGCGATGGGCACCGCCAGGTCCGGCACCGCCGGACAACGCCATCGGGGCTGATCACCGTTGTGGCGGAAGGAGAATCCGGCACCGCCACACCACCGCAACACAACTCACAGGAACTGAGCCGAAACTGCCAGCGGATGCACAGCGAACGGCGGCACACCACGGGGCTCGGGGGACACATGGGTGAGAAACAGCCGACGCCCAAGCGGCCGGCCCGGCGTGCCGTGCTCACCGGCGCCGCCGTCGTCGCGGCGGGCGCCGCCGCCGTCCCGTTGACCCTGCGCGCCGTCGGCGACGACGGCGCCGGCACCCCCGCCCGCACCGCCTCCGCGGCCCCCGCCGCAAGCCGTCCCCCGGCCTCCCCCCTCCCCCGCACCGACCCGCGCCCGAACATCCTCCTCGTCCTCACCGACGACCAGCCCAAGGAGACGGACTGGGCGGTCCGGCGTACCGCCGACTGGCTGGGCGGGCAGGGCGTCACCTTCGCGCGGGCGCATGCCAACACCCCGCTCTGCGCGCCCTCCCGGGCCTCGATCATGTCGGGGCGGTACGCACACCACCACGGCGTCCTGGACACCGTCCACCCGTACCACCTCGACCAGCACACCACCGTGCAGCGCCAGTTGCACGAGGCCGGCTACCGCACCGGCCTGTTCGGCAAGTACCTCAACTACTGGCACACCGGCGACAACCCGCCGCACTTCGACGAGTGGCTGCTGCAGGAGCCCGTGGCCTACTACAACGGCCACTACAACGACAGCGGCACGGTCCGGAACATCCCCGGCTACAACACCCACGTCATCAGGGACCGCGCCCTCGCCTTCATCGACAGGTCCCGGACCGACACCCGGCCCTGGTTCGCGTACGTCGCCACCCGCAGCGCGCACGAACTCAACATCCCGGAGCGGAGGTACGCGCACGCGCGCGTGCCGGAATGGCCCGGCCGGCCCTCCGTCCACGAGGGCGACAAGAGCGACAAGCCGCCGTTCCTGCGCACGGCGAAGCACACGTACGACCAGGGAAAGGCGCTGCGCGGGCGCCAGTTGCGCACCCTGCTGTCGGTGGACGACGCGATGCGGGACTTCCGGGACAAGCTCCGCGCGCTGGGCCAGCTGGAGAACACCCTCGTGCTGTTCACCAGCGACCACGGGCTGTGCTGGGCGGACCACGGCTGGCTGCGCAAGTCGGTGCCGTACCGGCCGAGCCTGGAGGTGCCGTTCTGGCTGTCCTGGCCCGCACACGGCCTGGGCAAGGGCACCGTCGACGACCGGCTCACCGGCCATGTCGACATCGCCCCGACCCTCCTGGACGCGGCCGGCATCACCCCGGACACCCCGCACGACGGCCACTCGCTCCTCGATGCCCGCAACGACCGCGACCGCCTCCTCGCCGAGTGGTGGTGGAACCGGCAGGACCAGGAGCCGATCCACACCTGGGCCACCCACGTCGGCAGGTCCACGCAGTACACGGAGTACTACCGCACGCGCCTCGACGGGCAGGGCCGGCCCACGCAGGGCGACGGCGCCGTCCTCTTCCGCGAGTTCTACGACCTGGCCGCCGACCCCTACCAGCTCACCAACCGCCTGCACGGCGCCACGGCCGAGCAGGAAGCGGCGCTCGGGATACCGGAGTTGGCGAAGGGGCTGGCGGCGGCGCGGCGCGGCTGAGCACTCAGGGAGCGACGGGGACGACGCCGGCGGCCAGGTCCTGGACGCGCTCCCGCCGCCAGCGTCGTACCACCGGCCAGAGCCCGGTCCCGATGGCCAGCGAGATCAGGTGGCCCCAATTGGTCATCGGGTCCTGGAAGGCGATGAGGTCCGTGACGAGGCTGTAGCCGACCAGCGCGAGCAGCGGCCAGCGCAGCCGGGGGGCGAGGAGGCCGGAGAGCGCGCCGATGCTGGCGGCCACGCCGAAGCTGATGCCGTAGTCGAGGCGGTGCAGCGAGGTGTCGGGAAGGTGGCCGACCAGGACCGCGAGGCCGACCGGGACCTCGGTCGCGAGGGTGGCCAGGACATGGCCCGTCAGGAAGACGAGGATCGCGCGGGCACCGCCTATCCGCCGCTCCAGCGCGGTCAGGACGAGCACGAAGGCCAGCGCGTACGGCGACAGCAGCCCGCCGGCGATCCACAGCGCGCTGGCCAGCAGGACGAAGACCGGGGTGCGCAGCAGGTGGGCGACGTCGGTGCTGGAGTCCTGGTAGACCGCGTCCAGGAGACGGGGGCTGGCCCAGCTCGCGAAGAGCGAGGTGAGGGCCAGGATCGCCGTGTAGGTGAAGGTGACCGGGGTGCCGGTGGGGGTGGGGAGGAGTCGCCAGGGCCGCACGCGCCAGGTCAGCGGACGCGGGAAGGGCAGGTGCAGGGCGGTGTGCGGGGTCTTCGGTGCGGGCGCCGCGACCGGGCCGCGCTGGCGGGGCACGCCGTCCAGGAGGGCGGCGACGTCCCCGGCGGGAAGGGGCTCGGGCGTGGGCGTCGATGCGGCCCTCGCGGTCCGTTCCACGGTGAGGCGCTCCTTCCGTTTCACCCCACCCTTCGCCGTCCCACGAGCCGCTGTCTGTGACCGGGGCCACGCAGGGGACGATTCAAAGGATTTTCTGAAGAACCAAGAGGGGTCAGGAGGAACCATACGAGCCGCTTCCTGTCACCCGCGGGCGCGAAGCGCCGGGCGGCCCCTCGAACGGGTGACACCCGTGCGGCTGCCCGACACCCGTAATTCGGGTGGCCGCAAAGCCCTGTTGGGGCAGGATGGCCGCCATGACGACCTCGGCCTCCGCGCCCGACAGCCTCCCCGTGGTCCTGGACCGGCGCGACGGGCCGTACGGCGAGGTGGTGCTGCGCAGACACGGCGAGCTCCTCCAGATCATCGCCAACGGCTGCTTCCTGATGGACACCTCCGACGGACGCTCGGAACGGTTACTGGTGGACGCCGCGTACCGGGCGCTGGACGGACGGAGCGGGCCGGCGGTGCTGATCGGCGGGCTGGGCGTCGGGTTCTCGCTCGCCCGTGCCGCACAGGACCCCCACTGGGGGCGGATCACGGTCGTGGAGCGGGAGGCGGCGGTCGTCGGCTGGCACCGGGACGGTCCGCTCGCCGCGCTCTCCGCCCGCGCGTTCGCCGATCCGCGCACGGTGATCATCGAGAGCGATCTCGTCACTTACGTCAATGAGACATCGGACACGTTCGACGCACTGTGCCTGGACATCGACAACGGCCCCGGCTGGACCGTCGACGAGGCCAACGAGGGGCTCTACTCACCGGCCGGACTCGCAGGCTGCGCAAGGGTGTTGAGGCCTGGCGGGGTACTTGCCGTATGGTCGGCGCAGCCCTCTGCGGAATTCGAGGGAACCTTGTGGAATGCCGGTTTCCAACGGGTGCGTACCGAAGAGATCCCGGTTGCCCGGGGCGTTCCGGACGTCGTTCACCTTGCCGTCCGCCCTGGATAGCGAGTGCGCCTCCTGTCCCCGTAATGTGCATCCCTGACGCGGATCATTCAAGCGTCAATCGCAGTCATGGGATCACCCCACTGGTTCCGGAAAGCACACAGGGGCGGGCGATGGAGCAGACACACACCTCCCACAACGGCACGGCGACGGCCACCCAGGGCGCCCAGCGCCGGGTTCTGGTCGTCGAGGACGATCCCACGATCGTCGACGCCATCGCGGCCCGCCTGCGCGCCGAGGGGTTCCTCGTGCAAACAGCGGGCGACGGTCCGGCGGCCGTCGACACCGCCGAGGCCTGGCAGCCCGACCTGCTGATCCTCGACATCATGCTGCCCGGCTTCGACGGTCTGGAGGTCTGCCGGCGCGTGCAGGCCGCCCGGCCGGTGCCGGTGCTGATGCTCACCGCGCGGGACGACGAGACCGACATGCTGGTCGGCCTCGGGGTCGGCGCCGACGACTACATGACCAAGCCGTTCTCCATGCGGGAGCTGGCGGCACGCGTGCACGTGCTGCTGCGACGGGTGGAGCGGGCGGCCATCGCGGCCTCCACGCCCCGCTCGGGCATCCTGCGCCTCGGCGAGCTGGAGATCGACCACGCGCAGCGCCGGGTCCGGGTGCGCAGCGAGGACGTGCACCTGACCCCCACCGAGTTCGACCTCCTCGTGTGCCTGGCGAACACCCCGCGGGCGGTGCTCTCCCGTGAGCAGCTGCTCGCCGAGGTGTGGGACTGGGCGGACGCCTCCGGCACCCGCACGGTCGACAGCCACATCAAGGCGCTGCGCCGGAAGATCGGCGCCGAGCGGATCCGCACCGTGCACGGTGTGGGCTACGCGCTGGAGACACCGACGCCATGAGCGCCGGGCCGGCCGGACCAAGAGGCCCCGGGGGCCCGGGGGGCTCCGGGGAGGAGCCCTGGGGCGGGGTACGCCCGTTCTCGATCAAGACCAAGCTGGGCGCGCTGGTCGTCGTCTCGGTCCTGATCACCACCGGTCTGTCGATCGTCGCGGTGCACACCAAGACGGAGCTGCGCTTCATCACGGTCTTCTCGATGATCGCCACACTGCTGATAACGCAGTTCGTGGCGCATTCGCTCACCGCGCCGCTGGACGACATGAACGCGGTGGCCCGGTCGATATCGCAGGGCGACTACACGCGCCGGGTGCGCGAGAACCGCCGGGACGAGCTGGGCGACCTGGCCGAGACGATCAACGTCATGGCCGACGAGCTGGAGGCCCAGGACCGCCAGCGCAAGGAGCTGGTCGCGAACGTCTCGCACGAGCTGCGCACGCCCATCGCGGGGCTGCGGGCCGTCCTGGAGAACGTCGTCGACGGGATCGCCGAGCCGGACACCGAGACGATGCGCACGGCCCTGAAGCAGACCGAGCGCCTCGGACGGCTCGTGGAGACCCTCCTGGACCTGTCCCGGCTCGACAACGGCGTGGTCCCCCTGCGCCAGCGCCGCTTCGAGGTGTGGCCGTACCTGTCAGGTGTGCTCAAGGAGGCCAACATGGTCGTCGGGGCACGCGGCCTCGCCTCGAACTCCGGCAGTCACACCCGTACCGACGTCCATCTGCACCTCGACGTCTCGCCGCCCGAGCTGACCGCGCACGCCGACCCGGAGCGCATCCACCAGGTCGTGGCGAACCTCATCGACAACGCGGTCAAGCACAGCCCGGCGCACGGTCGGGTGACCGTGAAGGCGCGGCGCGGGCCGCAGCCGGAGTCGCTGGAGCTGGAGGTCCTGGACGAGGGTCCCGGCATTCCGCGCTCGGAGTGGCACCGCGTCTTCGAGCGCTTCAACCGCGGCGCCGTGCGGCGGCCGCACGGTCCGGGCAGCGACGGCGGCACCGGGCTGGGCCTGGCGATCGCCCGGTGGGCGGTGGATCTGCACGGCGGCCGGATCGGTGTGGCCGAATCCGACCGGGGCTGCAGGATTATCGTCACTCTCCCAGGGCTTTCATCCGTCCCAAGTTGACGTAAAGTTCGATCCGGAGCCTCAAGATCCATCTGTGGTCGGCACGGCCGTCCGCGCAGCCGGACACGTGTGATCAGGTGCGGCCCCCGCGCATGTCGCGCGGGGCTTCGGTGTGAGGTGATCGCCGGCGTGGCGGAGCCATGCCTGGTTCAGTCCTTGCGCAGCGCAACCACGCTTGTTTCCCGCCATATCAAGCCCTGAAACACAGTTTTCGATGTGACTTACGCGACGATGAACCGGCCCGACCTGACCTTCGCGGTCTTGGAGGCGTAGCCTTTATTCCCGCTGTCCATAACCTTGTGAAGCGGAAGAGGGCGGTTGCCGCCGTGTCGCCACAGTCCCCCAGTAACTCGAGCATCTCGACCGACGCAGACCAAGCGGGCAAGAACCCCGCAGCCGCGTTCGGACCGAACGAGTGGCTCGTCGACGAGATCTATCAGCAGTACCTCCAGGACCCGAATTCGGTAGACCGAGCCTGGTGGGACTTCTTTGCCGACTACAAGCCGAACTCGACACGGCCACCGACCGGCACCCGGTCCTGGTCAAGCGCGGCGGCCACAACGACGTCGTCAACAGCTACGCGCTGCGCCTCGCGGG
>NZ_JBEOYD010000082.1:0-20180 GCF_040296885.1 Streptomyces sp. NPDC001980 | reverse complement strand
AGCGCCGCCTCGGACTCGACGAACCAGGGCCGGGCCCGTACCCCGGTGGCGATCAGCACCCGGTCGAAGGGGACCTCACGTCCGTCGGCGAGACGGACGTGGTCGGTCGCCAGGTCAAGACCGCTCGCGGGCACGCCCAGCAGCCACTCCGCGTCGATGTCGCGCCGGCGCGGCAGGGTCGTGCCGTCGGCGGGCACCCATCCGGTCAGGACCTGCTTGGACAAGGGAGGACGGTCGTAGGGCTCGCCCAACTCGTCACCGATCATCGTCAGCGATCCGGTGAAACCCTCGTCGCGCAGGGACTCCGCGGCCCGCAGTCCCGCCAGTGACGCCCCGACGACCACGATGCGGCCGTCGCGCTTGAACGCACGCAGGTTGTCGGCGCTGGTCATGACCTCGACGCCTCCAACGGTGCGTCCCGCGTCTCCAGCCGCCCTTCCAGCCGGTCGACCAGGATCGCCTGGACCGGGCAGGCCGCCGCGGCACGCAGCACCCGGTCGCGCTGGGCGTCGTCGGGGTCCGGGTCGTACATCAGCGCTTCCTCGCCGTGCATCCGGAACGCGTCCGGGGCCAGGAACGCGCACTGCGCATAGCCTTCGCATCGGGAAAGATCAACGACGACTCGCATCCCGGCCTCCACAGGGGCTGCAAGCTGCGGAGGCGGCGTACCGAACCCGTCGGGCCTCCGCAGGAAGAATTTGGTGATCGCGAGAGAGAAAGCGAGAGAGATCGGTCGTCGCGCAAAGGCGACCGGCGTCGCTGAGACCGCCTGGAAATCCTGCTATTTCACCCGATCAGCGTATGCCGCGCGCACATCGCCCGCACCCCGGGAAGTCAGGTGTGCGACGCGTTCGGCGTCCGCGGCCCTGCAAGCCATCACGCCCGGACCCCGACCGGGCGAAGATCCTCCGCCGCGCAGCGCAACGCGGTCCGCCACGGCATGCCGCCGCCCCGCCCCGGTGCTTGTCTGATGTCCGGATCTCCGGGCGACGAGCCCGGCGGAAGCGGGAACGCAGTGGAGGGGCAGGACATCGTGAGTTCCACCGAGGGGACGACCGGGGCGTCCCGGGACGTGCTCCCCGCCCATCTGCTGCGCGGGCAGAAGGCCCTGGTGACCGGTGCCAACTCCGGCATCGGCAGGGCGACGGCCGTCGCCCTGGGCCGGGCGGGGGCCGACGTCGTCGTCAACTACGTGGCCGGCCGCGAGGAGGCCGAGGAGGTGGTCGAGGAGATCACCGGCCTCGGGGTCCGGGCCGCCGCCTACGAGGCGGACGTCTCCGACGAGCAGCAGGTCGTCGCCATGACGGACCGGATGGTCCGGGAGTTCGGGACGATCGACATCCTGGTCGCCAACGCGGGACTCCAGCGGGACGCCCCGGTCACCGAGATGACCCTCGCCCAGTGGCAGAAGGTCCTGGACGTCAACCTCACGGGACAGTTCCTGTGCGCCCGCGAGGCGACCAAGGAGTTCCTGCGCCGAGGTGTCGTACCCGAGGTGTCGCGCGCGGCCGGGAAGATCATCTGCATGAGCTCGGTGCACCAGATCATCCCGTGGGCCGGACACGTCAACTACGCCTCCTCCAAGGGCGGCGTGCAGATGATGATGGAGACGCTGGCCCAGGAGCTCGCCCCGAAGAAGATCCGTGTGAACGCGATCGCCCCCGGGGCCATCAGGACCCCCATCAACCGCAGCGCCTGGGAGACGCCCCAGGCCCGGGAGGACCTGCTGCGGCTGATCCCCTACGACCGCATCGGCGACCCCGAGGACATCGGCCACGCGGCCGTGGGCCTTGCCTCCGACCTCATGGACTACGTGGTGGGCACCACCCTGTACGTCGACGGCGGGATGACACTCTTCCCGGGCTTCGCCACCGGCGGCTGACACCGACGGACCCCGGCGGCCGACCCGGTCCGGTCACCCCTATGTGTGCCGGACGAGCCCGGACCGCCGGCTGTCGAGGGCCTCGTCGAGGGTGAGGGCCGAGTCGATGAGGGCGAGGTGGGTGAACGCCTGCGGGAAGTTGCCGAGCTGACGGCCGGTCGGGTCGATCTCCTCGGAGTACAGGCCCAGGTGGTTGGCGTACCCCATCATCTTCTCGAACACCAGCCGCGCCCGGTCGGTCCGGCCCGCCCGCGCCAGGGCGTCGACGTACATGAACGTGCACAGCGAGAAGGTGCCCTCCGAGCCGCGCAGGCCGTCGGGCGAGGCGTCGGGGTCGTACCGGTAGACCAGGCTGTCGCTGACCAGTTCCTCCTCCATGGCGTCCAGGGTGGCGGACCACATCGGGTCCCCGGGGGTGAGGAAACCGACCGTCGCCATCCGCAGCAGCGAGGAGTCCAGGACCCCGCTGCCGTAGTGCTGGACGAAGGCCTGCTGGTCCTCGCTCCAGCCCCTGGCCATGACCTGCTCGTAGACGGCGTCCCGTTCGGCCTGCCAGCGGCCGGCCGCCGCCGGCCACCCCTTCGACTCGGCGAGGCGCAGCGCCCGGTCGAACGCCACCCACGACATCACCCGGCCGTACGTGAAGTCCTGGCGGCCGCCGCGGGTCTCCCAGATGCCCTCCTCCGCCTGGTCCCAGTGGTCGGCCAGCCAGTCCAGGTCCGTCCGCAGCGAGGTCCAGCCCGCGTGCCCGAGCGTGAGGCCGTGCCGGTGCGCGAAGTAGATGCTGTCCAGGGCCTCGCCGTAGATGTCCAGCTGGAGCTGGGTGGCGGCGCCGTTGCCGATCCGGACCGGGGCGGAACCCGCGTAGCCCTCCCAGTGGCCGAGGATCTGCTCGCTCAGGTCGGAGGAGCCGTCGACCTTGTACATGATGTTGAGCGGGCCCGTGGTCCCGTCGCCGCCGGCCCCCTCCTTGACCCGGTCGCCCAGCCAGCTGATGAACGCCCTGGCCTCCTCCGTGAAACCCAGTCCCAGCAGGGCGTACACGGAGAAGGAGGCGTCCCGGATCCAGGTGAAGCGGTAGTCCCAGTTGCGCTCGCCGCCCAGCTGCTCCGGGAGCGCCGCCGTGGGAGCGGCCACCACCGCACCGCTCGGGGCGAAGGTCATGAGCTTCAGCGTGATCGCGGACCGCTCCACCACCTCCCGCCAGCGCCCGGTGTAGCGCGACTGCGCCAGCCAGGACCGCCAGAACGTTGCCGTCTCGTCGAAGAGCTGTTCGTGTTCGGCCCCCCGGATCTCCCGGGGCGGTGCCTCGGCACCCGTCTCCAGGATCAGCCCGCGCTGCTCACCGGCCGCCAGTGTGAGCGTGACCCGCAGGTCGGCGTCCCGGTCCGTCATCACGTCCGCGAGCCGCTGGTCCTCCGGCTCCCGGATGGGGTGCACGGTGAGTTCCGTGCCGTCCTCCGCGGCGAAGACCGCTCCGTGCGGGGTGATGTGCAACTGGTGTTTCATGAGCCCGTAGTCGAACCGCGGGGCGATCTCCACGTGGAAGGTCATGGTGCCGCGCACACAGCGGACCAGGCGGACCAGCCGGTGCCGGTCCGTGACCGTCGTACCGGTCACGGGCATGAAGTCGACCACCTCGCCGGCGCCCGCCTCGGTCATGAACCGGGTCACCAGGATCGCCGTGTCGGGCAGGTACAGCTGCTTGGTCGAATAGGTCGGGTGCGCCGGCCGGACCGTGCAGTGGCCGCCCCTGTCCTTGTCCAGCAGCGCCCCGAACACACTCGGCGAGTCGAACCGCGGGGAGCAGAACCAGTCGACCGCCCCGTCGGTGGTGACCAGCGCCGCGGTCTGCAGGTCGCCGATCAGCCCGTGGTTCTCGATCAGCGGGTAGTCGTCCATCGGGGCGCCCCTTCCGGTGTGCGAGTCACCCGAATGCCCCCCGGTCAGCCTATGCCGCGGCCCCTGCCCCGGCTCGTCGGGCGAGTCCCCGGTACGTCACCGGCCGGGGACGGGGATGCC
The DNA here is from genome assembly GCF_040296885.1 of Streptomyces sp. NPDC001980. Lineage (NCBI taxonomy): Bacteria > Bacillati > Actinomycetota > Actinomycetes > Kitasatosporales > Streptomycetaceae > Streptomyces > Streptomyces sp. NPDC001980. Next base: position 16,276 of record NZ_JBEOYD010000082.1, on the reverse strand, counting down.
CGGCCGCAGTCAGCGCTGCGTCGCCGGCCAGTACTGGGCGAGGGCCCCTTCCCGGTACGGGGCCGGGCTGACGCTGAGATCACCGGAGAAGGGGCGGTCCAGGACGAAGACCAGGAGCAGGCTGAAGCCGACGAGACCGGCGACCGAGGCGACGAACAGGATCTGGACTCTCAGTTTGCGCATGCCGAACAGGAACGTGAGCGGGACCAGGACGAGTGCGCCTCCGACGGCCAGGACCTGGAGCAGCGGGGGAAGTTCCTGGCGGGCCATGGTGATGCGGGCGCGCCGCTGGGAGGCGACGTCGTCGAGATGGCTGACGGTCTGCTCGTAGAAGACCTGCTCCTGCTCGCTCTTCGGATCGTACGTCTGCAACACCTGGAAGGCCGCCCGGAGATGGGTCTCCGTGGCCCCGTAGCTGGGGTGCCCCGCGCGCATCCGCGGCCACTGGTCCTCGACGACCGCGTGGACGTAGCCGCCCATGGCGGAGTCGAGACGGGCCCGCACCGCCGCCGGGAACGCGGCCGCGTCACGGGTGATGAGCGCCGCGTCGGTGGCCTCGGCGGCGACGATGGTCTGGGTGTCCTCCAGCTGCGTCCACAGCGTGACGATCACGAACGCGAGGATGATCCCGTAGATGGCGCCGAACATCCCCAGCGTCACACCCACCATGTCGTTGTGCTCCCCGCCGGCCAGCGACGGATACCTGCGCCGCAGCAGCACACTGCCGGCGACGGCCAGGACAACGGTGCCGCCGACGGTGACGACGGCCAGCGTGAAGGTACTGAAATGGTTGAGCAGCCAGAGCGACATGGGCCCGGAGTCTAGGTCGGACACAACTACCCGAAACCGCGGTTCTGCCGTCAACTAAGGGCACACGGGGAGAAGTTCACACCACCGAGTGAGCGGGCCGCGACGGCTCGGCGGACGTGTGCGGCCTCATACCTGGTGGGGGGCGGGTCTGCACAGGCGGAGGTGCGCGACGACCTGCTTGCCGGTCTCCTGCGCCACGGTGTTCAGCCGCCCGCACAGCCGGGTGACCAGGTGCAGGCCGTGTCCGCCGACGCGGCGGGCGTCATGTGCGGGCAGTACGGGCGGCCGGGGCGAACTGTCGCTCACGGCGATGCGCAGCAGGCCGGCGTCGGGCGACACCTCCAGCGCCAGACCGACCGGTCCGGGTGCGTGGCGTACCGCGTTGGTGACCAGTTCGCTGACGACGAGCTGGGCGTCCTGGCTCGGCCGGTGGTCCGGCGGGTGGCCGGCCCGGGCCAGCAGCGCGCGTACGGCGACCCGGGCGGCGGCGATCGGTGTGTCCGCGGTGTCCCAGGTGGCGCGGAATCGCAAGGGCGCCCCGGGTTCCCGTCCGTCCGACGCCCGATTCCTCAGCGGGGTGACCATAGAACTCTTTCCTTAGGCGTCCTTGCCGTCTCGTCGCAGGCTCTCGCCGTCGTACGCATGCGCCTACCCGCCGTCTCCTCGTTCATGAGGCGTTGTTCATGAGGCGTTGTTCATGAGGCGTTGTTCATGAGGCGTTGTTCATGAGGCGGTCCGGCAGAGCGGCGCTGCGACGGCCGCAGGTGACGCGTCCATGCCGTGAGCAGGGACACACCGCCGAATTCGAGGGGTGCCTCATGTTAGCCTGGGCGTATGAGCCACCAGCATGTCCTGCCCGCGCCCCAGGCGCCGGCCAAGCCGCTGCGCCGTGACGCGCAGCGCAACAGGGACGCGATCGTGGCCGCCGCCCGCAAGGCCTTCGCCGAGCAGGGGCTGGACGCCTCCCTGGAGGGTGTCGCCCGCGAGGCGGGCGTCGCGATCGGGACGCTCTACCGGCACTTCCCCCGCAGGCTCGACCTGGTCGAGGAGCTCTTCACCGCGAAGTTCACGGATCTGCTGGCCGCGGCCGAGGAGGCCGCCGCCATGGACGACGTCTGGGAAGGGTTCTGCCACTACCTGGAAAGGCTCTGTGAGCTGCAGGCCTGCGACCGCGCCTTCAACGACCTGGTCTCGGCCCGGCTCCCGCTGCACGCGATCGGCAGGGGAATGTTCGAGCGCGCGGAGGCACGGGCCGCACAGATCTTCCGCGACGCCCAGGAGCAGGGTGTCCTCCGCGACGACGTCACCCCGGAAGACCTCGCTTTCGTGATCTGGTCCCAGGCGGGGATCATCCAGGCCACGCGCGCCGTCGCCCCCGACGCCTGGCGCCGCCACCTCCACCTGCTGCTCGACGCGTTCCGTGCCCAGTGCGCCCATGAGCTGCCGGGACCGCCGCTGACCCGCCAGCAGGTCGACCAGACCCTCACCACTCTCGAATGCCCCGAAAAGGAGTGCCACGAGTGCCACGAGGGGGCATGAGCCGCCGCGGGTGAGGCCACCGGGCGACAGGACACCCGGCGGTCAGTTTCCCGCCAGCAGCTGTGCCAGCTCCGCGTCCAGGTCGAACCGACCGGACTCGGACCCCGGCGGCACCACGGACCACGTCTCGCGCAGGAAGGACTCCACGCCCCACGCGGGCAACTCGACCAGGGCCGATCCCGCAGGCGACCGCAGAGCGACGAGGACCACGTCGTGTACCGGGCCGGCGGCCGGCCACATGTGCACGTCCCCCTGCCCGGTGCGCCCGCTCAGCGCCTCGGCCAGCATGTCGCGGCTGAAGAACCACTCGACCGTCGGGCCCGGGCCCGGGGGATGGAAGACGGTACGGACGGCATAGGGGTCATCCGTCTCGTAGTGCAGTGCCACAGACATCGGCACCGACACGTCGTCCGACAGGACAAGCTCCGCAGGCAGCTCGTACGCCACGGTTCTGACCGATCTCACTGTCCCTCACTCCTGCTTCCGGCACGGGACGTGGTGGCCGTCGGTCCGGCGAGCGGTCGCATCAGCGCTGGTGCAGATACCAGGCGACCTGGTCCAGGTACCAGCGGTCGGCGCTGGTGGCGACAGCGGTGCTCGCGGGACGCACGTGCTCCGCGGGTCCCGAGGTGGTCGCCGCCGACGCCGAGCCACCGGCTCCGAGAAGGGCTCCGCCTGCCACGGCCGTAGTCGCGACGGCGAACGAGACGCGCCTGATCCACCTGTTCATGGTCATTTCCTTGCCATTTCCTTGTGCTGTGCGGCGACCCGGAGATTCCGGATCAGCCGAGTGCCGAGCCGCGGAGACATTCGGAGGGGCCCCTCAGGTTCGACGCTGCCCAGCGTACTTGAGGGGTGCCTCATGTTTGCGGTGAAGCCCGTCACAGGAAGGAGGCAGGACGCCCTGGGACGCCACCGGATCTCCGTGATCCGGTCGGCCGGTCAGGCGGGCCCGTCCGGGCTCCGGGAGAAGGCCGTGTCGCCTGCCGTCGCCACGATGGCGTCCTTGACGAGCAGTACGCGCGGCGGGTAGCTCTGCGTCTTGTCCCCGGGGTCGTCCAGTGCGGAGGTGCGCCAGACCTCCGCTCCGGTGCGGCTGTCCAGTGCCAGCAGACGGCCGAAACGGTTGGCGAAATAGACCCGCCCGTACGTCGCCGACACCGCGGGCGCGGAGAGGCTCTCCACGTCCGTCACCTTCCGCCAGAGTTGTCTGCCGCTGTCCGCCGACACCGCGGTGACCGACCCGTCGGACCGGACGAAGTAGACGACGCCGTCCACCAGGGTGGCCGCGCCGGTCAGCGGACGGGCCAGCGGTATCCGTCTGACCTGCCCGGTGTCCGGGGCCACCCGCAGCAGTGCGTTGTACGGCCGTTCGTACCCGGCTTCGTACACGTCCTTCGCGGTCTGCGGGGCGAGGAACAGGGGTTCGCCGCCGACAGCCCCGAGCGCCTCCGACTTCCTGGGCAGGGTGGCGGTTTCGGACAGGCTGCCGGGTCCGACCTTCATCAGCTCGACCGGGGCCTGGCCCGCCTCGGTGCCCTGCGAGCACAGGGCGTAGGGGGCGCCTCCCAGCACCGACGGAGTGCAGTATTCGTCCAGCGAGGGCGCCCGCCACAGTTCCCTGCCGGAAGGCCCGTAGGCCACGAACGAGGAGGAGTCGGGAGACAGGGTCAGCAGTCCGCCGTCGTAGAGGACCGCCTCCTCGGACTTGCTGATCTCGCGCTGCCACCGCCGGTGCCCGGTGGTGGCGTCGAGGGCCACCACGCGCCTGGTCCTGTCGTCCGGATCCTCGTACACGTAGACCAGCCCGTCGCGGACGCCGATCGGCTGCACCCCCTGAGGCCGGGTGCCGGTCCGCCACAGGGTGCGGCCGGAGGACGCGTCGATCCTGGCGGCCGTGAAGCCCGTACCGCCACAGAACAGGGCGCTTCCCGCCGCCACGCATCCGGGGCTGTCGTAGTCGAGAGGGATGCCCTTCACGGCGTACCGCAGTGCGGTCTGCCACGGCCGCCAGCCGTCGGGCAGGGACGCGGCACGGGCGGTGGCGGTCCCGGTGGCGGCGGTGGTGTCCGGGCCGGACACGAGGTGGCCCACTCCGACGCCCAGCACCGCGACGGCCAGCACCGCGCCGAGGCCGGTGAGCAGCATCCGGGCACGGCGTCGCTTGCCGGTGGCGGTGCCTGTGTCAGTGGCGGCGCTTGTGCCGGTGCCGGTCGTGGTGCCCGCGGACGTGGTGGCCGCGGACGTGGTGCCCGCGGACGTGGTGCCCGCGCTCCGGGAAGTGGGGTGGCTCCGGGGCTTCGCGGACTGCCCGGCCTCCGGGGACGCGGTGGCGTCGGACTCCGGCAGCGCCCGGAGCATCCGGTGTATGTCCGTCAGTTCCGGCCGTGCGGCGGGGTCCTTGTCCAGGCAGCGTTCGACGATGCCCAGGAACGCTTCGGGCACCCCGCCGAGGTCCGGGGCCCCGTGCACCACCTGATAGCCGGTGATGTACGGGCTGTCGGCGTCGAACGGTCCCGTGCCGGCAGCCGCGAAGACCAGCAGTGACCCCAGCGAGAAGACGTCCGAGGCCGGGGTGACGTCCCGGGGGGCGGCCAGTTGTTCGGGCGACATGAAGGGCGGGGTGCCGATCATCCGCCCGGTCGTGGTGAGGCTCTGGTGGTCGTCCGCGCGCGATATGCCGAAGTCGATGACGCGCGGCCCGTCGTCGGTCATCAGGACGTTGCGCGGCTTGAGGTCGCGGTGCACCAGGCCCGCCCGGTGGATGTCGCGCAGCGCCTCGGTGAGCCCCAGCCCCAGCGCGCGCAGTTCGCGCGCGCTCAACGGGCCGTCCTTCTCGACGACTTCGGCAAGGTTGAGCCCCGGCACGTAGAGCGTGGCCATCCACGGCCGGTCGGCGTCCGGGTCGGCGTCCACGACAGGCGCGGTGAAGGCGCCGCTGACCCTGCGGGCCGCCGCGATCTCCTGCCGGAACCGCGTCCGGAACTCCTCCTCCTGGGCATACGCCCCGCGCACGAGCTTGACCGCGACCTGCCGTCCCGAGGCGGAGACCCCCAGGTAGACGACTCCCATGCCGCCCGCCCCGAGCCGGCCGAGAAGGGTGTAGCCGCCTATGGACTCCGGGTCCCCGGTGCTCAGGGGCGTCATCGCCGATCATCCTTCCCAACGCCTGCCTGCTTCACGGGGATCACAGTAGGGCCTGCCGCCCCGGTGACGGAGCCGCGCCCACCGCGCACCGGCGTCTCCGCGCCGGGCCGCCCCGACGTGAACCGGACGGCCGACGAACCCCGGCCCCCGGTCAGTCCTCGGCGGTCGAGGTCCGCGGTGCGCCGGCGCCGAGGACTCTGGCGGTGAAGTCCGCGAGTTGTGCCCGCAGTCGCTCGCGCGGCACGCGCTCCCGTCCGGCCAGGTGCTCGACGAGGTCGGCCCGGGTGGCGGCGAGCAGCGCATGGGCCGTGAAGTCGCTGTCGGTCACGTCGGGGATCCGCTCCAGCACGGCGCGGAGCAGATCGTGCCATCGCTCGTAGTGCTCCGCCTGGTAGGGGCTGCCGTTCCCGGTCTCCTCCAGGGCCAGCGCGAGGCGCCGGTTGTCGAGTTTGAAGCAGAGGACCGCGTCGAGCAGCGCGGGTACCCGCTGCAACGGCGGGGTGGCGGGCCCGAGGGGCCGCGGCCCGGACTCCACGGCCTCCCTGACCGGTTCGAGGCGCGCCTCGTACAGAGCGCGGAGCAGCCCGGTGCGGTCGCCGAAGGCGCGGAAGAGCGTTCCCTTGCCGACGCCGGCCGCTGCCGCGACGTCGGACATGGTGATGTCCTCGGGGCTCTCGGAGCCGGCGAAGAGCGCGTCGGCGGCCGCGAGGACGGCCTCCCGGTTACGTGCGGCGTCCTTGCGGGGCTTGCGCTCGGGCTGCATGCGGTGCCTCCGACTCCTCCGATTGCAAAACGGACCACAGGTCCGTATCGTCGAAGCGGACCTGCAGTCCGGATTCTACGAGATTTCTACGAACTGGAGGACAGCCATGTCCGCACCGACCTCCCCGGCGGATCTGTACCGCCACAGCCTGCGGCTGCTGCTGGACAAGGACATTCCCGCGTGGGTCGCCCTGTGGGCCGAGGACGGCGTCATGGAGTTCCCCTTCGCCCCCGAAGGCCGGCCCGGGCGCCTGGACGGCAAGGAGGCGATCGCCGCCTACATGCGCCCGTACCCCGACCACATCGACCTGCACGACTTCCCCGAGCCCGACCTGCGGATCCACGAGACCACCGATCCGGAGACCCTCGTCGTCGAGATGCGCGGCGTCGGCCGCCTGGTCGGGAGCGACCGTCCCTTCGACATGACCTACATCGCCGTCGTCACGGTCCGGGACGGGCACTTCGTCTCCTACCGCGACTACTGGAACCCCCTCGCCGTCCTCGAACCCGGCACCGACTTCGCCCGGAGCGGGCGATGAGCACCACCGGCACCACCCTGGTCATCGGCGCCACCGGCACCACCGGAAGCCGCACCGCCGCGCGACTGGCAGCCGCCGGTCACCGCGTCAGGGCCGCCGGCCGGCACGCCGCCCCGGTCCCGGGCGCGGAGCCGGTCCGCTTCGACTGGTACGAGCCGGCCACCCACGCGGCCGCCCTCCACGGGGCCGACCGCGTCTACCTCGTACCGCCGGTGGGCGACCCCGACCCGGCGGCGGTCATGCTGCCCTTCCTCCGGCAGGCCCGCACCGCGGGCGTGCGGCGCGCGGTGCTCCTCAGCTCCTCCGCGATCCCCGCGGGCGGCCCCGCGGCGGGAGTGGTGCACCAGGCGCTGCCCGGCCTGTTCGACCAGTGGGCGGTGCTGCGCCCCTCCTGGTTCATGCAGAACTTCACCGGCACGCACGCGCACGCCCTGAGCATCCGCGAGGACGGCGCGCTGTGGACCGCCACCGGCAGCGGCCGGGTCGGCTTCGTCGACGCCGAGGACATCGCGGCCGTCGCCGTGCACGCCCTGACCGACGAGCACGCGCCCGACACCGACCTCGTCCTCACCGGACCGGAGGCGCTCGGCTACGACGACGTCGCCGCGATCCTCACCGAGGTCACCGGCCGGCCCGTCACCCACCGCCGGCTCTCCTGCGAGCAGTTGCGCGAGCGCCTCGCCGCGCACGTGCCGCCGGAGTTCGCCGCCATGCTGGCCGGCCTGGACCGTGCCATCGCCGAGGGGGCCGAGGACCGCGTCACCGACACCGTACGGCGCCTCACTGGCCGGCCCGCGCGCACCTTCCGCGCCCTGGCCGAAAGGGAGCTGCGCCACGGCGGTTGACGTGCCAGGAGCGCCGGCAGTTCCGGTTCGGGACCCGGCCGCGAGCACGCGGTGTCAGCCACGGACGCGGGGTGGTCGACGAGGCCACTCCGCCGGCCGAAGAAGATCATGACACTCCCGGCGCCGTGCCGGTCGTCCCGTCCGGCCGGTAGGGCCACAGGGTGCCGCACATGCGTGGCGTCATCGAAGCGGGCCGGGGGGCGGCGAGTTCGGTCACGGTGGCCTGTTCCAGATGGGAGACGTCTCCGGCCGCCACGGCCTCGGCGCGGGCGGTGAGCCGGGCCAGGTTCCTGGCCGGACCCTCGGCGACGACCCGGGGCCACTCGGCCGCGCGGTGGTGCACCAGGGCGGCCGCCCGCCGGTAGAAGGCGAGGAGCCGTTCCCGGCCGTGGGCGGGAGAGGTGTGCCAGGCGTCGACGAGCCCGGTGAAGCCGCGTACGGCGTGGTCCCGGCGGGCGCGGGCGGCTTCGAGCGTGTCCGCCGCGGCCAGGGTCGCGTACCGCTCCGGGTCGGCGAGGTCGTCGTCCGGAAAGGCGAAGACCACGTCGCCCTCCTCGTTGAGGTGACCGTTCTCCATCACCACCAGGATGCGCAGGGCGGTCTCGGGCTCGGGGCCGGTGATCAGGCGGTGGATCGTCCCCGGAGTGAACTGCACCGCGTCGCCCGGGCGCAGTTCGGTGCGGTGGATGCCGTCCGGGGTGAGGAACTCGGCGGCGCCACGCCCCTCCAGGGCCACGTACAACTCGGTGCAGGCCAGGTGCATGTGGGGGGTGCCGCCGCACTGGCCGTCGGGCGCCTGGCTGGAGTAGACGTGGACACGGGACATGCCGATACCGGCCGGCAGCGCGAAGGTCATGGCGTGGTTCCTTGGGGCAGCAGGGCGGGGCGGAGCCGGGACCAGGCGTGGAGCAGGGCCAGGTGGTCCAGGGCGCGTTCGGGCGGCGCGGGGTTGGGGCCGCGTCCGGTGAAATGGTCGACGGTCCGGGCGAGATGCCGGGCGAGGCTGTCATCGGCGACGGTGCGGTCCGGCCGCCAGGCTCCGCCGGCCCGGCGGACGGAGACGGTGGCCGTGCAGCGCGGCAACCCGGTGACGGGCTCGAAGGTGCCGACCACTTCCCAGGCGTCGCCACGGGGATCGGTGCCTCGCACGCCGAGCACCCGGTGACGGGTCGTCCGGTCCTCGGCGGGCAGCCGCGGCGGACGCGGGGCGCGCGGACCGAGCGGGTGGCTGACGAAGCCCGCGACGGAGGTGGACAGGGCGACCTCGATCCCCCGGGCCGTCGCGTAACGGATGTCGATTCCGGACCGCGGCGGGGCGTCCGCGCTGTCCGGCCGGTCGTGGAAGTCGACCCGTGTGGCACCGGCCGGCCAGGGATCGACGCCGGCGGCGGCGCCGTACTCCGCGAGGACGGCGAGCAGATGCGGGCCTTCGTACCCGAGGGCGCCGAGGGACAGGTCCTGGAAACGGCCCGCGTGGACGTCCGCACCGCGGTGCTTGCTCATCTCCACCACCAGCCGCCGGACCGTCAGCCCCAGTCGCCCGGCGGTCTCGGCCACCGCGGTGGTCACGAGGGAGGAGTGGTAGTTCTCGCCCACCACCACGCGGCCCCCGTGCACGGCGAGCAGGCCGCGCACCAGGGCCATGTCCGACGGCGCGCACAGCGGCTTCTCCACGACGAGATCGGCGTCCCCGTCCAGTCCGCAGACCTCCGCGAGCACGGTGGCGTGGGCCCCGGTGGGGACACAGACGTCCCAGAAGTCCGGCCCCGCCCGCAGTGCCTGAGCCGCCGTGGCGGCGACCGGCAGGCCGTCGGCCGCCGCGCGGGCACCGGTCCGCGGGTCGACCACGACGACCACCTCGACTCCGAGCGCACGCCATTTCGCAGCGTGCAGGCGCCCCATCCGACCGTATCCGACCAACGCGCAACGTAGCGTCACGGGAAGTCATCCTACGACCTCGATTCCGCCCAACTCCCCTTGAAATTAACCGACTTGGCCCACATCTCGGCTGACCTGGCCTCGCGCGACAGCAATTCCCGGACTGATCACCGACCGGCCACCGAGCGGCCATCGGCCATGAGGTCCGGCAGAGCCACGCGGCAGCCGCCGACGGCACCGCTCTCTGTCGCCGACGGCGCCGCTCTCTGTTGACAGGCTTGGCTAACAGGATTAGCTTATGGCTAACACCGTTAGCTTCGCTGGAGGACGCAATGACCGAGTACCTCGCCGTCGACGGCGGCACGATCGCTTACGAGGTGGCGGGGTCCGGCCCGCTGGTCGTGCTCGCGCACGGCATGGGCGACAGCCGCGCCGCGTACCGTGCCGTGGTCCCGCAGCTGGTGGCGGCGGGCTACCGGGTCGCCGCGGTCGATCTGCGCGGCTGCGGCGAGTCCAGCGCCGACTGGCCGGCGTGGAGCCGCACCGCCATCGCCGGCGACCTGCTCGCCGTGATCCGCCACCTGGGCGGCCCGGCCGTGCTCGTCGGCCACTCGATCTCCGGCGGCGCCGCCACCATCGCCGCGGCGCAGGAGCCCTCGCTGATCACCGCGGTCGTCGAGCTGGCGCCGTTCACCCGCAAGCAGTCGATCCGCCTCGGCGACCTGCGGGTCAGGCGCTTCCGGCGGGGCATGCTGCGGCTGCTCGGCGCGGGCGCGTTCGGCAGCGTGCCGCTCTGGCGTGCGTACCTCGACGTCGCCCACCCCGGCGTGAAGCCGGCCGACTGGGCCGAGCGGCTCGGCCGCATCGACTCGCTGCTGCGCGAGCCGGGCCGGATGAAGGCCCTGCAGGGCATGGGCCGCACCACCCCGGTCGACGCCGGCGCGCAGCTCGGCAACGTCCGCTGCCCGGTGCTGGTCGTGATGGGCACGCTCGACCCCGACTGGGCCGACCCGCACGCCGAAGGGGCGGCGATCGTCGACGCCCTTCCCGCCGGTCTCGGCAGCCTCGAGACGATCGAGGGCGCCGGACACTACCCGCACGACCAGTTCCCCGACCAGGTGGTGTCGCTCATGCTCCCCTTCCTCCGCTCGGCCGCCGCCCGTGCCTAGGGCCGGCCTGGACCCGGCGGCCGTCGTCGCGGCCGGTGCCGCCCTCGCCGACGAGGTGGGCTTCACCAACCTGACGATGGGCCTGCTGGCCGAACGGGTGGGCGTCCGCACCCCGTCCCTGTACAAGCACGTGGGCGGTCAGGAAGACCTCAACCGGCGTATCGCGGCTCAGGCGTTGAGCGAGGCCGCCGACGCCGTCGGCGGAGCGGTCCAGGGGCACGCCGGCCGTGACGCCCTGGCGGCCGCGGCGCGCGCCTTCCGCGCCTTCGTCCTGGAACACCCCGGCCGGTACGCCGCGACGATCGGCATGGAACCGTCCGGCCCCGACGACCCACTGGCCATCGCGGGACAGCGGCTGCTCGGCGCGTTCCTGGCCGTCCTGCGCGGCTACGACATCCCGGAGTCCGCCGTGGACCACGCCCTGCGCACGCTCCGCAGCCTCTGCCACGGCTTCGCCACGCTGCAGGCGGACAACGCCTTCCAGTGGTCCGCGGACATCGACGAGAGCTTCGAATGGCTGATCACCTTCGCCGACCGGGGCCTGCGCACCATGTGAAGGACATCGCCGGCCCCTCGGCGCGGGAAGTGCGCAGGCGCCCGGTGACAGCACGTCCCCGGGCGCCTGCGGTGGCTCGAACCCAGCTCCTATGAAAGGAACTTGTAGCCGCTCCAGCCGCTCGCGATCCGCGTCCGCGGACCGAACGAGCCCTTCCCGTCCCCGTTGTTGCGCCACACGTTGCCGCTGGTGTCCCGGGAGACCAGGTCCGGCCGGCCGTCGCCCGTGATGTCGCCGACCCCGACGACCGCGTTGTACGAGCCGCCCCAGCTCGACAGCACCTTGACGCGGGCCGCGAACGTGCCGTCGCCCTTGCCGTTGTAGCGGTAGACGTTGTTGGACGTGTCCTGGGCCAGGAGGTCGGCCTTGCCGTCGCCGGTGATGTCACCGGTGCCGACGATCTTCTTGTAGCCCTTCCAGTTGTCGTAGAGCTTGACGCGGGCGGCGAGCTTTCCGGTGCTCGTCCCCTTGTAGAGGTAGACCGCTCCGGTGGACGAGTTCCTCGCGATCAGGTCCGGCCGGCCGTCGCCGCTCACGTCGCCGGGCGAGGTGAGCGCGTTGTACTGCGTCCAGCCGCTGGTCCCGAGGGTCGTGTACGACGTCGACGGCTTGACCGCCGCCCCGCAGCCCGGCCTGTACAGCCGCAGCGCGCCGCTGCTGTAGCGGACGAGGACGTCGTTGCAGCGGTCGCCGCTGAGGTCGCCGAAGGGGATCGCGGTGATGGTCCTGGGCCAGCCGGTGCCGGTGTACTTGTCGCCGAACTTGCCCGTCCCCGTGCCGCTGTGGAAGGTCAGGCCGCCCGAGGAGTTCAGGGTGAGCAGGTCGCCGCGGCCGTCCGGGCCGTCGGGGCTGACGAAGTCGCGGCGCACCGCGGCTCCGCGCTGCAGGAAGCCCTCGCCGCCGGTCACCGTGTTCGGCGTGGCGGTGCCGAGGCCGGTCGCCTTCAAGGTCCAGGTGAAGTGGCCGTTGGGGAAGTAACTCCCGCTCGCCGTCCTGCCGTTCCAGGTCGCCGTCACCCGACCCTGGGTTCCGCCGCCGGTGAGCGTGCGGGTGGCCTTGCCGTTCGCGCCGCTCTGGACCGAGGTGAGGGTGAGCGACCAGGAGGTGACCGGGCGGGACAGCAGCCAGGTGCCCTCGAAGGGCGTCCCCGGGTCCACATAGCTGCCGGCCGACGTCTCGAAGGCCGTCACGGCGGACGGGGCGATGCCGGTGGTGGTGACGTGGGTGCGCTCGTAGTCGTCGAACCAGGCGACCAGACCGGTGTACTCGTCGACCGTCCAGCGGTAACGGCGGTCCACGGTCAGGCCCTTGTCGGCCAGGCCGGAGGCGATCGTGCGGGTGGTGCCGGTGGCCGCCTCGGTGAGGACGAGCGTGTCCGCGCCGTGGTCGTGGCGGACGGTGAAGCCGTCGCCGAGCAGCACGTCGCCGGGGGTGACCGCCCTCGACGTACCGGCCTTGGTGTCGTACACGCCCGCGGAGTCCGTCCCACAGGCCCAGTACACCCAGCGCCCCGCCGCCTGGAGTTCGCTCGGTACGCACGCCAGGCCCGGGACGGTCACCGTGGTGAGCGTCTTCTCCTGCGGGATGCTGTACGAGGTCAGCTTGCCGACGGTGCCGGCGCTCCACAGGGTGGAGCCGTTCAGGGCGGCGGCGCGCACGGACCGCTTCAGCTTCTGGCCCTGGCCGAACTCGCCGACGTACTGCGCGGGGCTGGTGCCGCCGGAGTCGAAGACGGCGTAGCGGTCGGAGACGTCGACGATGTGGCCGCCCTGACCGCCGAAGTCCAGGTCGTGGCCGCCGATCTCCACCAGCCGGTCGTCGCCGAGGCCCTCGCCCTCGTCGGTGCCGCCGTTCGCGTCGAGGTAGACGTCCCGGGCGTCGAGGTTCCCCCACAGCGCCGAGCACGTGGTGCCCTCGTACGGGCAGAGGGCGGCATAGATCGAGCGGCTCGCCGTGGCCTCGGACGCCGTCAGCGCGGCGGAGCCGTCGGTGGTGAGGGTGCGCACGGTCGTGGTGTCCGCGGTGGCGTCCGGGTCGTCCTCGGCGACCCGCAGGCTGCCACGGCTGAGCGCGATGCCCGTCTTGGCGTTCTCCACCGCCGGGGTCTGCTGGACCTTCTCCACCGTCAGCGTGCCGTCCTCGGCCTGCTTCACCCGCCGCACCCACCAGTCGGTGGCGTCGGTGCCGCCGGTGACCAGCGCGCTGCCGTCACCCGCCGCCAGCGTGTACGCGCCGGCGCTCGCCAGCAGGGTCTGCTGCACCGAGGGGTCGTCGACATTCACCGCGAGCAGCCGGGAGCCGAGCGCGCTGGAGGACAGCGGCAGCAGCAGCCAGTCGCCGACCAGGACCGGGTCGCCGTCGAGCGCGCCCGGGTGGGCGGGCAGCGTGACGACCTGCTCGGCGGCGGCGAGGTCGGTGCGGGACTTCAGGTGCAGTTCGGCGGTGCCGGACTGGTACCAGCCGATGCGGTCCTCGCTCATCACGTAGTGCGAGGCGTAGGTGGCGTCGGTGAACACGGTGGTGTTCACGGCCGACGCGATGTCGATGTAGCGGAGCGAGCCGAAGGTGTCCTCCGACACGAACACACCGGCGGAGTCCGCGGCGAGCACGTCCTCACTCCCGACGTTCGTCGCGTCACCGGTGACCTTGCGGGTGCGCCACCCGCCGTCGACGCCGTCGGGCTTGTCGAGCAGGGAGTTGGTGGTGACGATCGTGTCGCCGGCGAGGGCCCGGTAGTAGCCCTGGCCGTATGCGACGGAGCCGTTCCAGCTCACCTTCTCGGAGGTGGCCGTCGCCGGATCCCACAGGGTGGCGTACGCGTCGTTGGCCGTGGTCGGCAGGGCGACCAGGTCGCTGTCCGAGCCGTACCAGGCGTCGCGGCACTCGGAGCCGATGTTCGTGCAGCCGGTGCCCGGGGTGTAGACGCCGCCGGCGTTCTCGACGGTGACGGTCCTGCCGGTCGTGTAGTCGGTCCACAGCAGCCCGGTTCGGCCGGTCTGCCGGTGCAGGAAGCCGGTGTCGCCCGCGACGTACGGGCGGTCGGTGCGTGGTGTGGTGGAGCCGGGGTCGACCAGGGTGATCGCGGTGGTGTCGGCGTCGGCCGCCTCCGCGGAGCCGCCGCCCTCCGACAGGACGACGACGGACGCGGCCACGACGGCGAGCGCGAGCGAGGAGACGGCGGCGGCAGGCCCGCCCCGTCTCAGGGCGTGTCTGCCCACGTGAAGTTCCCTCCCCTGCGAGAGTCCGCACCCTCGCACAAGTGGCCGGATCTTACCGGACTCTTACCAAGGGGTGGCGACCGGCCGGTACAGGGCCCTGCAGCCCTGCCACCCCGGTGACGATCCGCGTGCGGGCACCGAAGGGGCCGTTGCCGTCGAGGTCGCCGTTGAGATCGCCGTTGAGGTCGCCGACGCCCGCGATCTCCTTGCGGCCGGACCACTTGAAGGCGAGTCGGGGCCGCTAAAGCATGAAATAAACCGGAAGCCCACGTTCTATGACGTCAGTCACAGCGCTCCGGCAATCAACCGGCGTGCTTAGTAGACGCGGCATGGCAGACATTTAGTCATTTGTCCGTCTTGGGGCGGATGTGGATTCCGGCGCATCCACCGGAATCCCGCCCGGCCGGCCCGCACGCCCATTCCCCCGTACCGCAAGGCTTCTGACGTCGCGTCAGCTTTCCCGTCCGCCGCCCTGTGCGGGCCGGAGATCCGCGCACCGCCCCGGCGAGGTCCTGGGACCTACGAGGCGGCGTAGTTGCGGGACCCCTTTGCGCTCCCTGTGAAGCCGTCCTAAGAATGTCGACCCACAGGACGTCGCCGCAGTTCGGAACCGGTGTGTACGCCGAGTCGACCGCGCACCGGGCGCTCGGCGTCACCGCGTGAGTAGGAGCCCCCCACATGAACTCGTCCCGAACGTCCGCGAGATCCCTCACCCTCGCCCTCGCTCTCGGCCTGGGTCTGGCCTCAAGCGTGCTGGGCACGGCGCTGCCGGCGAGCGCCCGGACGGCCGCCGCCCCGTCCGCTGCCGCCGATGCCCCCGTGGCGCGCTACGACGGGTCGGGCGAGGAGGCCGCCGGCAACAAGGCGTTCTTCGAGGCCGTGCTCAAGTCGGTCGCCGAGAAGCGCGCCGCCCAGCCCGACGGGCAGGCGGTGACCATCACCTACGACGCCTCCAAGGCACCGAGCTTCCGTTCGCAGATATCGAGCGCGGCCGCGATCTGGAACAGCTCCGAGTCCAACGTCAAGCTCCAGGAGGCTTCGAGCGGCAGTGCCGACTTCTCCTACTACGAGGGCAACAGCCAGCGCGGGTCCTACGCCTCCACCAACGGCCACGGAAGCGGCTACATCTTCATCGACTACTCCCAGAGCCGGCAGTACGACTCGGTCCGCGTCGTCACCCACGAGACCGGGCACGTGCTGGGCCTGGCGGACGACTACAGCGGGCCGTGCAGTGAGCTGATGTCGGGCGGCGGCGCCGGCCCGTCCTGCACCAACCGCTACCCGGACGCCGCCGAGCGCTCGCGCGTCGACCAGCTGTGGGCCTCCGGAGGCGCGCAGGCCCCGGGCACCACGGTGAACCAGCCCCCTGCCCAGCCGAGCACCGCACCGCAACCGCAGGTACAACCGCAGGTACAACCGCAGGTACAACCGCAGGTACAACCGCAGGTACAACCGCAGGTACCGACCCTGATACCGGGCCAGGTTCTGGGCCAGGTTCCGGGACGTGTGATCCTCGGCACGCCCTGGGGGTGAGGGCTCGGGCGTCCACAACCGCGCCGGCGGGCCGTCGAGGAGCCGGGGGCGGTCGGCCGGTGCTCGTCGCCGGCTCCCCGCCTCACTGGCTCCCCGTGGCCCGCCGCGAGGTTCAGTACTGCTCGGTCTCCATGAAGCCCGTGCTCCCGTTGTCGTCCGCGCCGAACGCGTCGGCGGCGGCGGTCGGGTCGAATCCGGGCGGGCTGTCCTTCAGGGCCAGGCCCATGCCGGCCAGCTTCGCCTTGACCTCGTCGATGGACTTCGCACCGAAGTTGCGGAT
>NZ_JBEOYD010000081.1:0-21512 GCF_040296885.1 Streptomyces sp. NPDC001980 | reverse complement strand
CCGGACCGCTTCGACCCCGACCGGCCGGACAACCAGCACCTCGGCTTCGGCAGCGGCATCCACCTCTGCTTCGGCGGCCCACTGGCCCGCCGCGAGGCCCAGATCGCGCTGACCGAACTGGTCCGCCGCCTCGACCGGCCCAGGCTGGTCGCCGACCCGCCGCCGTACCGGCCCAGCCCTGTTCTTCGGGGTCCGATCCATCTGGACGTCGAGCAGGGCGACGGTTGACGCGGCAGCCGAGGGCAGTCGGAAGGGCGCGTCGCGGGCGGCCCGGCCGGCTCTGCGTTCGACAGCACGCCGCGACCCTCGCATCTCTGGTGAGGCCGAAGCCCCAACTCGTGTTCAGCTCCCGACGAGGACTTCGGACCGGCCCGCGTCAACGCCCGGGCGACGTAGGGCTGTCCCCGACCTCACGGGCGTCGAGCGTGGCTTCTCCGGGCGGGGCCCGGCTGAACCTCCGGAGTGGGCGCTGCGTATGAATTCCACGGGGACAGTTCTGGCTCTGTGCCACGGGACGGAAGGAGAGCACGGTGCCCACACCGCCCGCGTCCGACGCACCGGACGACCGGACCGCGCTGGAGCCCATCCGCGTGCTGCGCATGCGCAACACCGACGCGCTGGCCCAGCTGCTCGACGACATACGCCAGGACGAGGACTACCGCGGCCACGCAACCGTGACCGCGCCCGTCCCCCACACCGCGGCCGACGGCGAGACGGAGGAACTCCTGCCTGTCCCCGGCGGCAGGACGGAACAACTCCCCGTACTCGACGGCGACACCCGCCCGCCGCGTCCCGTGGACCGGCCGCGCCTCGGGCCCGGACAGCGCCGGGCGGCCGTGGTGATCGCGGTGGCCGCGGCGGCCGTCGTCGGCTTCGGCTGCTCTCTCCTGATCCCCGGCCCTACCGAGGCCACCCCGACCGCTCCCTCGGCGAGCGCGTCGACCGCTCCGGTCTCGGCGACCCCGACATCGGCCGCCCCGAGCGCGACCGGGGTCGCCGACGTCCTGGCCAACCCCGGCTTCGAGTCGGGCGGCCTCTCGCCGTGGAACTGCGCCGGGAACCCGGGCTCGATCGTTTCCTCCCCCGTCCACACGGGCTCCAAAGCCCTCCAGGGGACGGTGAGTTCGAGCGACACCGGGCAGTGCGACCAGACCGTCGCGGTACGGCCGAACACCACCTACTCACTCAGCGGCCGGGTCCGCGGCTCCAACGTCTACCTGGGTGTGAACGGCGGCGCCTCCACCTGGGCCACTTCCCCCTCCAGGTTCAGCCCACTGACCGTCTCCTTCACCACGGGCGCCTCCCAGACCAGCGCGACGATCTACGTGCACGGCTGGTACGCGCAGGGCGACTACTACGCCGACGACATCACCCTGAACGGTCCCGGTGGCGGTCACGCCTAGAGCCCCCTCTCCATCCACTTCACCTCTGCCGCGGTGGCGGGGCGCCGTCCGCGAGCGCCGGCGAGCAGTGGCGTGCTCCGCCCGAACGCCGTGAACCACCGTGCCGATGCCCGGAGGGTGCGTCGACCAGCCGCCGATCACGCGGACGGGGCGTAAGGGTTCCCTTGGGATGCCGGCGGGCCGCCCCACCACACACCTGGCGGCGGAACAGGAACCCAGTCCGGACCGCGGTGAGCCAGCCACCACCTGCCGATGGTGTGGAACTTCTCCTCGAAGCTGCGATCCCAGCTGAGGAACCCGGTCGTCGGCGCCCGCAGGCGCGTGTGGCGGCCGCCCGCTTCATAGATCGCGACGGTCCGGCTTCCGAGGACCGACTCGACCCGGATGGCCTGGACGTTCGACCACAGGATGGTCCGGCGCCGGAGGCCGTGCACGATGGCCGCCGATGGTGTGAGAGTGACCCCGAACCGCCGCGAGGTGATCAGCACCAGGGGCAGCAGGACACCCCAGATGAGCAGTCCCGGGACAAGTGCGAGGTCGAACGAATCCCCCTCCAGCCAGAACAAGGTCTGGGAGGCCATGACGACACCGAATCCGGGCAGCGGGGGCAGCAGGACCTGGAGGCTCGTCAACCGGTATCGGATGTGTTCCGGCGGCGTAGCCGCGACCTGCGATTGCTCCACCAGTCCCCCGCCCCTCGCACCCTGCAGCCTGCAGCCTGCACCGGCCCTTCGGCGCCAGGACAGCATGGCGGACCAGGGGGAATGCTGTCCATGTGCGCAGCAAGGCAAGGGGACTGCGGACGCCACGGGGACGAGCGCATGATGATGCAATGACTTCCTGGCTGAGCACCCGGAGCACCTGGCTGTGCGTACTGCTCTTGTGGGCGGTCACACTGCCCACCGCCCTGCTCGGAATCGCGTTCGACCGAGCCGTCCTTGAGCACCCCCCTCTCGAGCCCTTCGCCTCCCATCTCCCGATGGCAGTGGGCGGCTCTTTCTTCGTCGCGGCCGCCGGCGCCGGGGGGATGCGTCGTCGCCGACGCCGGCAGGACCGATGAGGTGGAGCCGGCACGGCGGGCGTCACGCCGGGGTCGGGGCCTCTGCGGTGGGTGGCTTGTGGGCGGACTGCTGCCGGGCGCGCAGTGCCACCAGTGTGGCGAGGCCGGCCGCCGCCGCTCCGGCGAGCATGGCGGCGCGGTCGCCGACCGCCATGCTGGTGTGGCCGGTCCGGTCCACGGCGTCGGCGATGGCCGGGAGCAGCGCCGCCCCCAGGGCCGCGCCCAGCTGGCGGCTCATGTTGATCACGCCGCCCACCAGACCCTGGTCCTGGTCGGCGACGCCGGAGCTGGCGGTCACCATGCTTCCGAACGCCGTGCCCGCGGTGCCGAACCCGACCAGGACCACTGCCGCCAGCGTCGGACGGTAGCCCCCGCCCGACGGCAGCTGGGTCAGGACCACGAAACCGGCGGTGGCGGCGAGGGCGGTGACCACCAGCACGCGCTGGATCCCGATGCGTCGGGCCAGCCGGGCACCGAGCAGACCGGTCGCCAGGCCGACGATGCCCTGCGGGGCGATCACCAGGCCGGCCGCGAGCGGGGACAGGTGCAGGACTTCCTGGAGGTACACGGAGAGCACCAGCATCTCCCCGCCGTTCCACAGGCCGAGCAGCATCATCATGGTGCCGGCACTGCGCAGCCCGCGGGCGCGCAGCAGCGCGGGCCGGACGAGCGGATCGGCACGCCGTTGCTCGACGGCGAGGAACGCCAGGAACCCCAGGACCGACAGGCCGAGCGGAAGCAGCACGCCGGCCGATCCCACCCCGGTGACACCGGCCTGGGAGACGGCGTAGACCAGCGCGGCGACGGCCCCGGTGATGAGCGTCGCGCCGACGGTGTCCAGGTGCCGCCCGGCCCGGCTCAGCCTCGACTCCCGCAGGAGACGAGGGGACAGCAGCAGGGCGGCGAGCCCCACCGGGACGTTCACCAGGAACACCGAGCGCCAGCTGAAGAACTCCACCAGGACCCCGCCGAGCACCTGCCCGGCGACGAAGCCGATCGACGCCGTCGCCCCGTACAGGCCCAGCGCGCGGGTCCGCCGCGGGCCCTCGGGGAAGCCCGTGGTGATCAGGGAGAGCGCGGCGGGCGCGACCATCGCGGCGCCGCAGCCCTGCACCATGCGCGACGCGATCAGCAGCAGCGGATCGTGCGCGAGCCCACCGGACAGCGAGGCGGCGGTGAAGACGCCGATCCCGACCATGAACAGGCGCCGCCGCCCGTAGAGGTCCCCGGCCCGCCCGCCGAGGATCAGCAGCCCGCCGAAGGTGATCGCGTAGGCCGTGACCACCCACTGCACCGACGCGGCCGAGATGCCGAGTTCGTGCTGGATCGATGTCAGCGCGACGTTCACGATGCTGAAGTCGAGCACCACCATGAAGGCCGCGACGAGGATCAGCGCGAGTCCCAGTCGGTGGTGCTCGGTGTGGTCGCCGTGCTCGGTGCTAGGGGCCACTGCCCTGCCACCGAGCGGTGTCGGGCCCTCCCGTGGGTCGGCTCGGGTGGCCGACGGGGCGGATTGCGCGGTCATCACAGGGTCCTCTCACGTACGGGAGCCTGGTCAGGCGGTGGTGTACACCGCGGCCAGATCGTCGTCGGCGTGCCGTTCCGCGGCGTGCCGCCAGCGCGGCAGCAGCGCCTGGGTGAGGGCGAGTTCGGTGCCGCTGGCCTGTGCGGCCTGCACCGCGAGCTCGGCGTCCTTGAGCGCGTGCCTGAGTGCGAAGGCGGGGGTGAAGTCGCCTGTCAGCATCGTGGCGGCCTTCTGCATGGCGTACGGCGACCCGAGCGGCGTCGACTGCAGCAGGTCCACGATCGCGCCGGGGTCCAGGCCGAGCCGGCGGGCGAAGGAGAGGGTCTCCGCGGTGGTCTCGGCGAGGTCCACGAGCCAGTTGTTGAGGACCAGCTTGGCGCTGGTGCCGTTGCCGGCCGGGCCCAGCCAGACGGTGGCCCTGCCGAGCGCGCCGAACACCGGGGCGAGCTGGGTGCGCCTCCGGTCCGGCCCGCTGGCCAGGACGACGAGCTGTCCGGCCCGGGCCGGGCCCTCGCTGCCGGAGACCGGGGCGTCGACGAACGTCACCCCGTGGCGGGCGGCGGTGCGCGCCAGCCGGGCCGTCCAGTCCGCTCCGATGGTCCCCATCTGCACCCAGACCATCCCGGGGGCGGCGGCCAGGAATCCGTCCGGTCCGGTGGCCGCCTGTTCGGTGGCGGGACCGTCGGCGAGCATGGTGATGAGGATCCCGGCGCCCCGGACGGCATCCGCCGGGCTGGGTGCCACGGCGGCACCCGCGGCGGCGAGGGGTGCGGCCCGGTCGGCGGTGCGGTTCCACACGCGTACGTCGAAGCCGGCGCGGACCAGGTTGGCGGCCATCGGGCCGCCCATCCGCCCGGTGCCCAGGAACGCGATAGGCGGCGTAGCCACCGCCTCGGGGCGGCGGGCGGGGTCGGATGCGGTGTGCTGTCGTTCGGGCAGGTCGGTGCTCATGGCGTTCCTTCCGGAGTGGGGCCGCCGACCGTCACCGCGGTCGTCCGATACGGGGTGGGCCTCGGTGACGGAGGCTGGTGGTTCGACTGATTCGACGGTCTCAGCCGCGGAACGCCACTGGTAGTGGCCTCGGGGTTGCCGGGATACAAGCCGGGCTTGTACCGCGCCCCGGGGCGCGCCGACTCTGTCCAGGCCCGCGCACAACGGTGACGACGGCGGTGACGGCCTACGACCCGCTGCCCGCCCCCGGCCGACGGGTTCGTGCGCCGCGGCGTTCCTGGTCCTGGCGGTTGAGGATGTGGGCGATCAGGTCGCGGGCCGCGCCGATGGGCGGGCTGGTGGCGCCGTCCCAGACGGCCCGCAGGGTGCGGCGCAGGTCGAGTTCCGGTGTCCGTACGGCGACGAGCCGGCCGTCGGCCAGGTCGTCGGCGACGGCGAGTTCGCTGATGACCGCCGGCGCCGCGCCGGTCAGCGCGGCCGCCCGGATCGCCGCGGTGGTGGACAGCGACAGCGCGGCCGGCGCCTGCTCGGCCCCGGGGCCGAGCACGGCGGTCAGCGCGGCCGCGAAGGTGTCCCGGGTCCCGGAACCGGCCTCCCGGCTCACCAGCGGGGTGCCGGCCAGCTCGGCGGCGCCGACGGGCCGCGGGCGGGCCCATGGATGCCCCGGGGCGACGACGACGGCGAGGCGGTCGTGGCCGACGGCCCTGCCGTGCAGCCCGGCCGGCTGCTGTGGGCCCTCGGTGAAGCCGATGTCTGCGATGCCGTCGGTGACGTGCGTGATGACCATCGCGGTGTTGGCCGAGGTCAGGACGATCTCCGGGGCGTTGCCTCCCTCGGGGGTCTCCGCGCGGAAGGACGCCAGCCAGCCCGGCAGGAGCAGCTCGGAGATGGTCGAACTGGCGCTCACCCGGAGCCGGGTGCGCTGTCCGGTCCGCAGGGCCGCGATCCCGGCGTCCATGTCGGCCGCGACATCCAGCAGCCGGGCGGCCCACTCCGCGAGCATGACGCCTTCGACGGTCAGGGTGGACCCGCGCGGGGTCCGGTGCACGAGGGTGACCCCGGTCTGTTTCTCCATCGCGCGGATCCGCGCCGAGACGGCCTGCTGGCTCACCCCGGCCTTCCGGGCGACGCTGTTCAGGCTGCCTTCCCGGGCGACGCCGAGCAGCAGTTCCAGCGCGGCCAGGTCGGGAACATGCGTGCTGAGCACCATGCCGGCCCTCCCAGCTGCGAGCCAGGTTTGTTCCCGTCCAGCGTACGACCGCCACCACGGGCGCCCCAGCCGGTCGCCCGGCCCGCGCCGTGGTCACTTGCCGGGCGAGTCCCCGCGGGGCGCGACGATGTCCAGGACGGCCATCATGCCCATGTCCTCGTGGTTGAGGATGTGGCAGTGCACGACGGTCTTCCCGGTGAAGTCGGTGTAGTGGATGCGGAGGACCGCCTTGCCGCGCACGGGCACGTCGATGGTGTCGTACCAGCCGTGGGACGGGTCGTGGGCCTTTCCGTTGATGCTCATGAGCTGGAAGTCGTTGGTGTGGATGTGGAAGGAGTGGGTCTCGTCCGAGTCGTTGCGGACGGTCCACTCCTCGACGGTGTCGAGGGTGCCCGTGAAGTCGGTCCGGTGCGGGTCGTACATCCGGCGGTTGATGTAGTACTTCGTGCCCGCCTTGTTCTCCGTGAGGACGACGGTCCTGCGGGCCGCGATCGTCGCGTTGCTCAGGTCCTCGTGCGGGGCGATGTCGGTCGGCAGGGTGGCGCGGTGTACGGGCGTGCCGCCGGTGACGACGGTGGCGAGGTCGGCCCGGGGGAACTTGTTTCCGCCCGGGCCGGTGTCGTACCGCAGGGTCTCCAGCCGCGTGACGCCGGGCGGGCCGCCCTGGACCAGGACGTCGAAGCGCGCTCCGGCCGCGATCACGATCGTGTCCTGGTCGTACGCCTTGCGGACGGGGATGCCGTCCTGGGCGATCACGCGGAAGCGGGAGCCCTGGAGGTGAAGCTTGTAGTAGATGTTGGCCCCGATGTTGGCGAGCCGCCAGAGCTGGGTCTCCCCGGGCCGGATGCGGATCACCGGGTTCTGCTGGCCGTTGACCGTGCGGTTCGTGGGCGCCCCGATCTCGAGGTGGTGTGTCTTGATCGAGTCGCCCTCGACCTGGAAGTCCTTGAACGCGATCGTGTGCTCGGTGATGCCGCGCAGGGACGGGGGCAGGTGCTGCTGGAGGCCCTCGACGACGATGACGCCCGACTCGCCGCCCGCGACCTGCGGGGCGGACGTCATGTCCGCGTGCGAGTGGTACCAGAACGTGCCGGTCGGATGGTTGAACGGCAGCTGGTACCTGTAGTGGTACGAGTGGTTGTACTTGATGGCGATGAAGACGTCGTCGGAGGGGCTGCGCGGCGAGACGTGCAGGCCGTGCGTGTGCACGTTGGTGTCGGCGTCGATGCGGTTGGTCATCGTGAGGTCGATGCGGTCGCCGGGCCGTACCCGCAGAGTGGGCGGCATGTACGCCCCGTTGTAGGTGGTGGCGTACAGCCGGCGGTCGCCGACCTGTACCTTCCGGCGTTCCACCACGATGGCCGCCTTCAGGAGACCGTTGCGGCTGACCAGTTCCGGCGGGTCCTGCAGCCGCGGTCCGGCCGGAGGATCGTGGCCGGCCTCGGGCGCGGGCTGCCGGGTGCCGGAAGGGTCCCCGGCCGGTGTCAGGTCCCCGCACCCGGCCAGCCAGCCGGTGGCGAGGAGCAGACCGGCGACCGGCAGGGCCGGTGCGAAGCGGATGCGGGACCGGGTCACGTCTCTCCCAGGGAAACCGAGCTCAGCCGGAATGTAGGAGGAATGTAGGAGGGGGGACTCCGCCGCTCGGCGTGCCACGCGCACGGAGCAGCGACAAAACCACTTCGGGCAGCGGGGCTTCCACACGGATGGCGGCAGCAGCCCCGCTGCCCGGACACCAGGACCCGGATGGTCAGATACTCAGCGCGATCGCGGCGCCGATGCCGCCCGCACCGAGCGCGACGGCGGCCGGGAACCAGCCGCCCGAGCGCCAGGGGAAGAACCGGTCGAGGGACAGCCGGCCGGGGCCGATGGCGGTGAGGGCGAGGGCGACGATGCAGATGGAGACGCTGTACTCGACCCCGCTGTTCTGGATCCACAGGCCGTGGGCACCGCTCACGGTCACCATGGCGTTGATCATCACACCGATGACGGCCGCGGCCGCCAGCGGCGTGAGCAGTCCGACCGCCAGACCGAGGCCCCCGCCGAGTTCGGAGAGACCGCCGATCACGGCGAAGACCTTGCCCGGGTGGTAGCCGAGGGTGTCGAAGCTTCTGCCGGTGGCCGCCAGGCCCGGCCCGCCGAAGATGCCGAACAGCTTCTGCGCACCGTGGCCTGCCAGCAGCAGTCCGAAGGTCAGCCTGATCAGCAGCAGTCCGCACTCCGCGGCGGACAGTCTGGGCACCGCACCGGCGGCACGCGTCTCGCCCGGCGGGCCCGAGGTGGTCCCGGCCGCCGTATCGGCGGGCCTGCGGGCCTGCGCCGCGGGGGCGCGTACCTGGGTCAGTGACAAGGCGTGGGTTCGACCGAGGGGGTGGAAATGCAGTGCACGCATGACAATGCCTTCACGAGTCGGGACAAGCTGTCCGCCCGCCGTGCAGCGGGCCTCCCCCGTCGTCCAGCATGGCGCCGCTTCCATGTCATATCCACTAAAATGTCGAAATATGAACTATTGCGAATAGCAATAACCGGCTCGGTCGGCGGGCCCGCGGTCACCCCCCGGCGGGCACGGCGTGGATCGGCGGCCGTGGGGGCATGGCGACGGGATACAAGCGGCGCCATGGAGACGCGCGGTGACTGCCCGTCAGGGGGGCCGAGGTCCGTACCGGACGCGGGCTGGGCGCTCCACTGGAAGTGCCGCGACATGCCGTCAGTCGACTGCGGCGCCGTCGTGGCTGGTCGCGCAGTTCCTCCCCCAGCCTTCGGCCACTTTCATGCGGAGCGCTTGCGAGATGCAGCCGTCTTCTTGGCAGTCGCCTTCTTCGCCGGCGTCTTCTTGGCCGCGGACTTCGCGGCCGACGACGTGACGGCGGTCGACTTGGTGGCAGTGGCCTTGGCGGTGGTGGACTTCGCGTTCGCCGCCTTCTTCGCCGTTCTGGCCGCCGCAGGCTCGGTCGTCGCCGTCTTGGCCGCCGCCGTCCTGGTCGCCGCCGTCTTCTTCGCCGTCGTCTTCCTCGCCCCGGACGCGGACTTCTTGCTCGGCAGCGGCGTGACCTCCGCCGCCTCAGCCGCCGACCCCGCCGCCTCCTCAGCCCCCTCCCCTCTCGACTCCTTCGCCGCCCGCACGCTCTTCTCCAGGGCCGCCATCAGGTCGAGGACCTTGCCGCCCTTCGCCGGCTCGGGGGCCTCCGGCGGCGTCTCACCGGAGGCCTTCGCGGCGATGACCTCCTCCAGCGCCTCCCGGTACTCGTCGTGCAGGTCCTCCAGGTCGACCTCGCCGAGGGTGTCCATCAGGGCGTCCGCGAGGTCGAGTTCCTTGTCGCGGACGGTGACGTCGGCGTCGGGGGCGACCCCCTCGGGCGCGCGGACCTCGTCCGGCCAGAGCAGGCCGTGCATGGCGATGGCCTCGCCGACCACCCGGAGCATGCCGAGGCGTTCGCGGCCGCGCAGGGCGTACTTCGCGATGGCCACCTTGTTGCTGCGCTTGAGGGCTTCGCGGAGGAGGGTGTACGGCTTCGCGGCGGGGGCCCCGGAGGCCGCCAGGTAGTACGCCGCGTCCATCTGGAGCGGGTCGATCCGGTCGGCCGGGACGAACGCGACGATCTCGATCGTGCGGGCGGTGGGGATGGGCAGGTGGGTCAGGTCCTCGTTGGTGATCGGGACGATCGTGCCGTCGGCGTCCTCGTACCCCTTGCCGATCTCCGACTGGGTGACCTCACGGTCCTCCAGCTCGCAGAACTTGCGGTAACGGATGCGGCCGTTGTCCTCGGTGTGGACCTGACGGAAGGAGATCGAGTGGCTCTCCGTGGCGTTCACCAGCTTGATCGGGATGCTGACGAGCCCGAAGGAGATCGCGCCGTTCCAGATGGATCGCACGTGCGGCTTCCCTCCGTCCGAATGCCAGGATGTATATGAGATTGTCATCGTATGACGCCGATCACAGAGGTGGACGGGCGAAGGGTCGCGCTCAGCAATCTGGAGAAGGTGCTGTATCCGGCGACCGGGTTCACCAAGGGCGAGCTGCTGCACTACTACGCCACGACCTCCGGGGTCCTGCTGCCGCACCTGCGGGACCGGCCGGTCTCGTTCCTCCGGTACCCGGACGGTCCTGACGGCCAGGTCTTCTTCACCAAGAACGTGCCGCCGGGTACGCCCGAGTGGGTCACGACCGCAGAGGTGCGCCGGTCGGAGGGGGCGGCCCGGATGGTGCTGGTGCAGGACCTCGCCAGTCTGATGTGGGCGGCGAACCTGGTCACCGAGTTCCACACGCACCAGTGGCGGGTGGGGACGCCGGACGAGGCCGACCGGATCGTCTTCGACCTGGACCCCGGCGCGCCGGCGACGGTGGTCCAGTGCTGCGAGGTCGCGCTGTGGCTGCGGGAGCGGCTGGCGGCGGACGGGATCGAGGCGTACGCCAAGACGGCCGGGTCGAAGGGGCTGCATCTGCTGGCGGCGGTGCGGGGGGCGTCCAGCGAGCGGGTGAGCGAGTACGCGAAGGGGCTGGCGGTGGAGGCGGAGCGGGCGCTGCCGCGGCTGGTGGTGCACCGGATGACGCGGAGTCTGCGGCCCGGGAAGGTGTTCGTGGACTGGAGCCAGAACGCGGGGCGCAAGACGACGGCCACGCCGTACACGGTGCGGGCGCGGCGGGAGCCGGCGGTGTCGGCGCCGGTCACGTGGGAGGAGGTCGCGGAGTGCCGGGCGGCGGGGCAGCTGGTGTTCCGGGCGGGAGACATCGCGCCGCGCGTCCAGGACCACGGGGACCTGCTGGCTCCGCTGCTGGACGCGGGGCGCGCGGCGACACTGCCCTGAAGGCCACCGGTGCCCCTGTAGGCCTGTAGGCCCCTGACCTGTAGGGCCCCGAAGGGGCTACACCCTCCCCCACGTGTTGCGGTCCCGTGCCATCGCGTGCAGGGCCTCCACGTCCGCCGGCTTGAGGACGCCGCCCAGGCGGGACAGGGTGTCCAGCTCCCGGTCGCGGAGGATGTGGACCTCGCGCGGCGGGGCGGTCAGCCTGACGTCCGCCGGTTCGGTCAGGGCCAGCACCGGACGGACCTCGGCGGTGAGGGCGTACGAGGCCCGGTCGGCGTCCGCCCGCAGGCGGCGCAGCAGCGGCTGGGGGTCACGGCGGCCCAGCGTGATCATCGGGTCGGCGACCAGGACCCTCTGCTTGCGGGCGTAGAGGGAGTGCACGCAGAACAGGCCGCCCGGCCCGATCAGCAGGTGGTGCAGGCGGTCGCCGCCGGGCAGCGGTACCGAGTGCAGGGTGTGCCAGCCGGCCCCGTCCAGGCGGTCCAGGGCGTCGCCGACGGTCTGTTCCGCGGTCAGGGCGCGGCGGCGCGGGTCGGGGCGCAGCCGGTGGGCCGGACCGGGATCCCGGTCGAGGGCGACCAGCAGCGCCTCGCCGGGGCGGTTGGGCGCCAGGTCGTCGTCGGGATGCAGGGTCAGCCGCGCCAGCTCGGCGGGGGTGGGCACGGGTGGCGGGCCGATCGTGACCGGGCCGGTCAGGAACGGCCTGAGGGTCTCCAGTACATCGTCCCGCCGCTCCTCGCTGAGCAGGTTGACCCGGCCCGCCTCCCGGTCGTACCAGGCGATGTTTCTTCCGTCCGTGAGGCATACGTACAGTCGCTCCTGGCCGTGCCGCCAGGCCGGCACGACGCGTAGTCCGCTCATTGCGTCATCACCCCTCGACCATGGGAACAGGCGGGGTGCTCCAGGGGCAAGAACCCCGCTACCTTTGACAGGGGTTGGCGCGCGCAGCGGGGAGGCGCCGGGTGCGGATCCGTGGTGAGCAGTATGACGTACCGGCTCCGGACAGTCCCTGGAGCGAGGTGCTGCCCGGGTTGTGGATGGGCGGCCACGAGTTCCGGGCGCGTTCGGGGCGGCTGGAAGCTGCCGTGGTGCGGGACGAGTTCGATCTGGTGCAGAGTCTGCTGCGGCTGCCCGGGCACGGTCCGGCGGCCGGGGTCGAGCACCATGTGTGGCCGATACCGGACGGGCCGCTGGACGGCACCCAGCTGGCGGGGGTGATGCGGCTCGCGCGGGCGGCCAGCGAGGCGCTGGACGCGGGGCGGTCGGTGCTGGTGCGCTGCTACAGCGGGTACAACCGGTCGGGGCTCGTGGTCGCGCAGGCGCTGGTGCACCAGGGGCGTACGGCCGAGGAGGCGATCCGGCTGGTACGGGCCCGGCGCTCGCCCTGGGCGCTGCACAACGAGCTGTTCGTGGCCTACCTGCGGGCCGGTCTGTCCACCGCCCGCCTCCTGGAGGACCTCGCCGAGTAGCCTCTCCCCTGCACCGGCGGCCCCAGGCGCAAAAAGGACTTCCCTACAAATCTGCGAATAAGGTGTACGGGGCCTCCCCCGCCCACCGACCCCGCCAGAGCCAGAGCCAGAGCCAGAGCCAGGAGCAGCGTGCCAGCCCGTCGTCCCGTCCGTACCGCCGTGACCGCGGTCGCCGTCGCCCTGCTGGCGGTGACCGCGGCCGGCTGCGGCGACTCCGGCGGGCTGCGCGGGGCCGGGGCGGCACCGACCGCGGTCAGCCCCGCGAAGCTCTGGCCCGACCTGCGGCCGGCGTCCAGCCCGGCCTGGCCCTACGACGAGGGCAGCAAGGAGACCGTGAAGGGGATCACGGTTCCCGGCGACGACATCCGCCGGGTGGATCCGGTGGCCGTCGTACGGGCGGAGATCGCCTCGGACCCGGCGGACTACGGGTCCAAGGGGGCGTACCACGAGACCGCGGTGCGGATGGAGGAGTGCACGGCGGGCGGCGGCGGGGCGCGCTGTCCGCTGCTGAAGCCGTACTACCGGGACCTCACCGGGGACGGGCGGGACGAGCTGACGCTCGGCTTCCGGCTGTATCCGACCAACCAGACCGCGCTGCGCGTGTACACCGTCGAGAAGCGCCGGCTCGAACAGGTCCTCGACGACGACGACGCGATCATCGGCGTCGAGCTGGCCGGGCGGACCGTGATCGTACGGTCGCCGGCCGGGATCAGCGGGTACGAGTACCGGACGACGTGGGCGTGGGACCCGGAGCGGAAGGCGATGGTGTTCTCCCGGGACGAGTTCCTGCGCACCGGCAAGGGGCACCACACCCACCGGCCGATGCCGTCGGCCTCGGCGGGCACGCGATGAGGCTTCCGCGCTGGGCCGGGACGCTGGCGGCGAAGTCGGCCGCGTTCATCACGGTGATGTGCTGCGCGCTGGCCGCGCTGCTCGGCGTCCTGGTGCACGTGTCGGTCACCGACCAGACCGTCGCCCAGGCCCGCGACCAGGCGCTGACCCGGCTCACGGAGGCGACGGCCGCGTACGAGGCGGGGGACGCGCTGCCGCGGGGCGCCCGCGTCGACCCGCGGGGGCTGCCCGCGCAGCTGCGGGCGCTGGCGCTTTCCGGGGACCGCGGCACGATGGTCGCCCAGGACGACGGGCACCCCACGATGTGGGCGGCGGGCCCGGCCGATCAGCACCGGGCGCTCGCGGTGGCCGTCGACTACTCCCAGCAGGCCCGCACCATCGCCGGCCTGGACAGCTCCATCCTCTGGTCGTCGGCGCTGGCCATCGGGGCGACGCTGCTGGTCGGCGCGTTCGCGGTGACCCGGGTGAGCCGGCGGCTGCACGGCACCGCACAGGTGGCCCGGCGGATCAGCGCCGGCGACCTGGACGCCCGCGTGCACGACCCCCGTACCAAGGATCCGACCCGCCCGCAGGACGAGGTGGCCGCGGTCGCCGCCGCGCTGGACGGCATGGCCGCGTCGCTGCAGAGCAAGCTGCTGAGCGAGCAGCGGTTCACGGCCGACGTGGCACACGAGTTGCGGACGCCGCTGACGGGGCTGCACGCGGCGGCGGAACTGCTGCCTCCGGGGCGGCCGACGGAACTGGTGCGGGACCGGGTGTCCGCGCTGCGCACGCTCACCGAGGACCTGCTGGAGATCTCCCGCCTCGACGCGGGCCGGGAGCGGCTGGAGACGGACGCGGAGGCGCTGGGCACGCTGGCCGAGCGGGTGGTGCGGGCGTCCGGGACGGAGACCGAGGTGAAGGTCGTACGGGACGTCTGGGTCGAGACGGACCGGCGGCGGCTGGAACGGGTGCTGGGGAACCTGGTCGCCAACGCGCACCGGCACGGGCGGGGGCCCGTGGTGCTGACGGTGGAGGGGAACGAGGTCACCGTGCGGGATCACGGGGACGGCTATCCCGAGTACCTGGTGGCACACGGCCCGCAGCGGTTCCGGACGGAGGGCGGGGCCAAGGGGCACGGACTGGGGCTGACGATCGCGGTGGGGCAGGCGGAGGTGCTGGGGGCGCGGCTGTCGTTCGCCAACGCGATCGACGGCGGAGCGGTGGCGACGTTGACGCTCCCGTAGGGGCGGTGCGGGTGGTGCGCACGGCTGCGGGTGTGTGCGGGTTGTTCGCGCAGTTCCCCGCGCCCCTGAAAGAAGGGGGTGCTGCAGTGCGCCCCCTTCAGGGGCGCTGGGGGTCCCCCGGCCGAAGGCTGGGGGAGGAACTGCGCGACCAGCCCCCACCGGCCGGCACACGCACCACTCCCCTCGCCCCCCCCTTCGGCTCACTGCAACAGGCGCCCCCCCTCACACCCCTCCTAGCGTGGCGAATAGCCAGTCCGCACCGACCGCCCGCCGGAGGCCCCATGCTCCCCCGCAGCTTCGCGATAGCCGCCACGACCACCGTCCTCCTCACCCTCTGCGGCACCGCCCCCGCCCTCGCCGACGACGGCTGGGGCAGCAGCGATCCGGTGGCCGGCCAGGTCGACGACCCCTACGACGACGGCCGCCTCGACGGCGTCGGCAACACCGGCGGCACCGGCGGGACGACCGGCACCGACGACTTCGACTTCCTCGGCCCCGGCGGCCCGGACGACCCCGGTGACCCCGCCCGCGACAACGACGCCCTCGGCCGTACGCCACGCTGGAGCTGACCCACAGAACACTCGACTCACACTATTTGGGTAAGTTCCGGACATGACCAAGGCCGGAACCACCCTGGCGGCGACCGCGACCCCCACCTCCGCCGTACGCCTCCCCCGGCGCCGTGGCATCGAACTCGCCCTGATCGTGCTGGCCGTCCTGCTCTCCGTGTACGGCTACTGCGCGGTCGGCCTGGCAAAGACCGGCACCGTCCCGCCCGGTGCCGCCGGTTACGGCGCCGGCCTCGGGATCCTCGCGCTCGTCGCCCATCTCGCCGTACGCTTTCGCGCCCCGTACGCCGACCCGCTGCCGCTCCCGATCGGCGTGCTGCTCAACGGACTCGGCCTGGTCCTGATCTACCGGCTGGACCTGCAGACCCCCGGCGACCGCGCGGCCCCCGCCCAACTCGTCTGGTCCACCCTGGGTGTCGGCCTGTTCATCATGGTCGTGCTGATGCTCCGCGACCACCGCGTGCTCCAGCGCTACGCGTACGTCTGCGTCGCCGCCGCGCTCGTCCTGCTGCTCCTGCCGATCCTCTTCCCGGCCGTCAACGGGGCCCGGATCTGGATCAGGGTCGCCGGATTCTCCATCCAGCCCAGCGAGTTCGCGAAGGTGCTGCTCGCGGTGTTCTTCGCCGCGTACCTGGCGGCCAACCGCAGCGCGCTCGCGTACGCGGGCCGCCGGCTGTGGTTCATGCAGTTCCCGACCGGCCGGGTGCTCGGCCCGATCGTCACCATCTGGCTGGTGAGCGTCGGCGTCCTGATCCTCGAACGCGACCTCGGCACCTCGCTGCTCTTCTTCGGCCTCTTCGTCGTCATGCTGTACGTCGCCACCGGGCGGACCGGCTGGATCGCCGTCGGCCTGCTGCTCGCCGTGTTCGGCGCGGTCGCCGTCGGCCGGCTGGAACCGCACGTGCACGGCCGTATCGAGGACTGGATGCACCCGTTCGCCTCGATCGACGCGGGCCGGGGACCGAACCAACTCGCCCAGTCCCTCTTCGCGTTCGCGGCCGGCGGGGTCCTCGGCACCGGACTGGGCCTCGGCCACTCCATCCTCATCGGCTTCGCCGCCAAGTCGGACTTCATCCTGGCCACCGCGGGCGAGGAACTCGGTCTCGCCGGGCTGTCGGCGATCTTCCTCCTCTACGGTCTGCTCGTGGAGCGCGGCTACCGGGCCGGCCTCGCCCTGCGCGACCCCTTCGGCCGGCTCCTCGCGGTCGGGCTCGCCTCGATCATGGCCCTCCAGGTGTTCGTGATCGCGGGCGGGGTGACCGGGCTGATCCCGCTGACCGGCATGGCGATGCCGTTCCTGGCCCAGGGCGGCTCCTCGGTCGTCACCAACTGGGCGATCGTGGCCCTGCTGATCCGGGTGAGCGACTCGGCCCGCCGCCACTACGACGGACAGGTGGCCCCATGACCACCGGGTACGGCCGCCGGCAGGCCGGCACGGCCAGGTACGTCCGGCGGGCCCGCGCCCTCTGCGCCCTGCTGCTGTTCGCCCTCCTCGTCAACGCCGCCCGCGTCCAGGTCGTCCTGGCGCGGCAGTACGACGACAGCCCCGCCAACCGCCGCAACTCGATCGCCCGTTACGGCCTTCCCCGCGGCGACATCCTGGTCGGCGGCGTGCCGGTCACCGGCTCCCGGGACAGCGGGGAGCAACTGCGCTACGAACGCACCTACCCGCAGGGCCCGTTGTACGCCCCGGTCACCGGCTTCGCCTCCCAGCTGTACGGCACGACGTTCCTGGAGCACGCCGAGGACGCAGTGCTCTCCGGAACCGACCCGATGCTGGCGCCGTTCCCGCTGTGGAACGACACGAGCCGGGCGGTGAACCCGGGCGGGAACGTCGTCACGACCCTGAACCGGTACGCCCAGGAGGCCGCCTACCGGGGGCTCGGCTCGCGCAAGGGCGCGGTGGCCGCGATCGAACCGGCGACCGGCCGGATCCTCGCCCTGGTCTCCACCCCGTCGTACGACCCCTCCGAACTGTCCGGCAACGGCGAGGCGGTGACCTCGGCCTGGGCGCGACTGAACGACGACCCCGAGAAGCCGATGCTCAACCGGGCGGTACGGCAGACGTATCCGCCGGGCTCGACCTTCAAGGTGGTGACCGCGGCCGCCGCCCTGGACGCGGGCGTGGTCACCGACCTGGACACGCCGACCGACTCCCCCGACCCCTACCGGCTGCCGGGCACCACGACCCGGCTGACCAACGAGGGCGACGGCTGCGCGGACGCCTCGCTGCGGGCGGCCTTCGAGTGGTCCTGCAACACGGTCTTCGCGAAGCTGGGCGTGGACGTGGGGGCGGCGCAGATGACGGCGACGGCCCAGGCGTTCGGCTTCAACGACACCCGGCTGCACATCCCGTTCACCGCCGCGCCGAGCACCTTCGACACGAGCGTGGACAAGGCACAGCTGGCCCTGTCCTCGATCGGGCAGTACAACACCCGGGCCACGCCGCTGCAGATGGCCA
The DNA here is from genome assembly GCF_040296885.1 of Streptomyces sp. NPDC001980. Classification (NCBI taxonomy): domain Bacteria; kingdom Bacillati; phylum Actinomycetota; class Actinomycetes; order Kitasatosporales; family Streptomycetaceae; genus Streptomyces; species Streptomyces sp. NPDC001980. Next base: position 3,983 of record NZ_JBEOYD010000081.1, on the reverse strand, counting down.
TGGTCGCGGCGGCGGTGGCGGACGGCGGGCTGGCGCGACCGCCGTATCTGGTGGAGCGGACCGTGCGGCGGACCGGCGAGACGGTCGGCATGGGCGGCGCGGGGCCGGTACGGCAGGTGATGAGTGCCGCGACGGCCATGCGACTGAAGGAACTCATGGTCGACGTGGTCGAGGAGGGCACCGGTGCGAACGCGGCGATCCGCGGCGCCACGGTCGGCGGCAAGACCGGCACCGCGCAGCACGGCATCGGCAACTCCGGGGTGCCGTACGCCTGGTTCGTGTCCTGGGCGCAGGCGGACGACGACCTGGAGCCGAAGGTCGCGGTGGCGGTGGTGGTCGAGGACGCGGCGGCCGACCGCGGGGACATCAGCGGCGGCGGGGACGCGGCGCCGATCGCCCGGTCGGTGATGCGGGCGGCGCTCGGGTTCTGAGACGCGAAGTCAGCAAGTCGTGCGCGGGGGATTGACCGGCTTGCTGACAAGCGGTCTCATAAGAGCCGACGACGTTGTACCCCCGGGTAACGAGGTGAGGGAGCCATGACGACCCTGACGGAAGCCGACGCGGTCGACGGACTGCGGGACGCGCTCGGCCTGCTCAAGGACCGCGAACAGGTGGCCGAACGGCTGCTGGTCTCCTCCGCGAAGCACTCCTTCGACCCGGACAAGGAGCTGGACTGGGACGCGCCCTTCGAGGAGGGCAAGTGGTTCTGGCCGCCGGAGCTGGTGTCGCTGTACGGCACGCCGATGTGGCAGCGGATGAGCGAGGAACAGCGGATCCTGCTCTCCCAGCACGAGGCCGCCGCGCTGGCCTCGCTGGGCATCTGGTTCGAGCTGATCCTGATGCAGCTGCTGGTCCGGCACATCTACGACAAGGCGGCGACGACCGCGCACGTGCGCTACGCGCTGACCGAGATCGAGGACGAGTGCCGGCACTCGAAGATGTTCGCGCGGCTGATAGCGCGCGGTGACGCGCCCTGGTACCCGGTGAGCCGCGCCCACCAGAACCTGGGCCGCCTCTTCAAGACGATCTCCACGACCCCCGGGTCCTTCACGGCCACCCTGCTCGGCGAGGAGGTCCTCGACTGGATGCAGCGGCTGACCTTCCCGGACGAGCGGGTCCAGCCGCTCGTCCGCGGGGTCACGCGGATCCACGTGGTCGAGGAGGCCCGGCATGTGCGGTACGCCCGCGAGGAGCTGCGCCGGCAGATGGTGACGGCGCCGCGGTGGTCGCAGGAGTTCACGCGGGTCACCTCCGGCGAGTTCGCGCGGGTGTTCTCGGTCGCCTTCGTCAATCCGGAGGTCTACACGAACGTGGGGCTGGACCGGCGGGAGGCGGTGGCGCAGGTGCGGGCGAGTGGGCATCGGCGGGAGGTCATGCAGACCGGCGCGAAGCGGCTGACCGACTTCCTGGACGACATCGGCGTTCTTCGGGGGGCGGGGCGGCGGTTGTGGAAGAGCTCGGGGCTGCTGGCTTGAGATTCGGGTGCGGGTTGCGTTGTGGCTGGTCGCGCCCACGCGGCGGAGCCGCACATCGGATACAGCCCCGCGCCCCTTCAGGTGGCTGTCGGGACTGTCGGCTGTGAAGTTCCGAAAGCTTCGTCCGAGCCCTCCGCCGCCGTCTTCGGGATCACCGGGGGCGTGTAAGTGGCGAGGGACCCGGCCTTCGGATCCGGGCGTACCGCGCCCAGGATCGGATTCGCCGCGATCGGGGAGACCTTGATCTTCGCGCCGGGACGGGGGGCCTGGACCACCCTGCCGTCGCCGAGGTAGAGGGCCACGTGGGTGGCCTCGGGGAAATAGACGACCAGGTCGCCGGGGCGCAGGCGGTTCAGGGGGACGTGGGGCAGGTCGGCCCACTGTTCCTGGCTGGTGCGCGGGATGGGGGTGCCGGCGTGGTCCCAGGCCTGTGACGTCAGGCCCGAGCAGTCGTACGACACCGGGCCCGCCGTGCCCCACTGGTACGGCTTGCCCAGCTGCTGCACGGCGTAGCGCACCGCGCGGTCGCCTGCCGGGGAGGGGGGTGGCGTGGCGGTGCCCAGGGCGCCGGACGTGGTGAGTGTGCGCTGGGCGTCCGCCGTCTTCGTCTTCTCCAGGTCGGCGAGTGCCGTGAGCTGGTCGGGGGTGAGGGAGACCAGCATGCGCTCCACGTCGGAGAGGCGGGTGCGGACCTCGTCGCGCTGCTTCTTCTGCTGCTCGGCCAGGGCGAGTTGGGTGTCGAGCGCCGTGCGGGCCCGGCGGGCCAGGTCGGCCTGGTTCCGCTCGTCGTCCGTCAGGCGGCCCACCGTCTTCGCCCGCTCGCGCGCCAGCTCGCCGATGACGTGGCCCTCGTCGAGCGCGTGCTGCGGGTCACGGGCGAGCAGCAGCCGTACGTACGGAGAGAGCGCGCTGGCGTTCTGGTACTGCTGCCGGGCCAGCCGGCCCGCCTCGGTCCGGCTGGCGTGCAGGGAACGCCGGGCGATGGCCAGCTCGCCGTCCAGGCGGGTCGCCTCTGCGCGCTGCCGCTGCAGCCGTTCCGCCGTCGCGTTGTAGGTCTCGGTGGCCTGTTCGGTCTGCCGGTACGCCTGCTGAAGGTCCGTCAGCAGCTCGGCGACCGGTCGCGCGGTGTCGGGTGCGGCGAGTGCGGGCAGGGGCGCGAGGACGGCCTGGGCCGCCGCCACCGCGGCCGTACAGGCCAGACGCAGGAACCTTCCTGACACGTCATCACCTCCGATGCGGGACGGTCTCTCCGTTCCACATCGCGATGATCACGTGATTATCAGATGTGTATGCGTGGTCCGCGCGGCACATGTGCGCCGTTCGGCGCAGTTATGTCACCCCTCGGTGTCCTCGGGCCTCCGGGCCGGGTCCTGCTTCGACCACGGCCACTTCGGCCCGCCGCCGGCGCCCTTGCCCGTCGGGTCGTACTCGTACTTCCAGCCCTGGGACAGGCCCAGGCGCTTGCTCTGCCCCCGGGACACGCGGCGGTAGACCAGGACGGTGGGCGGGCCGCCCGCCGGGTCCGGGACGGGGATGCGGTACGTCTTCGGGGGGTGGCCGGTCATGCCGAGCAGCACGGGCAGCACCCGCCCGTCCATGGGGCCGCCCTCGAAGGGGGTGTCCTGACTCTTCACGGCACCAGTTTCAGCCATCCGCCGCGAGGGCGTCGACGAGGGCCGCGGTCTGCGGGTCGCGGCGCGCGGTCACACTGAGCACGGCGACGAACTGGTCGACCAGCCAGTCCCGCAACTCCTCGACCGGCGGCTGCTTGTCCTCGTCGAGCCAGATGAGGGAGGCCGCCTCGACGGCGGTGATCCACATCCGGACGGTCATCCGCAGCCGGGGACCGGGGTCGGCGACGTCCAGGTGGCTGAGAATGTGCTGCGCGGCTGCCCGGCGTACGCCGTCCACGATCGCCGTCGTCCGCGAGGTCTCCACCACGCTGCCGCCCTGGAGCAGAGCGCTGAAGCCGGCGTCGTGCTGGTCGACGAAGGCGAGGTAGCGGTCGAGGGCGCGGGCCAGCCGGGGCAGGAGGGGGCCCTCACGGGGCTCGTCGAAGCAGTGTTCGAGTTCCTCGGCGGCCGACCTGAGGGCGGCCTCGTAGAGCTGCTGCTTGCCGCCGGGGAAGTAGCGGTACACCAGCGGGCGCGAGACCCCGGCCGCCTCCGCCACGTCGTCGAGCGACACCTCCTCCGGCGCGCGGTGCGCGAAGAGGGAGAGGGCCGCGTCGAGCAGCTGGCTGCGCCGCTCCTCGACGGACAGCCTGCGGTAGGCGGGGGTGGCGGCCTGCGGGGTCATGCGATCAGCGTATGCGGTCAGCCGAGGGTGCGGCGACGGGTACCGGCCGTGGTCGGGTGCGGCGCCGTCGTGGTTGCTCGCGCAGTTCCCCGCGCCCCTAAAAAGAAGGGGCGCTGCAGTGCGCCCCGTTAGGGGGGGGGGGAACTGCGCGCCCACCCCCCCCGCACCCCCCGCCGAAAAACCGCCAGCCCGATAAGGGGGGAGATAGGA